>NZ_CP139286.1:2151765-2459160 GCF_034067285.1 Acinetobacter pittii
GTTAAGTGCCAGAAAAAAACCAATTAACTAATGTTTGCATGCTCGACCAAGAAATCTAAAAAAGCCCTGACACGTTTAGGAACATATTTATCATGTCCAATCCAGACGGCATGAAATTCTTCAGAAGCATTGGTATTCCAGTCTTCAAGAATTTTGACCAATAGTTTTTGCTCTACAGCTTTTTGGATTTGGAATTCATTAAGCTGTGCAACGCCCACATCTGCAAGTGCTAACTGTAAGATCGCTTCTCCATGATTTACTCTTAATACTTTAGTGGGGACAAGCGTGATTTCTTGATCGTCTTTTTTAAAGAACCATGTTTTATTCTGGCGTTGATAACTTACATCTAAAAGCTGATGTCCATATAAGTCTTCTGGGTGCTGCGGACAGCCATACTTTTCAATATAGGCTGGTGAACATACATAATGTTTCTGCGTGCTCCCGAGTGTACGAGCAATCAAGTTTGAGCTTTTTAAAGGCCCTGTACGAATTGCAACATCTATTCTTTGCTCAACCAAATTAATCACTTCATCGCTTAAATGAGCTTCTAATTCTATTTGTGGGTAGCGTTGATTAAATAGAGAAATACAAGGCAATAAAAAATGCGTCCAATATGAAAGACTAGTATGAATTCTAATTCGCCCTTGCGGCATATGGTTTGCAGTAACAGATTGTTCAAGTTCGTCTAGATCGTTCAGGATTTGAATACCTTGCTCATAAAACTGGCATCCTTCACTGGTGAGTTGGAATTGACGTGTTGAACGGTTCAGTAGTCTGACGCCAAGTCTTTTTTCCAACCGAGAAATTAACTTACTAACCGCAGATGGCGTCATGTCGCAAGCTCTTGCGGCTGCCGAAAAGCTTCCTAATTCAACTACACGAATAAAAATTGCCAACTCGCCAGACCGATTAATATCAAAATAGGACATAACAAAAGCTATTTATGAATTTCATTCACAAATCTTATTCCGCTTATGTCGCTATAACAAGCCAGCAATTTGTTTCAAGATAACTTTAATTTATTTTAAAGAGTTCACGAGATGAAACTTTATCAATCTGCCCTATTTTCTCTTGTTTTATCATCTACTGTAGCGCAAGCAGAAGTACAAAATAGCCAATGGATTACCACTTGGGCAGCTAGTCCACAAAAAGTTTGGAATAAAGATTTCGTTTTTCCGACTCTAATTCCAGATCAAATATCTAATCAGACCATCAAACAAATTAGTCAAATTAGTTTAGGTGGTGAAGCTGTTAGGCTTATTTTTACCAATCAATATGGGGATCAACCGATCTATATTGATAAAACTACCGTGGGACTAATCAAAGGACAAAGCCTTAAATCAAAGAGTGCTTATCCAGTTTATTTTTCTGGAAAGCTTAAAGCACAAATTTTACCTGGCAAACAGCTAATGAGTGATCCAATCCAGCTACCTGTTCCCAATCATGGGCAATTAATGGTTAATACCTTTATTCAAAAGCCAACTACATTTAAAACTTTTCATTGGGACGCCAAACAAACCAGTTGGCTAATTACAGGCAACCAGACCGCCAACTTAAATACGCCTAGCAATGCCAAAACTACCACTGCGCGATTATTATTGTCAGCTGTGGAAGTAAAACCGAAGCGTAAAGCACATGTTATTGCAGTCATTGGAGATTCAATTACCGATGGTGCAACTGCAACTTTAGATGCAAATACCAGATGGACCGACTTTTTAGCTAAGCGCTTATCACCACATCAAGTAGCGGTCATTAATAGTGGAATTTCAGGAAATCGGTTACTTAACGACGGTATGGGCGACAGTGCTTTAGAACGCTTGAAAAAAGAAGTATTTCAATATTCTGGAGTGAAAACATTAATTGTTCTGGTGGGTATTAATGATATCTCATGGCCGGGTACCGCATTTGCACCTAAACAACCAATACCGACTTTTGAAGCATTAACCCAAGGCTATAAACGTGTGGTAGATGAAGCACATCGCCAAGGTATTCAAGTGATTGGGGCAACGTTACTTCCATTTTCAGGTGCCTTACCCAACACTCCTTTAGATAATTACTATCAACCGAATAAAGATGAATTACGTCAGCGCATTAATCACTGGATGAGAACCAGCCATACATTTGACGGCGTACTTGATCTTGATCAAGGCTTAAAAGACCCTAAACATCCTGATCGATTAAATCCAATTTATGATTCGGGAGATCATTTACATCCTAATGACCGTGGTAATCAGCAAATGGCAAATCTGGTCGATGTAAACCAGTTACTTCATAAATAAAACGTCCAGATACAGGTAGGAATTTGCTCCCTACCTGTATCAATATTGATTAATTACCTTCTAACTCGACGTTAAGTTTTGGTGTAATGGACTGTTTTTCAGCTACATGTCTTCGAAGTACCATGACAGCAAAAAGTCCTAAAATTGCAGGGATTGCGATCATCACAAAATTCATCTTATGGGGAAGTTCAAAACCTAATAACAGACCCGTTAAGATAGGCCCAACAATTGCCCCAATACGACCAACACCAGAGGCACAGCCAATTCCAGTAGAACGCACACTTAATGGATAATATTGCGCCACATAGCTATAAAGCAAAATTGAGGTACCAATCGTTGCCGCTCCTGCCACAGTCACCAAACCATATAAAACATAAGCTGGTGAGTTAAAACCTAAGCCAACCAGTGCCAGAACACCCGATAGCAGCATTCCCATAATTACAGGTTTTAAGTGGAATTTATCAGACAAAATCCCACCACCGATTGAACCGATCATTGCACCAACATTTAAGGCAAGCAAGAATAAAATACTCTTTCCGAGCGAGTACCCTGCTGCCAGCATGAGTTTTGGTAACCAGCTACTTAAGGCATATACCATGAGTAAGCACATAAAGAATACGAGCCAGAACATGAGTGTATTAAATGCACGGCCCTGTTGAAATAATCCTTTTACAGAGCTACCTGTTGGCACATTATCTTCATTAAGCATTAAGTGCGTGTTGATGGTTAAGGTTTGTTCAGGTGAAATTTTTTGAATAATTTTATGTGCCTGTTCAGTTTTACCTGTTTTAACTAAAAAGGTTAAAGACTCAGGTAAAAACTTCCAAATGACAGGTAATAAAAGTAATGGAATACCAGCAATTAAAAACATAATTTGCCACCCCTGACTTTCAACCAAATAACTACCAATTAAGGCTGAAAGAATTCCCCCAATCGCATAACCACTAAACATGGTCCCCACCAGCGTACTGCGTATACGTTTAGGTGCGTACTCCGAGGTAAGTGCCACTAAATTTGGCATGACCCCACCAATGCCTAGTCCCGCCAAGAACCGAAGTACCCCAAACTCAAGTGGGCTTGATGCAAAAGCACCTAAGAAGGTAAAACCACTAAAAAGAGTTACACAAATTAAAATTACATTTTTACGGCCTATTTTGTCTGCCAAAGTTCCAAAGAACATTGCTCCAAACATCATTCCGCACAGTGCTGTACTTGCTAACATCCCCGCTTGTACTGCTGTTAACGACCACTCTTGCATCAGCAAAGGCAGTACAACGCCATAAATCACCAGATCATAACCGTCAAAAATAATAATTAATAAACACCAAAGCAAAATACTCCAGTGAAAAGGGGTAAATTTGGCCTGATCAATAACTTCATTTACATTTAATTTAGATGTTGTCATTTACTCACCTCCTCTGTGAGATAAATTCATATTCAATTTTTTAAAACGACATATTGCACCCTAAAGAAAAAACAGATTATTCAAGGTTTTGCTGAATAAATTAAAAGTCATAACTCGCCATCATATTGAAGCGGCTATCAATCCCGTTACGGCCATCAAAAGTTTCTCGTTCGCCATAAACATATTCGACGCCCAAGGTAATTGGTTTGTAAGGGTTATAAAGTGCATTCACCCAGCCCTGCCAAAGCTCTTTATTTTGAGTGGTGCTATTACGTTGTAATTCAGCAAAACGGTTATCATCTTTGGCTTTCATATAGCCATAACCCAAGGTTGAACGAATTTGTGGCGTAAATTGATGAGTGATACCCAAAGAAACGGTATCAAATTCATTGCTGTGTATATTGTTTTGATCATCTATTGCATAGCCGCTATTACTCCATAGTAGGAAACGCCCATCTCCTTTGACATGGTAATAATCGGCTTTAAGTAATGTATCGGACGTAACCTGATATTTACCGCCGAAGCCAACACCCCAAGACATTTCCTCATCATTATTGGTTCTCTTTTCGGCAACAAAACTACGCCCCGATAGCATCGAACCATTGGCAAATTTATGATTTAAACGCCCTACCAAAGCTGGTAAACGCATTTTGTTATCGGGGTCTGATGCAGCGGTATATTTCGGGTCTTCAACCGATACAGCAAAACTTGTATTGGCAGTTAAGTTATCGCTATAACGAACCAGTGGCGATCTTAATAATGCACTTCCTACAAATGTGCCTGCATCGATCGTTTCCGGATAATATTCTGGAGCAATAAAAGTTGACCATGTTTGACCGACGAGCCATTTGTTAAAGGTTAAATAAGCATGGCGTATCCGAAACTGATCACGAGTGGCTGCCCCAAAGAAGTCCATTTCCAGTTTCCCGCCTACCTCACCCGCAGCAGTTGGGGTTTTAAAATTCAGCCCAAACCGTGTCACATTAACGGTGCTGTGCAACTGGTCTTTTTGTGCGGACTCTTCTGGCGTATTTTCGAGCGGTACTCCACTAATATTGTTATACATAGTAGAGGCCCCCTTCATTTGATAAGAAGCATCTGCCCGTATATAACCGTATAAGTTAAATTCTGCACCAGACTTGGTTAAACCTTGCTGTATTGGCGATACGGCTTGAGGAGTTATTGAATTTGCTAGTTCCACTCGCCCTTGCGATAAAGATTTTTGCGCCTCCATGTTAGCTTGTAACATAGCCCGTAACTCTTTCACTTCTTGGCGAAGTTGTGCTATTTCAAGATCTGTTTGGCCTGCAAAAGCAGAAGACACATATAGAGTGATCGAAACAGCCAACAGGCTTTTTTGAACCGTTGTATTTAAAACTTTCATCATGAAATTTTCCTTTTGATCTTTAATTAGACTTAAAGATCTCGACATCCCTTTTGTTAGGTACCTACCTAAAATAGGTGCTTAAAAATTTGTATTTCTTTTACAAGAAAGACTTCGATCATATTTTTTTAGACAAAACCTCCCTAAAGCGGCCTAAAAGCCACTTTTTAATTTGTTTTAAGTAAAGCTAAATCTTTTAATTTTTTTCAGTTTTTATATTCTCTTCCTCATTGAGAATATGTAAGTTTTACATCCGTATTAACGCTTTCCCAAACCCATTATTTTTTTGCAATAAATCCCTGATACGTCAAAATTTGCGTATAAGATTGCACACTTTCAAAACCAGCTTTTTCTAAAAGTTTTATATATCCTTCAGTAGTTAGGCTAAAAAAGTCTTGGTCCATACGCTCTAACATTTTTTGACATTGCTCTTCCGTTAAACCTTGAGCCAAGCATAAATAACGTAGTGCTTGAAGCTGCTGTGGGTTTACACAAGTCATTAAATCGTAGGTCAGCAAAACTGCTTTTTCTTTTAAACGATCATAAATATTCTTAAAAAAAACAGGTTTTATCTCATCTGAAATAAAATGAGCCACCAGTATAGAAAGTGCAGCATCAAAGCAATTCTCAAGAGATAAATCTGACGTTTCACCGTGAACAAAGCTGACTTGGGAAGGCTTACCTAAAAGTTCAACCTGTTCCTGAGCTTTTTGCAGCATAGTCAAAGATGGATCAACTGCTGTAAATTTCCAGTCGGGATGTCGTTTAAGTAAATATTCGAGTTCATAACCCGTCCCACAGCCCACAATTAAAATATGAGCATTTGGTGGCAATACCGACTGCAAAATGGCATCCACCTGTAGATGGATCACTTCATAGCCCGGAATCAATTTACGAATATGTTGGTCATACCCGTCGACTACCTTTGGGCTATTAAAGTCTTTTGCCATTTTGTTTTCCCTCTATTTAAACTGCCTTTACATTTATAGTTCGCTGCACTTTGACTGGACTCTTGACTTCTTTAGTCAAAGACATTGCCTGTTAAATTAAGTTCAGCTCGCATAATTTCCTGCAATTTAAACTTTTGCGCTTTGCCTGAAGCAGTCATTGGAAACTCATTAAAGAATCGGACATAGCGCGGCACTTTATTATGAGAGATATGCTCTTTACAGAATTGGCGAATACTGTCTTCATCAATTTGATGATGTTCGTGCAAAATAATACAAGCACAGAGTTCTTCACCATATTTCGCATCTGGGAGCCCAATGACCTGTACGTCACTCACATCTGGATGAGTATATAAAAAGTCTTCAATTTCTTTTGGAAAGAGATTTTCCCCACCACGAATCACGACATCTTTAATACGGCCTTTAATTTTAATAAAACCGTCTTGATCCATTTCGGCAATATCACCGGTATGCATCCAACCAGCAGCATCAATCACTTCTCGAGTCTTTTCTTCTTCGCCCCAATAACCCGCCATCACTGAATAACCGCGAACACATAGCTCACCTAAAGTACCTTGCGGAACAATTTGCCCTTCTAAATCGACAATTTTAATTTCAACATGCGGATGAACATGTCCAACTGTGCTTACTCGTTTATCAATCGAGTCATTTACCGAGCTTTGTACACTTACTGGCGAGGTTTCAGTCATACCGTAACAAATCGTGATTTCAGACATATGCATACGGTCTATAACTCGCTGCATAATTTCACGTGGGCAAGGACTACCTGCCATAATGCCCGTTCTTAAGCTCGATAGATCAAACTCATTAAACTGTTCATGTTCTAAGGTGGCAATAAACATAGTTGGCACGCCATAAGCTGCCGTACAACGTTCTTGATGAATCGCTTTTAAAGTTTCTAAAGGATTAAACACTGCCGATGGATAGACCATGGTTGAACCATGCGTAACGCAGGCTAGATTCCCCATGACCATGCCAAAACAATGAAATAACGGCACAGATATACACACTTTATCTTGAGGGGTTAAACGAATGCCTTCACCGACAAAATAACCATTATTTAAAATATTATGATGGGTCAACATTGTCCCTTTAGGATTACCTGTTGTACCTGAAGTAAATTGAATATTAATGGTTTCATCAAACTGGAGCTGTTTGGTTAACTGTTTTAACTCTTCTAGTTGTTCTGATGTTGGTGTAATGACTAAATCACTAAAGCGATGGATACCCGTATGTTGCTGATCATCAATTTTAATGACAAAGTTTAAATGTGGCAGTCGCGCTGAACTGAGCACTTTGTCTCCACAGTTAGTTAATTCTGGGGCAATTTTTGTCAGTAATTCTTGGTAATCAGTCGTTTTGAATTGAGAAGCAATCACCAATCCTTTGCATGAGACTTTATTCAACACATATTCAAGTTCATGGCTTTTATAAGCTGTATTCAGATTAACTAAAATAATCCCTGCTTTAAAAGCTGCAAATTGGGTAACTGTCCATTCCACACAGTTGGGCGACCAGATGGCTAACCGATCTCCTTTTTTTAATCCCAATTTTAAAAGGCTACAAGCAAAGGCATTTACTTCATCCTGCAAAGCTTTATAGGTTAATCGTCTGTTTTGATGAAAACTAACGATTGCTTCCTTTTCAGCATATTGCCGACAGGCCTGATCAAATTGTTCACCAATGGTCATACCCAATAAGGGCTGCGTGCTTGGTCCCGAGGCGTAGCTTAACCGTTCTTGTTGCATTGAATCATTCTCCTTGATTCTTTTATTCTCTTCTTACCTGATCTAATTTTTGTTACTGCAACTACTTTTCCAAACTACTTATTTTGTGTTGTTTTATCCTTTATCTGCCCTATTTCCTCTGCACAGCATCTACACAAAAGTCAGCAATCTGTTTTGAAAAATAGTCTTTGTGGGCATGATCAAACTTTGTATTTTGAGCTGGATCTAGAGGTTCAACCACCACATAGGTCATGGCGCCTACAACACAAAGTGCTGCTGTGTTTAAATCATCCAAGACAAACTCACCACTTGCATTTCCATCTGCTAGTATTTTTTTAATACTTTGTTTAATCAATTGCTTCACACGAAAACGCTCATGCTCAACCGTTGAATCGACGGGTTCAAACATGAGTGAATATGCAAGCTGAGGACTATTCAGTGCCCGTTTTACAAAGGTCGCCACCGCCTTATGTAATTTCTGTTTTGCCGATAACTCACTTTCGGTAATCGAATCGATGACCAATAACTCTGTATTAATAGCCTCAGACAAAACTTCAATCAGCACTTGGCTTTTATTATCAAAGTAGCGATAAACCAGTCCACTTGATACACCCGCTTGCTCTGCAATTGTTTGTATTTGCGCGTCTTTAAACCCTCCCTCTGAAATTAATTTTCTGGCTGAACTCAAAATCGACTTACGATTTTGCTCCATCCGCTCCTGCATTAAAGATGATCGTTTATAGCTCATAATTTATTCTCTAACAAATAAAATGAATTGTAAATCATTTTATGAATCTGTATTCACTTTTTTAAAAAATCATTGTATGGTACATATCAGATATCCACAAAATATTTTATGGACAACAAATATAACCAATAGGATGAAAACATCATGAACCTACGCAGCTTGAATTTCGGTCTAGATGAAACTTTAATTGCGCTTCAAGATTCAGTAGCCGCATTTTGTGCAAAGGAAATTGCACCGATTGCCCAACAAGTTGATCAAGACAATAAATTCCCTGCACATCTCTGGAAGAAATTCGGAGATATGGGCCTTTTAGGTATGACAGTTTCTGAAGAATACGGCGGTGCCAATATGGGTTATTTAGCTCATATTATTGCCTTACAAGAAATTTCTCGTGCTTCGGCAGCTATTGGTTTGTCTTACGGTGCTCATTCTAATTTATGTGTAAACCAAATTAACCGTAACGGTAACGAACAGCAAAAACAAAAGTATTTACCAAAATTGATTTCCGGTGAATATGTAGGTGCCCTTGCGATGTCTGAGCCAAATGCAGGTTCTGATGTGGTCAGCATGAAATTACGTGCTGAGCAAAAAGGAGATCACTTCGTTTTAAATGGTTCAAAAATGTGGATCACCAACGGCGGGGATGCAGACGTATTAGTGGTATATGCCAAAACTGATCCGCAAGCTGGAGCGAAAGGTATGACTGCTTTTTTAGTTGAAAAAGGCATGAAAGGCTTTAGCCATGGTAATCATTTAGACAAACTCGGCATGCGTGGCTCTAACACTTACCCACTGTTTTTTGACAATGTAGAAGTACCTGCTGAAAACGTACTCGGTGGTGTGGGTAACGGTACAAAAGTACTGATGAGCGGTTTGGACTATGAACGAGCAGTTTTAAGTGCCGGGCCTTTAGGTATTATGGATGCCTGTTTAGATGTGGTCATTCCATATTTACATCAACGCGAACAGTTTGGCCAAGCTTTAGGTGAATTCCAGCTTATGCAAGGTAAACTTGCCGATATGTATTCAACTTGGTTGGCATGTAAAGCTCTCGTCTATGCCGTTGGTGCTGCATGTGATAAAGCTGACCATGACCGCAGTCTACGTAAAGATGCGGCAAGCGCCATTTTATATGCTGCTGAAAAAGCGACATGGATGGCTGGTGAGGCAATTCAAACTTTAGGCGGCAACGGTTATATCAATGAGTTCCCTGCTGGCCGTTTATGGCGTGATGCAAAACTTTATGAAATTGGTGCCGGAACTTCTGAAATTCGCCGTATGTTAATTGGCCGCGAACTCTTCAATGAAACCAAATAATAATTATAAATAAGGATGCATCTTATGAACCAATTACAAAGCAAGATTAATGTTCGAAGTGAAGACTTCAAAACAAACCAGCAAGCCATGCAAACATTGGTCACAGATCTAAAACAAGTTGCCCAGCGTATTGCGTTAGGCGGCGGTGAAAATGCCCGTCAAAAACATCTGGCTCGAGGTAAACTTTTACCCCGTGAACGTATTGATCAATTGATTGATGTGGGCACGGCATTTTTAGAAATTGGACAGTTGGCAGCGTATAACGTTTATGAAGATGATGTTCCTGCCGCAGGTGTGATTGCGGGTATTGGTCAAGTCAACGGTATCACTTGCATGATCGTTGCCAACGATGCAACGGTTAAAGGCGGAACCTATTACCCACTTACAGTTAAAAAGCATTTACGCGCACAAGAAATTGCCGAACAAAATCACTTGCCTTGTATTTATTTGGTGGATTCAGGTGGTGCTTATTTGCCAATGCAAGATGAGGTTTTCCCAGACCGCGATCATTTCGGGCGTATTTTCTATAACCAAGCACGCATGTCGAGCCTAGGTATTGCTCAAATTGCTGTGGTGATGGGGAGCTGTACCGCTGGCGGTGCGTATGTTCCTGCCATGTCTGATGAAACGATTATTGTCCGTAACCAAGGTACGATTTTCTTAGGCGGCCCTCCTCTAGTAAAAGCTGCAACTGGCGAAGTGGTGAGCAGTGAAGACTTAGGCGGTGGCGATGTACACACACGTCTTTCGGGTGTAGCTGACCATTTAGCTGAAAATGATGAACATGCCATTGCGATTGCGCGGAACATTGTTGCTAACTTAAATAAAAAGCCAAATGACTTAAATAAACAAGTTGATGAACCGCTATTTGATGCTTCAGAACTCTATGGCGTGGTGCCAAGCGATGCGCGTAAACCTTTTGATGTTCGTGAAGTGATTGCACGTATTGTAGACGGCTCTCGTTTTGATGAGTTCAAAGCACGTTTTGGTTCAACATTGATTACGGGTTTTGCTTCACTTTACGGTATGCCAGTCGGCATTATTGCCAATAACGGAATTTTATTTTCTGAGTCTGCACAAAAAGGTGCGCACTTTATTGAGCTATGCACGCAGCGCAATATTCCATTGTTATTCCTACAAAACATTACGGGCTTTATGGTTGGTCGCCAGTATGAAAATGAAGGGATCGCAAAAAACGGCGCCAAACTGGTGATGGCAGTTGCTACCGCAAATGTACCAAAACTCACCCTGATTATTGGTGGTTCATTTGGTGCGGGTAACTACGGTATGTGCGGACGTGCTTATTCACCACGCTTTTTATGGACTTGGCCGAACTCTCGTATTTCAGTAATGGGCGGCGAACAAGCAGCAAGCGTACTTTCAACTTTAAAACGAGACCAGATTGAGCAAAAAGGTGCCGAGTGGTCAGCGCAAGAAGAAGACGAGTTTAAACAACCAATTCGCGAACAATACGAGCGTCAGGGTCATCCGTACTATGCTTCTGCGCGCCTTTGGGATGACGGTGTCATTGACCCAGCTCAAACTCGCCAAGTACTTGGTTTAAGTCTTGCTGCTGCAATGAATGCCCCAATCCAGCCAACCAAATTTGGCGTGTTCCGCATGTAAGAGGTGTATATGAGCTATCAATTTTTACAACTCGAACAACAAGGTCAGGTTGCCTATGTTTGGCTGAATCGTCCTGAATTGCACAATGCTTTTAATACGACAGTCATTGAAGAGCTACATGCCTGCTTTAAGCAAATCAATACCCGTGATGATATTCGTGTTGTAGTTTTAGCGGGTCGCGGCAAAAGCTTTTCGGCAGGTGCCGACCTGAACTGGATGAAACAGGCAGGTCAGGCATCTTCAGCAGAAAATGAAGCAGATGCATTAAAACTTGCACAAATGCTTGATGCACTTGCAACACTTAAGCAACCGACCATTGCCCGAGTACATGGCATTGCCTTTGGTGGCGGCATGGGCTTAGCGTCAGCATGTGATATTTGCATTGCCAGTACGGATGCCAAGTTTGCAACGTCTGAGGTTCGTTTAGGGCTTGCTCCATCTACCATTAGTCCCTATGTAATTCGTGCAATTGGCGCAAGACAAGCCTCTCGTTACTTCTTAACTGCCGAGCGAATTTCAGCACGTGAAGCCAAACAAATCGGTTTGGCCCACGAAGTTGCAGATGCCGAAGACTTAGATAAAAAAGTTCAAGAAATTATTGATGCTCTATTACTCGGTGGTCCGCATGCTCAAGCGGCATCAAAACAACTCATTCAAATGGTGAGCAACCAGACCATGAGCAATGACTTGCTGCAACAGACAGCACATCATATTGCTCAAGTTCGTCAAGGCAGCGAGGCAAAAGAAGGTCTGAGTGCCTTTTTAAATAAACAGCAGCCTGCTTGGGTTTCTAACTCGAATAACAACAATTAAGGACGATCATCATGTTTGAAAAGATTTTAATTGCGAACCGTGGCGAAATTGCCTGCCGTGTAATTCGCACAGCTAAAAAATTAGGTATTGCAACAGTTGCCGTCTACTCCGATGCAGATGCAAATGCACAACATGTCAAACTTGCCGATGAAGCGGTTTATATTGGTCAGTCCCCTGCAACTCAGAGTTATTTACAGGTTGACCGTATTATTCAAGCAGCAATTGATACAGGCAGCCAAGCGGTTCATCCAGGCTACGGCTTCCTTTCAGAAAATGACCAGTTCGCACTCGCTTGCCAACAGCACAATATTTGCTTTATTGGCCCACCAGTTGATGCCATTTTGGCAATGGGCTTAAAAGCGACCTCTAAAGCTTTAATGGAAAAAGCAGGTGTTCCTTTAACACCGGGTTATCACGGAACCAACCAAGATGCCGACTTTTTAAAGCAACAGGCAGACCGAATTGGTTATCCTGTTTTAATTAAAGCCAGTGCTGGCGGTGGTGGTAAAGGCATGAGTCTGGTTGAACGCAGTGAAGACTTTCTGCATGCCTTAGCTTCTTGTAAGCGTGAAGCCAAATCGAGCTTTGGTAATGATGATGTCTTGATTGAGCGTTATGTGATTCAACCGCGCCATATTGAAGTTCAAGTGTTTGGTGACACACATGGCAACTATGTACATTTGTTTGAACGCGACTGCTCTGTACAACGTCGCCACCAAAAAGTGCTAGAAGAAGCCCCTGCTCCACAAATGCCAAGCGAAAAACTCGATGCAATGCGCCAAGCTGCAATTGATGCGGCACGTGCGGTAAATTATGTTGGTGCTGGTACGGTTGAGTTTATTGTGGAACAAGACGGTACGGCGTATTTCATGGAAATGAATACTCGTCTACAAGTCGAACACCCAGTCACTGAAATGATTACAGGTGAAGACTTGGTTGAATGGCAACTTCGTGTGGCTTATGGCGAACCTTTGCCTAAACTACAAAACGAATTAAAAATTCACGGACATGCGCTCGAGGCACGTATTTACGCTGAAGAACCTGAAAAAGGCTTTTTACCTGCAATTGGTAAAATTGACTATCTGCATTACCCAACTCAAAACCAATATGTGCGTGTAGACAGCGGTATTGTTGAAGGCGATGAAATCACGACCTATTACGACCCAATGATTGCCAAACTGATCGTATGGGGTAAAAACCGTGAAGCTGCGCTCATTCAAATGCAACATGCCCTAAGCCAATTCCATGTCGATGGTTTAGGCAACAATATTGCTTTCCTTGAAAAAATCGTTCGTAGCGAATCGTTTAAACAAGCCAAGCTTGATACCAATCTGATTCAGCGTGAACAAAACTTCTTGTTTAGTCCTGAAGAAATCAAACCAGAACTTGTAGTAGCAGCGGCATTCATTGAGTTTCTAAGCAAACTTAATAACAACAGTTCAAGCCAAAAACAGCTTTGGCAGGCTCAACCACTTTGGCGCTTAAATATTGCTTATCAGCACAGTATCAAACTGAACTATTTAAACCAAAATATTCAAATTAAATTTGCTTCAAATGACGATGGCTTCACCGCAGAATATAACGGTCAAAGCTACCCGATTTCCGGGCAATTGATTGATGCACATACGGCGTCTGTTCAAATTAATGGAACTCAGCAAAAGCTATCTTTTAACCAAAGTCAGCAAGGCATTACCTTGTTCCAAAATGGACAAAGCTATAAGTTTGCTTATATTCGCCAAGACTTTAATCAGGCAGATAGCCAAGCCGATGAAGGTCACTTAAAAGCACCAATGCCGGGTGTGGTCACTCAAGTGCTAGTCAGTGCAAATCACAGCGTGAAGAAAGACGATATTTTAATGACGCTTGAAGCCATGAAAATGGAATATACCATCCGCGCTCCTAAAGACGGCGTAATTGTAGACTCCTACTTCCAAGTCGGCGATCAGGTCAAAGCTGGCGATGAGCTTGTGGAATTTCAGCCTGCGCAGGAGGAAGTTGCATGAGTGAATTTGTCAAAATCGTGGAGGTCGGTCCCAGAGACGGCCTCCAAAACGAAAAGCAGGCTTTAACTGTTGAACAACGCTTAAACTTCATTAATGACCTGATTAATGCAGGCCTGAAATCAATTGAAGTGGGTTCATGCGTCTCGGCAAAATGGGTACCACAAATGGCTCAAAGTGATGAGCTATTTAAGCTGTTACCTCAAACAACAGATGTGCAATTTAGCCTGCTCACTCCAAATATTAAAGGTTTTGAAACTGCTCAAGCGGTAGGATGCAAAGAAGTTGCGGTGTTTACTGCAGCTTCTGAAAGCTTTACACGTAAAAACATTAACTGCTCAATCGACGAAAGCTTTGAGAAGTTTAGCGATGTCATGGCTGCTGCAAAAGCACATAACATCCGTGTGCGCGGTTATGTCTCTTGTATAGTCGATTGTCCTTATGAAGGCGCAATTGCTCCTGAGCAAGTGGTGAAAGTTGTTAAACGACTTTATGACATAGGCTGCTATGAAGTATCTTTAGGTGAAACTATTGGCACAGCTACTCCAGATCGCGTTCAAAAGGTGTGGCAAGCTTGCCTTGCTGAACTCGACAGCAAGGTTTTGGCTGGGCATTTCCACAACACCTACGGCATGGCAATTGCCAATATTTATCAGTCTTTACAGCAAGGCATTCGTGTTTTTGACTCGTCTCTTGCAGGACTGGGCGGTTGCCCTTATGCCAAAGGAGCTTCGGGCAATGTATCGACCGAAGATCTGTTCTATTTGCTGTCTCACATGGGTTTTGAAACTGGCATTGATTTAGAAAAACTGATGCAGGCCAGCCAAAATATTAGCAATGTGTTAAACCGAAAAAACTTGTCGAACTATGCAAATGCTTATTGGCAAACCAAGTGTGCATAGTCATAAATTAAAATCACTTAGCATCTGGTATAAGGCTGAATATTAGGCGAAGTACCAGATCATCCCATCTCATCTTTATCTCATTTCGTTCAGGAATTGGGATTAAATATCTTTGCGCAATTTTTTTAAAATTTATCATTTATCTCTGTATCAAATGCCTCTGTCAAAAGAAGCATTTTCTACCCTATTTTTATTCTAATCTGTATTATTCTTCATCCTTATTCAATTGTAATCCTTAAAAAAATTACCTCATTATTTATAAAAATAAGATGCATCCATTTCGATTCTTGGAGAAATATATTCTTCCACCCAATCTAACCATGCACGTGTTTTGGCATCTATAAAATGGCGTGAAGGCAATAAGGTATAAACTCCAATATCGGGCGAACGCCACTCAGGCAAAATATGACATAATCTTCCATTTTGAACCGCATCTAAAGCCGAGAACATCGGCAATAACGCGACTCCCATATCCTGTTGCACCACATCTAATAACAACTCTGGATTATCTGCAATGAGTTGCCCGCCAGTATCTATTTGATAAGACTCACCCTTTGCATTTAACAAGTGCCAATCTGGCGTAATAGACGGGTTTACCAAGCGTAAACAAGCATGATTTTTTAAGTCTTCTGGAGAAGACGGTACACCATGTTTCTCGAGATACGCAGGTGAAGCACATAAAACAGAAAAAATAGTGCCTATTCTACGTGCAACAAAACGAGAGTCTGTTAATGATTCAGTGAGATAAAGACTGACATCGACCCCTTTTGCCAACAGGTCTGGGACGTATTGTGAAGTCGTATATTCCACCGTTAATTCGGGGTAATGCTTACAAAACTCGGCCATCACTGGAAAGACATAATGATGCCCAAAGCTTCCCATGCTTAATACACGTAAACGCCCTTTGGGTTTAGATGCCGTTCCTGTTACTTCTGACTCCGCTTCATCTACCATTGAAATGACTTGGCGACAGCGCTCAGCGTAAGTCGCACCAATGTCGGTGAGTGCCTGCTGGCGGGTTGAGCGTTGTATTAATTTTGTACCTAAGCGTGTTTCTAGCTCGCTGATAAGACGTGAAACCTGTGCTGTGGTCAGATCCATCTGCTCAGCTGCTGCTGTGAAACTCCCGCTATCAATCACTTTCAGGAATGCATGCATCGCATGCAATAGTCCACCATCGAGATTTTTGCGCATAACGTAAATATCTTTTCCTAAATTACGGATTGTTGCACCAGTTTAGATCAACCACAATGACTAAATGTACATACATTGGCACTAATTCTTTTTTTAAGAAGAGGAACCGATCTTTTTTTATTTCGTATGTCACTTGCTCCAAATATTCAACTGGATGTTGAAAAAAGAAAGTAGTCCGAGCTACTAAAAATTCTAAGGAGATATAAATGAATATAGCTACAAAAGTCACTCCAAATATTATTGCAACAAAGGATGTGTCACTTGAAGATAAATATGTAAGTGATAACGGTACAGCATATATGACCGGTATTCAGGCACTTGTTCGGTTGCCTCTTGCCCAAACTCGCCGTGACGCGTTGAATGGTTATCATACTGCTGGTTTTATTTCTGGTTATCGCGGTTCTCCTGTTGGTAACTATGATAGTTTCCTTTGGCAAGTTCAAGGATTACTTAAATCCCATAATGTTGTATTTCAACCTGGTGTAAACGAAGACTTGGCTGCTACCGCAATCTGGGGTACGCAACAAGTTAATCTTTCTGGCCAAGGCAAATATGATGGAGTGTCTTCATGGTGGTATGGTAAAGGCCCGGGTGTTGACCGTTCAGGCGATGTACTCCGCCATGCTAACTTAGCTGGTACCTCTGAACGTGGTGGTGTTGTTGCCTTATTTGGTGATGACCACTCATGTAAATCTTCTACAATCCCTCACCAGTCTGAACATGTCATGATTGGTTGTGGTATTCCAATTTTCTACCCAACATCCGTTCAACAAATTTTAGACTTTGGTGTTCACGCCATTGCCGTTTCACGTTTTTCTGGTCTATGGACTTCAATGAAGCTGGTCAGTGAAATTGTTGAAACTTCCGCGTCAGTTCATGTTGACTTAGACCGTGTTACTCCGGTTATCCCAGAAGATGTTAATTTCCCAGAGGGCGGCGTTAATATTCGTTGGCCAGATCATGGCATTCAGCAAGAAGAACGCCTTTATAAATATCGCTTACCTGCTGTTTTGGCCTATGCTCGCGCGAATAAAATCAACACCGTAACATGGCCTTGTGAAAATGCCCGTGTCGGTATTGCCGCAAGTGGTAAAGGTTATTTAGATACCATTGAAGCCTTACGTATTTTAGGTATTGAAGATGAAACTGCCCAACAGCTTGGGCTACGTGTTTATCAGGTTGGTCTGATTTGGCCTTTAGAACCACAAGGCATTCGTGAATTTGCCGAAGGTTTAGAAGAGCTCATCGTTATTGAAGAAAAACGACCAATTCTTGAGACGCAAATTAAAGACGAGCTGTACTCATTGCCTGATGGCAAACGTCCTCGTGTCATTGGTAAAGCAACTGATGGTAAAGGTGAATGGAGTACCACTATTGAAGAAGCACCTCTCATTGGTCACTATGAGTACCAACCAGAACCAATTGCAAAAATGCTGGCTGCTCGCTTCTTAAAACTCGATATTCCAGAAAGCTTAAAAACACAAATCCAAAGCAGAATTGACTTACTGCTAAAAGCAGAACAAGAATCAAAACGTGTCATTGATCTTGCTGAACGTAAACCGTATTTCTGTAGTGGTTGCCCTCATAACTCTTCAACAGTCGTCCCTGAAGGTAGCCGCGCACTGGGCGGTATTGGTTGTCACTATATTGCTGTTTCACTTGACCGTGGTACCGAAACATTCTCTCAAATGGGCGGTGAAGGCGTAAGTTGGGTTGGTGCATCACCATTTACCAATGAAAAACACATTTTTGCTAACCTTGGTGACGGAACCTACTTCCACTCAGGTTACTTAGCAATTCGCCAATCTATCGCTGCAAAAACGAATATTACCTACAAAATCCTCTACAACGATGCAGTCGCTATGACAGGTGGTCAGCATGTAGATGGGCATTTGAGTGTTGCGCAGTTAACTCGTCAGCTTGCTGCGGAAGGTATTAAAAAACAAGTCATCGTGACTGATGAAGTTAAATTATTAAACGAAGAAGACGGCATTGCACCGGGCGTAGAAATTCGCCATCGTAATGAACTTGATGCAGTTCAACGCGAATTACGTGAAGTTTCAGGTGTAACCGCTTTAATTTATGTACAAACCTGTGCCAGTGAAAAACGTCGTCGCCGTAAACGTGATGTCTACCCTGACCCAGCTGAACGTTTATACATTAACAGTGATATTTGTGAAGGTTGTGGCGACTGTTCGAAAAAATCAAACTGTTTATCTATTGAACCAGTAGAGACAGCTTTAGGTACTAAACGTCAAATTAACCAAAGTAGCTGTAATAAAGACTTCACTTGTGCTGAAGGTTTCTGCCCAAGTTTTGTGACTGTTCATACACGTGATATGAAACGTCCAGCTAAATTTGAAGGCATTGGCGCAGGCTGGCCAACATCACCAATTATTCCTCAATTATATGACGTTCCAAGTCGTATTATGGTCGGCGGTATTGGTGGTACGGGTGTTGTGACGATTGGTGCACTGCTTGGTATGGCAGCTCACCTAGAAGGCAAAGCAACACGTGTTATGGACATGGCTGGACTTGCCCAAAAAGGTGGTACGGTTTATTCATACGTACAACTTGCAGCAAGTGATGAGCAAATTTCTTCTACTAAAATTCCAGCAGGTCAATGTGAATTACTCATCGGTGCTGATGCCGTAGTCGCTGGTGGTAGCGCTGCTCTCTCTCGCTTAAAAGATGATGCTTTAGTCATTGTGAATGAAGACAGTACTCCTACCTCTGAGTTTATTAAATCTCGTGACTGGTATGCGCCTATTAGCGATTTAATTGACCGCCTTCGTGGTCGTGTTCGTCAAGGTCAACTGGTTTCTCTGCCAGCAGCTCGCATTGCAACACTACTCTTAGGTGATTCAATTTATACCAACCAGTTATTACTCGGTATGGCATGGCAATCTGGTCGTATTCCATTACTGCGCGAAAGTATTGAAAAAGCAATTCGCTTAAATGGTACGGCTGTTGAAAAGAACCTTGAGGCTTTCCGCGTGGGTTGTCATCTTGCAAGTGACCCAACTTTAGCTGCACGTTTACTTGCGGCAATGCCAAAAACCAAAACTCCGCAAACTTTAGCTGAACTTGTTGAAGACCGTTCTGCTCGTCTAACGGACTATTGGAATGAAGCTTACGCAACTAAATACCGTACACTTGTAGAACTGGCAGCTAAAAAGTTACCTGAAGAATTAACAGGTACGATTGCAACTCAGCTTTATAGAGTTATGGCATATAAAGATGAATATGAAGTTGCACGTCTGTTAACAGGTAAAAGTTTTAAAGAATCGATCGAAACCCAATTCGGTAAAGGCTTACGTTTAACGTATCATCTTGCTCCACCAGCGTTACTCGGTGGTCTGAAAAATGTTCGTAAACGTGCGTTTGGTTACTGGATGCGTTTCCCAATGATGATGCTTGCTCGCTTACAATGGCTTCGTGAAACTTTCCTTGACCCATTTGCGCGTCAAGAAGAGCGTCAACACGAACAAGCTTGGCGTGACCGTTACATCGCATTTGTTGAAGCACTTGTTGAAGCACCAGACAATCATAACTTGGCAGTTGCTGAACAAATTGCAAAATTACCGGCAGAAGTTCGTGGTTATGGTCATATCAAAATGAAAGCAATGGATGCTGCAAAACAGCGTTGGGATGAACTTACACCAACACTCATTAAAGTACGTAGCTAAGAAATTGCTTAAAATTTAAATCTCGAAATAAAAAAGTCATCCTTAGGGATGACTTTTTATTGGCTCAAAAATTTATTTAGCCATTTTACGTAACGTCAAAATCTGCTCGCTTCGTCCAAATGGACCATACACATCATGTAAAACTGCACTAGTTAAACCAATACCATCAGCCCCATATTGCTGAACGGTTTCTAGACCTAACCATTTCCCTTGCGGATAACGATGCATGTGAATTTGCAAATCAAGATTTGGAAAGCCCCACGTAAATTCGCCTTCTTGTCTTGGTACAATGCCATTTGCAGTATCTACCATACCAATTAAATGCGCAAAATCTGTGGTCGATTGCCCTTCCACGATTTCAATATCATTATTGAGCCAAACAATACCTTTACCCGCGCGGTGCTGATCATCAGTTTTAGTGACTAATGTCTGGATAAAACCACCTGGCCATCTTTTCATGCCCGTCCATTCTGTAAAGGTATCGGGATGATGAATGGGCTGATCTTCAAGCCCCGCAATAGCGGAACTGTCTTGAGTACACATGCGCCACGCTCGAGCCACAATACAGGTTTTACCTTGCGCTTGCATTTCTGCTTCAATCAATTCGATGGTTTTACCGGCACGAATTACATGGGTCTTAATCGTAAATTCACCAAACGCAATCAATCCAAAAATATCAAAACTAATTCGACCAATTCGCATATCTTGTCGTGGTGAAAATTGCTCTAACTCTGCCGCAATTACGCCACTTGCAGGTGCCATATGCTGTTCATGAGGATTCCATGCCCCTTGTGCATGAACAGTTGAGCAATAATGAGCAATGACTTCACCTTGAGGACCAATTGTTCTATTCAATAATTGATAATAAGCATTCATGATTTTCTTTCCGTAGTCCTTATTCAACATCAATATTTGATGAAAATTCACGTTTTAATGCTTATGTTAACCCTCTATTTGTTTGGCTCAACTGGTTTTTCCTACCAAAAACTCATGAGTCTAAAATTACAAATTTAATCACTAGGTAAAATTCCGCACATAAATTTCACCCAGTGATTCTAAAAATGACTATTCACTAAAATGCAAAAGCATCTTGATCTAGTTCCATCACAGCGTCAGCGCCAGACTCAATAGAAGCAGCATGACTCTGTGTACGATGTAGAAGTTTTTGATAGAAAAACTTAGCAGTAGTTAATTTTGCTTTATAAAAAGCTTGCTCTTGTGTACCCAATTCTAATTTTTCATGGGCAACTTGTGCCATTCGCGCCCACAAATAAGCGAACACGACGTAACTAGAAAAATAAAGATAATCCACCGAAGCGGCCCCAATTTCTTCTGGGTTGTGCTTTGCTTTCTCTGCAATCGATTTGGTCAGTGACAGCCATTGTTGCTTAAGCTCAGCTAATTTTTCTAGATACGGTCTCAAGACTTCATTGGATTGCGCTTGACCAATAAATTGATCAATTAAATCTGTCATATTTTTTAGAAGTTTGCCTTCTGACTTGAGAACTTTACGTGCCAGCAGATCTAAAGACTGAATTTCGGTCGTTCCTTCATATAACGTGGAGATACGCGCATCACGTACAATTTGCTCCATTCCATGCTCAACAATAAAGCCATGACCGCCAAATACTTGAACGCCATACTTGGCAGACTCATTACCTGACTCGGTTAAAAAAGCTTTGGCAATTGGCGTTAAAAACGCCAGTAATTCATCGGAGTGTTTCTGCTGTTGCTGATCATTTGAGCTTTCCACAATATCGACATGCTGAGCTAAAAAGTAAGCCAGTGCACGGCCGCCTTCAGAAAACGCTTTTTGGGTCATTAACATTGAACGTACAGCGGGATGGACAATAATTGGATCGGCATTTTTCTCAGGATATTTAGGACCAGATAGCGAACGCATGGCGAGACGCTCTTTGGCATAACTTAATGCGCCTTGAAATGAAATTTCAGAAGCTGCAAGCCCTTGTACTGCCGTTCCAATACGTGCGGTATTCATAAAGGTAAACATACAATTGAGCCCGCGATTTTCCGGACCAATCAAGTAACCTTTTGCGCCATCAAAATTTAGTACGCAGGTGGCATTTCCATGAATCCCCATTTTATGTTCAATCGCGCTACAGACGACTTTATTACGGTCTTCTAAATTACCTTCATCATCTACATTAAATTTAGGCACAATAAATAAAGAAATACCTTTGGTCCCTGCGGGTGCCTGAGGTAATCGAGCTAAAACAATATGAATAATATTTTCGGAAAGATCATGTTCACCCGCCGAGATAAAAATCTTTTCCCCCGTAATGGAGTAGCTCCCATCCGGATTTGGTTCTGCTTTCGTTCTAATTAACCCAAGGTCCGAACCCGCATGTGATTCGGTTAAACACATGGTTCCGGTCCAGACACCGCTAATGAGTTTAGTCAAATACTGCTGTTTTTGTTGCTCAGTACCATGGTGCTCAATGGTTCTCATCGCGCCATGAGACAAACCCGGATACATTGCCCACGCCCAATTAGAACCACATAACATTTCAGAAATAGCAATCCGCAGCAATGTCGGTAAGCCTTGCCCTCCATATTCAGGGTCAGCCGTTAGTGAGGTAAATCCAAGCTCGGCATATTTTTGGTAGGCTTCTTTAAAACCTTTCGGCGTTGTGACTACGCCTTGATTTAAATGACACCCTTCTTGATCACCAGTTTGGTTAATCGGTACCAACTCATTTTCACAAAAATCTGCTGCTGCTTCTAAATATTGATCAATTAATTCTCGATTTACGCTTTCCTGATATTTGCTTAAACCTTGGTAGTTCTGTTCTGTTTGAAGCATTTCATGCAGCACAAATTGCATATCACGTAATGGAGCTTTATATAAAGGCATAGTTTTTCCCTTTCATGTTACTGCCTTTGTTATAGGGGCAGATAACGTTTTTTCCTTAAATGGACTTTTATTGTTTCAATCACACCAAAATATCAAAAAATTTCTTATAGCAAAATATATTTTCACTAATTTAATAAAATTATTATCACCAAAATATAGGTATAAAATGTAAGCTCATGTTTTAAAGTAAAAATATTCGAAATAAAATCATGAATATTGTTTATAAGAATAATTTTAAATTTTGTATAGCAAAATTTCATTCCGTAAAAATTCAATTTATAGTATGGTAATTAGATTGCTTAATCATCCAAGGACGATTTATGGAAAGCCCGCAATACACAGGTCTCGAATTTTTAACCGCTTTAAAAAATGGTGAAGTTTCTCCATCACCTATGGCTCACACCATACCAATGGAACTCGTTGAAGTTTCCGCAGGTAAAGCAACTTATAAAGTTACTCCTCGCAAAGAACATAGAAATATACAAGGCGGTGTACACGGCGGCTTTTGCGCCACAGCTTTAGATACAGCAACAGGCAGCGCAGCTCATACATTACTTGAACATGGCGTTGGCTATGGAACTATTGATTTAAATGTAAAAATGATCCGTCCCATGCAAGTTGATACGTCGTACTATGCGACAGCCGAGTTGATTAACGCAGGCCGCAATATTATTAGTACCGAAGGAAAAATCGTAGATGAAAATGGCAAAGTGTATGCCTTTGCCTCGGCAACCTTAATGATTATTCGAAAATAATAAAATATCCAAGCTCCTGTTTATGGAGCTTTTTCTTGCTTTGCAATCTTGTTCATTTCATAAAAATCTAAGCGATCAATCATAAAACTCACCATTGCCATCGCTAAACCTAAGGCAGCACACGCTTCCCATCCCCAGTGTTTCCATGCATAAACCGCAATAAAAGAACCTAAAGCAGCTCCACCAAAATATAAGGTCATATAAATTGAATTAATACGAGAACGCGCCTCAGCCGAAATTCGGTAGACCAGATTTTGGTTAAGCACATGAAATGCCGACAAACCAAAGTACGCCATAATCACGCCAACAGCATAGGCCATCAAAGACTGCTGGGCAAAAAATAGTGGTATCCATGCACTTATTAATAGCCCCATGCAAATCACTGCAATTTTATTTTCAAGCCCTGCTGCAATTTTCTTACCTGCCCATGGGGTCGCAAATACACCAGCTAACCCAACAATTCCAAATAAACCAATCTGGAAATCGTTAAAGTGATAAGGCTCATTCGCCAAAATAAAAGTCATGGTGGTAAAAATGAGAGCCAAAATACCAAAGCCAATTCCCCCTGCCAAACCACGGCGTAGTAAATGAGGCTGATGAACAGCTAATGAAAATAGTGAACCATAAATCTGTAGAATATTGAGCTGGTGGGACTTACGCGCAACTGGCAACTTCACCCACATTACCCCAGCAAACACCAAAATGACAATTCCGCTAATTAAATAAACCGCATGCCACGACCAAACTGTAGAAAGTAAACCTGCAATAGAACGTGCCAATAATATTCCCAAGAACAAACCACTCATGAGAGTGCCTACAACTTGAGGGCTTTTTTTCGGGCTGGCTAAACCTGCGGCAAAAGGGACTAAAACTTGAGTCGCAATAGAAAAGAACGTGGCTAAAAAGGTAAAGCCATATAAAGCTGGCAAGGTTTGACTTAAGGATAGCCCTACTTGTGCAAAGCCCGTACAACACATGAGCAAGCAAATATAACTACGCTTTTCAAAGAAGTCGCCTAAGGGAACCAATATAAAAAGGCCAACCGCATAGGACAGTTGGCTAATCACAATAGTTAAAGCGACCTGATCTGCATTAACTCTTAATGCTTCAGCAATTGAATAGATTAAGGGCTGGTTATAATAGTTTGAACCCGCACAAATTCCACATGTCATTGCCATGATAAAAATAAAGCTTTTTGACAGTATATTTTCTGCATTGGGCTCAACTATTTTTTCCATTTTTAACTACGCCCCATTTTAAAATTTATACATTGATACAAAGTTTACGCGTGATACATCAGCGGTTCTGCCATCAAACACTTCTCGTTTACCTTGATGATATTCCATACCAATATCCATTTGCTCAATCGGTGAATAAAAGACGTTCGCGGCATAGTCCGTTAGACGTTTGTTGGCATCTGGGTTGAGTTTGGCATAAGCCGTGTCATCATCATAATCAAACATTGAAGCCGATAAGTTTGCACGCCATTGCTCATTGAATTTATATGAATAACCAATATTGATGCTATTCAACTTATTCATCACCAGATCTGTTTTGTCTTCGTTTAAAGAAAAATCACCCGCGGCATTTAAACTTGTTGAATTTGCCAAACCACTTTGCGTGGTATACGGCATAAACTTTTGATCACCAACAATATATTGATAATTTGCTTGTACCGATTGTTGTGGCGTGAGTTGATATTTTAAACCGCCTCCAGCGCCCCAGCTTACTTTCTTCACCGTAGCAGTTGCGACATCCGTAGATTTTTCATTAATAAAGCCTTGAGCAAGTGCCGTTAAAGGACCTTGTTTAAAAGTATAGCGACCCGTTAAAGTTGGAAATGCCGAGACTCTCGAACCTGTATATTCCAAAGCTACTTTTAAATCATTATTGGCATCGATTTTCCAGTCATAGCGAATTTGAGGAGTACGTGTATAAGAGGTTCCTACAAATTGAGTGTAATCGACAGCTTCGGTACGAGTTTCCATGTTAGACATGAGTGACCATGTTTGACCAAAGGTCCAGTCTTTATAGGTAAAAAATGCATGACGAATACGGAATTTACCATCTCCTGTTCCCATGTTAGAGCTATCAAAGAAATCGGCTTCAATATTCCCTGTAACTGCTTTATTTGGGCTATTAAAATAAACACCAATTCGACTTGCATTAATCATGGCATCGGAACGTGCATGATTTGAACGTTTTTCACTTTCAAAAGGTGTTCGGTACAGACTGCTGGTTGTTCTACCGCCCGAGTCAGGTGATGATTTAAAGTCGACCGCTGCATCAACACGGGCAATACCGTAAACCTTTACATTATCCGTCCAAGTGACCCATGAAGGAGCAATGGGCTTCTCTGTTACAGTCGCTTTAGTTTTTTCGATATTCTCTTCAATCTTTACCTGTTTAACCTGTAAATTATTTTGAGTTTGTTTCTGAGCAACAAGTTCTGCTTTTAATTTTTGCAGCTCGGTTTCTAGCAAATTAATTCTTTGTTCTGTGGTATCTGAAGAATTTGCAAAAATAGTCCCTGAAGCCGCAGCGCAAGCTGCAGCTAAAATTAATTTTTTCATCTTTTAATCCTTAAAGAAGCGTTTTTTCCGTGTGTAATCTAGGCTACACGTGCATCTATTAACTCACAGTCTGTGACTGCCTGTAATTCATCAAAACTTAAGCCTTCCACCATTTCCGTGACATAAGCTTTTTGGTCTTTGAGTTCAATAATGCATAAATCGGTATAAATACGATTTACACACTGCTCACCTGTCATTGGATAGCTCAGTTCTTTTACAATTTTGGACTCACCTTTTTTGGTGACATGTTCCATATAGACATAAATTGTTTTAGCACCGACTGCCAAATCCATAGCACCGCCAACTGCGGGTACATCATCTGCTTTACCGGTATGCCAGTTTGCTAAGTCTCCATTTACCGCAACTTGGAATGCCCCAATCACACAAATGTCCAAATGACCGCCACGCATAATGTCAAACGAGTCACCATGATGCATAAAGCATCCACCATCTAATAAAGTGACAAGTTCTTTTCCGGCATTCACTAAGTCTTCATCTTCCTCACCCGGTTGTGGTGGTGGACCAAAAGCCAAGACACCATTTTCCGAATGTAAAAAGATTTCTTTGTCTTTTGGCAAAAATTTAGCAACGTTGGTCGGTAAGCCAATGCCTAAATTGACATAAGAACCTTCCGGAATGTCATTAGCAATGAGTTTGGCAATATCTTCACGAGAACGCTTTTGAACTGACATTAGATATCTCCTACTTTTACAACGTGCTGAACAAAAATTCCCGGTGTAATAATGCACTCTGGGTCAAGCGTTCCTAGCTCTACGGTATCATTCACTTGAACAATTGTGGTCTTAGAGGCTTTTGCCATAATTGGCCCAAAATTGCGGGCTGCTTTACGGTAAGTTAAATTGCCCCAACGGTCGGCTTTATCGGCATAAATCAATGCAAAGTCAGCTTCAAGTGGATATTCAAGTACATAATTTTTACCGTTAATAGTTCGTGTTTCTTTACCCTCGGCGACTTTGGTGCCATAGCCAGTCGGAGTAAAAATAGCACCTAAACCAGCCCCCGCTGCCTGAATCCGACATGCCAAATTACCTTGTGGAACCAGTTCTAACTCGATTTTTCCCGCACGATATAAGTCTTGAAAAACGGTTGACCCAGCAGATTTCGGAAATGAACAAATCATTTTTTTAACACAACCCGCAATAATGAGCTTAGTTAAACCACGATCACCAGAAGCCGCATTGTTATTTACAATGGTGAGTTCTTTTTTTCCTAAATCAATTAAGGCTTCAATTAATTCAGCAGGTTGCCCCGTCACACCGAACCCGCCTGTCATGATGGTTGCTCCATCAGGAATCGCTTTTAAAATTGGTTCAATGTCACTGGTGATTTTATTTATCATCTCACTTGTCCCTTTTCATCCTTAATTTAAGGTGACAGATTGATCTGTCACTCTGCCTTTTGCGGGTTAAATAGTCGGTCTTTAATAAATAACAATGGAATTACCCCGCAGATAAAATAAGCTGCAGCCATTACTAAAAGCCCTAAGCCAATAGAACCATGTTGTGATAGATAACCAATTGTTAATGGAGAGAAGATTGAAAGTACTTTGCCAATGTTATAAGCACCTCCCACTGCCGAACCACGAATGGAAGTTGGGAAGCTTTCAGTCATATAAGTGGCATTAATTGCGTATGGAATACCGTAAAGGAAACCGAAGAACAGCATCATCCATAAAATGTTGGTTGGTGTATTTAAATAAACAATAACTGGAATAAATAAGGCAGTCCCAATGGTTCCGAAGGCGAATACAGCACGGCGTCCTAATTTATCGGCAATAATTCCTGCAATCACTTTGGCGAACATCATAATCAGGAAAGTACCGACCATATACATGGCCATTTCTTTAAACTTGATGCCAAGATCAGACTCTAAGTAAGCCGGTAACCAGTTACTTACGCCGTAATAACCGAACTGCAATGCACCAGTACTAATTATCCAAAGAACAAACATGGTGCCATGTTTCTTATCTCTTAAAATTTCAAGATATGGATTTTGACGTTTTTTAGGCTGGTTACTTTGAGCGACTTCTAACGCTTTTAATTGACGAGATTTTTTCCAAGACTCTGGTTCAGGTACACAAAAGTACATCAAAATTGACAACACTACAGGCGTAATCGCAATCCAATACAGGAAACGCCAGCCATGTTCAGGAATAATATGTCCTGCTAATAAAGTCGCTAGCAAAGAACCCAAGGTATAGCCCGTCATGAGGGTAGCCAAAACAGTTGAGCGATGTTTGGTTGGCACCATTTCTGACATTAAAATATTACAAGCAATATAGAGCGCACCTAAGCCCATCGCTCCAAAGGTTCTTAAAACTGCAAATTGCATATAAGAATCAGCAAAACCCAGTGCACTGGTTAAAACTGAAGAATAAGCAATAAAGAACACAATGATGCGAACTCGCCCAAAACGGTCACACGCCCAGCCACCAATCAGACCACCTATAGCCGATCCAAAAAGCGTTAAGCTACCTAGTGTTCCAGCTTGTACCCCCGTCAAATGAAATTCTGTTTTAAGACTGGTCAGGCTTAATGCCAAAAACCCTAAGTCTGCCCCATCACACAACAATGTTAAAAAAGCGAATATAAATGCGGTAATCCAAATTTTTTTTGGTGTCTGGATAGCTTCACTGCTAGCCGTATTTTGCGTAACTGTTTCTGTTGTCATATCCATATCCTCAGAAGGAACATGAGGCATCCCATGCCTCATGGCATTTGATTTTTTATTAGGCTGTAGCTTCCCTAATCATATTTTTGGCAATAATAATTTGTTGAACTTGCGTGGTTCCTTCATAGAGACGGAACAAACGGACATCCCGATAAAAACGTTCAATGGCATATTCACTGATATAGCCTGCTCCACCGTGAATCTGTACACAGCGGTCAGCAACACGGCCACACATTTCGGTTGCAAACATTTTTGCGCAAGACGCTTCTGTACTAATGTTTTCGCCATTATCACGGCGACGGGCTGCATCTAGGACCATACATT
Organism: Acinetobacter pittii; assembly: GCF_034067285.1. NCBI lineage: Bacteria > Pseudomonadati > Pseudomonadota > Gammaproteobacteria > Moraxellales > Moraxellaceae > Acinetobacter > Acinetobacter pittii. Next base: position 2,181,036 of record NZ_CP139286.1, read on the forward strand.
TAGCGGCATAAATCTCGGCTTTTGAGTCAGCAAGCATGGCTTGAATCAGCTGGAAGTTTGCAATAGGCTGACCAAACTGCTTACGTTCAATCGCATAGTGCAATGCGTCGTTTAGCATGCGTTCAGCAACACCCACACTATACGCACCAATGTGCAAGCGACCTTTATCAAGTACTTTCATGGCCGTTTTAAAACCGACACCCTCTACCCCACCAATCAATGCAGAAGCAGGTACACGGCAGTTATCAAAAATTACATCACAGGTGTGTGAGCCTTTTTGTCCCATTTTTTGGTCAATTTTTCCCAATGTAATACCTGGTGTATTGGCCTCAACTAAAAAAGCTGAAATACCGCCTGACCCTTTAATTTCAGGGTTGGTTCGCGCCATTACGGTGAAAGTTGCAGCGTGAGGTGCATTGGTAATAAAACGTTTGGTACCGTTTAATACATAAAAATCGCCATCTTTTACGGCACTGGTTTTTAAAGAAGCAGCATCGGAACCAGATTCAGGCTCGGTTAAACAAAATGAACCAATAATTTCGCCACTTGCGTAACGAGGTAAATATTTTTGCTTTTGCTCTTCTGTGCCATCGATCAAAATTGCACTTGAGCCAATACCGTTATTGGTGCCAATTAAAGAACGAAAAGCCGGTGAAGTTTGTCCAAGTTCAAATGCAACTCTGACTTCCTCTTCCATGGTGATGCCTAGGCCACCATATTCTTCGGGAATTGTGAGACCGAACAAACCTAGCTCACGCATTTGCTGCACAATGTCATCCGGAATTTTGTCTTTCTCTACCACTTCGTTTTCACGAGGGATCAATTCATTTTTTACAAAATCTCGAATTGTTGAAAGTAACTGCTCCAACATCCCTTCATCACGGATCATCTGTGATCTCCCTTTTTATGTATTTCCATCGTACCCATCAGCCATCTCCAGCTTGTCTGGATACCATGTTTTAAATCTTGTTTACTGCGGATGTGTTTCATAGTACGAGAACAAAAATACAAATTTCAAGCTTTTTTGAAAATTAATTTCGTTAAACGAAATTTAAAAACACACCATTACGGAATATCAAATACTTAGCTTATTTAATAAATCCTAATTGCTCTAATGGACTAAATAAGACTTGAAATAAATTCCAAAATAAGCATCATAAAAGGAATATAGTTTTGATATGCGAAACAAGGAATTCAAAAATGAGTGTATTAACAGGGAATAATTTCGTAGAAGTCGACTTTTCTATTCAAAAAATAGCGATTGTAAAAATAAACCGACCTGAAGCAAAAAATGCACTGAATACAGAGGTTCGCAAACAATTAGCACAAGCTTTTACCGAATTAAGTTTTAACGATGAGATCAATGCAGTTGTGCTCACAGGTGGCGAAGAAGTCTTTGCCGCAGGTGCAGATTTAAAAGAAATGGCAACCGCAACTTCAACTGAAATGTTGTTGCGTCATACTGAACGTTATTGGAATGCGATTGCTCAGTGCCCTAAACCCGTGATTGCTGCTGTAAATGGTTATGCATTAGGGGGTGGCTGCGAACTTGCAATGCACGCTGATATTATTATTGCAGGTAAAGGCGCAACCTTTGGTCAACCGGAAATTAAAGTCGGTTTAATGCCAGGTGCTGGTGGGACACAACGTTTATTCCGTGCGGTTGGTAAATTTCATGCCATGCGCATGATTATGACGGGTGCTATGGTGAAAGCCGAAGAAGCTTATATCATTGGTCTTGTTTCACAAGTCACAGAAGACGACCAAACCATTCCAACTGCGATTCAAATGGCGCAAAGCCTCGCAAAAATGCCTCCTATTGCCCTGCAACAAATTAAAGAAGTTGCACTCATGAGCGAAGACGTGCCATTAAATGCAGGCTTAACTCTAGAACGAAAATCATTCCAGTTACTGTTTTCTACCGAAGATAAAAATGAAGGCGTTCAAGCTTTTATTGAAAAACGTAAACCGTCTTATCAAGGTAAATAATTTAAAACGATAGTAACAAAGGAATGAAAATGAGTAGAAAAGTATTAATTAGTGCAGGTGGTTCAGGGATTGGACGATACATTGCTGAAGTCTTTTTAAACAATCATGATGAAGTTTTCGTTTGTGATATTAGTGCTAAAAACTTAGAACAATTTCAACAAGATTATCCTAAGCTGCATATACATACGTGTGATTTGGCTGATCATGAGCAAATTAAACTCATGTTTAATGAAGCAGTCCAGAAACTTGGCGGTATTGATATTTTAGTCAATAACACCGGTATCTCCGGCCCGACTGTTGCCGCAGATGAACTAAGTTTTGATGATTGGAACTCGGTAATTAATTTAAACCTGAATAGTACTTTTTCAATTACCCAGTTAGCCATTCCCTATTTAAAAAAAGCAAAAGCAGGCGTAATTATAAATATGTCGTCTATTGCCGGCCGCCTAGGCTATCCATACCGATTGGCTTATTCCACTTCAAAATGGGGGCTGATTGGTTTTACCAAAACGCTTTCTATGGAACTCGGTGCAGACAATATTCGAGTTAACGCTATTCTTCCGGGTGCAGTAGATGGTGATCGAGTTCAACGTGTATTACAGGCCCGTGCCGATGTAGCCCATACCTCACTTGAAGAAGTGACTCAAAACGCACTGAAAAATCAGTCGCTCAAATATTTTGTAAATCCAAAGCATATTGCAGATTTATGCCTATTTATAGCTTCAGATAGCGGACGCTCTATTTCAGGTCAAATCTTACCAATTGATGGTGATAAACAATGCTTAAGCTAAATCACCAAGCCCTATTTTTCAGTTTAATTTCAAATATAGATTAATTATCAGGATGATCGACATGACTTATGATATTAAAAGCATGGCTGTGATTGGTGTCGGTATTATGGGCAGTGGCATTGCCCAAATTGCTGCGCAGTCAGGTCATACTACTTATTTATATGATGTCAAGGCAGGCGCGGCAGAACAGGCTAAAGAAAAACTGGCTGCTACATTTCAAAAGTTAGTCGACAAAAATAAAATTACATCTGAGCAAGCAACAGCAGCAAATAATCATTTAATTGTTGCTCAGCAAATTGAAGATTTAAAAAATTGCGACCTTATTGTAGAAGCAATTGTTGAACGCCTCGATATCAAACAAAGTTTGATGCAACAGCTTGAAGACATTGTTTCAGACAATACCATTTTAGCCTCAAACACTTCTTCTCTTTCTATTACAGCGATTGCGGCAAACTGCAAAAAACCCGAACGTGTCGTGGGTTATCACTTTTTTAACCCAGTTCCACTCATGAAAGTAGTCGAGGTGATCCGTGGTTTAAAAACCGACCAACTTATTATTGATGCCTTAAACGATCTGTCTCGTGCATTTGGTCATCGCCCTGTTGTTGCGAAGGACACCCCTGGATTTATTATTAATCACGCCGGTCGAGCTTATGGAACCGAAGCACTTAAAATTTTAAATGAAAACGTCTGTGACATCAGTGAAATTGACCGAATTTTACGTGACGGCGTTGGTTTTAGAATGGGGCCATTTGAGTTACTCGATTTAACAGGCCTTGATGTCTCTCATCCTGTGATGGAGTCGATTTATCATCAGTATTATGAAGAAGCCCGTTACAAACCAAACCCGCTGACCAAGCAAATGTTAGACGCCAAGCAACTCGGACGTAAGGTTAATCAAGGTTTTTATAATTATGAAACTGGTTCAAAAACAGGTGAACAACCTGCCAAGTTTGTAGAGCGTTTAGCGCAATATCCAAAAGTTTGGATTGCGGCAGATTTCTTAGACGATAAAAAACAGCTTGAAGATTATTTAACTCAGCAAAATATTGCCCTAGACATCAACCCCGAACCTCAAACAGATAGTTTATGTTTACTCGCTTGCTACGGTGAAGACACAACCCAAGCGGCTACCCGCTTAGGGATTAACCCAGAACAAGCCGTTGCTATAGACATGCTTTATGGCATTGCAAAGCACCGCACCTTGATGCCTTCACTTGTTACCAAACCTGAATACCGACAAGCCGCTCACTCTATTTTCAATCTAGATGGAAATCTGGTGAGTATGATTAATGAAAGTATTGGCTTTGTTGCTCAGCGCGTTTTAGCAATGGTGATTAATCTAGGCTGTGATATTGCCCAGCAAAATGTTGCCACGGTAGATGACATTAATGCCGCGGTGCGTCTTGGTTTAGGTTATCCGTTTGGACCAATTGAATGGGGCGATCAAGTCGGTAGCGAAAAAATCTTACTCATTCTGAACCGTATAACAGCGCTTACGCATGACCCGCGTTACCGCCCTAGCCCATGGTTACAGCGCCGTGTCGCACTTCATTTACCTCTTACTTTTACTCACGAGTCTTGAAAAGGAATTTCTCAATGTTAAATGCATATATTTATGATGGTTTACGTAGTCCATTTGGCCGTCATGCAGGTGAACTTGCCTCAATTCGTCCTGATGATTTAGCTGCAACCGTCATTCAAAAGTTGCTTGAAAAAACTGGTGTGCCGGGCGCGGATATTGAAGATGTGATTTTAGGCGACACCAACCAAGCAGGTGAAGATAGTCGTAATGTAGCGAGAAATGCCCTGTTACTTGCAGGTTTACCTGTCACTGTACCGGGCCAGACGGTAAACCGCCTATGTGCGAGTGGTTTAGGTGCGGTAATTGATTCAGCACGCGCTATTACTTGTGGTGAAGGTGAGCTCTATATCGCAGGTGGTGTAGAAAGTATGTCTCGCGCACCTTTTGTAATGGGTAAAGCCGAAAGTGCTTATAGCCGTGATGCAAAAATTTATGACACCACCATTGGATCTCGTTTTCCAAATAAAAAAATTATTGCTCAGTACGGCGGCCATTCAATGCCTGAAACGGGTGATAACGTTGCTGCTGACTTTGGTATTAGCCGCGAGCAAGCTGATTTATTTGCAGCTCAATCACAAGCCAAATATCAAAAAGCCAAAGAAGAAGGTTTCTTTGCTGATGAAATTACTCCAATTGAGGTTTTCCAAGGCAAAAAATTACCGCCTAAACTCGTTTCAGAAGATGAACACCCTCGCCCAAGCTCAACTGTTGAAGCACTCACAAAGTTAAAACCTCTATTTGAAGGTGGCGTGGTTACTGCGGGTAATGCCTCAGGAATTAACGACGGTGCAGCAGCACTTTTGATTGGTTCAGAAGCAGCAGGTCAAAAATATGGCCTAAAACCAATGGCAAAAATCTTATCAGCCGCGGCTGCTGGTATTGAGCCACGCATTATGGGTGCAGGCCCTATTGAAGCCATTAAAAAAGCCGTTGCGCGTGCTGGTCTTACCTTAGATGACATGGATATTATTGAAATTAATGAAGCTTTTGCTTCACAGGTTTTATCTTGTTTAAAAGGCTTAAATGTTGATTTTAATGACCCACGTGTAAACCCAAACGGTGGCGCGATTGCAGTTGGTCATCCACTTGGTGCATCTGGCGCTCGTCTTAGCTTAACAGTAGCACGCGAGCTAATTCGTCGTAAAAAGAAATATGCCGTGGTGAGCCTATGTATTGGTGTAGGTCAAGGTCTTGCAATGGTGATTGAAAACGTTTCATAAACTGCACCAGATATCCATTCATCACAACAGCGCAGTGATGAATGGATTTATTTTGCAGAGCGAAATATAATGGCAAAACTATTGCTTTAATTATATTTGAGGATCGAATGTCTCAAAACACGGAAACTGAAAAACCAATAAATTTTGATGAGATACGTTTAGATCCTATTTCGCATATACATCGGGAAAATAACCCACAATTTATTGCTTCTTTAGCACGCGGTTTAGAACTTTTAAGATGCTTTTCTGCAAATAATCAGGTGCTGGGTAACCAAGAATTAGCAAAAATGACAGGTTTACCGAAACCGACGATTGCACGTATTACCAATACCCTTGTGTCATTAGGTTATTTAAAACAATTGCCTAACTCGACCAAATACACACTAGATATTGGTGTCTTATCTTTAGGATACGCTGCATTATCTAACATCTCGATTCGCAATATTGCTCATCAATATATGGAAGAGATGAGTCAGTATGTTCAAGCACCTGTAGCGATGGCAACACGTGATCGCTTAAATATGGTGTATATCGATGTTGTACAAATTGAAACTGCATTAAATATGCGTCGTCCAATTGGTTCTACTTTGCCAATTCATAGTAGTTCAATGGGCCGAGCATGCTTAGCTGCGACCCCTGAACGTGAACGCAACTTTCTACTTGATGCGTTGAAACAAAAGAATCCCGAAAACTGGCCAGCCATAAAACGTTCTTTAGAACGAGCTTTCCGTGATTACCAAGATTATGGATATTGTTTGTCTTTAGGCGAGTGGCATAAAGAAGTGAACTCGGTGGCTGTACCTTTAGTCAGCTCCAAACATGGTCTTTATGTTTTTAACTGTGGTGCGCCAAGTTTTCATTTAAATCCGGAAAAACTTGAAGGTGAAATTGGACCACGTTTAATTCACATGGTGCACAACATTCAAGATGCCTTGAATGAAACGCACTAACAATCTTGCTTAAAACAGTCATGGTTGTGTTGATTAAAGTTCCACTTTCATTATGACTAAGGCATGATGAAAAACGCACTCTATACCCCAACCATTATTTTAATGGCGATTGCCGCAGGCATTTGCACAGGTGGAAATTATTTTAGTCAGCCACTTATTCACTCAATTAGTGTAAGCCTAAATTTAACCGAAACAACTACAGCGTGGGTGCCAACTCTAGCCCAAATCACCTACGCATGTGGCTTACTCTTTTTAATGCCGTTGGGCGACATAATAGAAAAGCGCAAACTGCTATTTATCTTTATGTTATTGGCTTCAAGTGGATTAATTATTAGCGGTTTTTCGCACAATATTTATCTTTTACTGCTTGGTACCGTCATTACTGGTCTATTTTCCAGTTCAGCTCAATTGTTATTACCCCTTGCAGCAAGTCTGGTTCCGATTCAACAAAGTGGCCGTGTGGTTGGTTTTTTACTAAGTGGCCTCATGATGGGGGTTTTACTCGCCCGTTCCCTATCAGGATTGATGTCTACGCTTTTTGCTTGGAACATTATTTATCTGGTCAGTGGTTTTCTACTACTTATCATTGCCTTTATTTTGCACCGTAATATTGGGTTATTCCCACCAACTAAATCTGAAAACTATGCAAAAACCATCCGCTCGCTTCCACTGATTTTTATTCAAAATCGACGTTTAAGAACCAGAACTTATATTGGTGGTTTTACATTTGCTTGTGTGAGTTTAACCTTTACCACCATGTCGTTGCTTTTGGCTCCAGCGCCCTATTTTTTTAGCGATTTTACTATTGGGCTTTTCAGTTTTGTTGGGGTATTAGGGACTTTCGTTGCCAATTTCTCAGGCAAATTTATTGACCAAGGCTATATTCATAAAATTTCAATTTATTGTGGCGTCGGGCTTATTTTAAGTTGGATTCTTTTTTCACTTTTACCCTACTACTTCGCCTTTTACATTATTGCTTTACTCATTCTCTACGCTTCACTTTCTGCTGTTCATGTCACCAACCAAAGTATCGTATTTAAACTTAATCAAGAATTACGCTCACGGTTTAACGCGATTTATATGACAGGTTACTTTGCGGGTGGAGCTTTAGGTACAACAGCAGGAAGCTACGCTTGGAAACACTACGGATGGATGGGTGTCTGTATTTTGGGTTTAATTTTTGCCGTTTTATGTCTTTATTATTGTGTGAGTGATGCAAAAAATCAGCACAATTAAAACTTGTGCTGATGTATATAAATTAGGTTAATAATGAGTTATAGAAGCTAGGATAATTCTATAAAAGTCCTAATAAGCGTCCGCGAATAATATCTTCTGCCTCTTTGACAATTCGGTTAACCAGTTCATCGCATGTCGGAACATCATGAATCAAGCTTGCGACCAAACCGCATGACCATGCACCTGCATTAACATCACCATCAATCATGACTTTTGGATAAACACCTGCAACTTCTTCGATAATATCTTCAAATTTAATGTTATCGCCGAGTACTTTTTCTTTTGCCACGATTTTCTCTACAGCGGCATTATTCATAACACGTTCAGTATTACGTAACGCACGCATAATTAAACGTGTATCTCGTTCGGTTGCATTTAAAATCGCCTGTTTCACATTTGCATGTACGGGAGCTTCCTGAGTCGCAATAAAGCGCGTTCCCATATTAATTCCATCGGCACCCATCGCTAAAGCAGCGGCGAGTGAGCGTCCATCTGCCATTCCACCTGAAGCAACAAACGGGATTTCTAATGCATCGGCAGCTAAAGGCAATAAAATCATATTGGGCACATCATCTTCGCCGGGGTGACCACCGCACTCGAAACCATCTACAGAAACGGCATCGCACCCAATTTGCTGAGCTTTTAAGCTATGTCGAACCGAAGTACATTTGTGAATTACTTTAATGCCAGCAGCTTTTAAATACGGCATGACTTGTTCAGGATTCCGCCCTGCTGTTTCTACAATCTTTACACCACCTTTAATAATTGCATCTACAAAACCCGGATAATCAGGAGTATTCACCGTAGGCAAAAAGGTTAAATTTACCCCGAAAGGCTTATCGGTCATTTCTCGGCAACGTGCAATTTCTTTTGCCAAATTTTCAGGCGTACGCTGAGTCAGGCCAGTGATAATGCCTAAACCGCCCGCGTTTGAAACCGCAGCCGCCAGCTCTGCAAAACCAACATAATGCATACCGCCTTGAATAATAGGATGCTCGATTTCAAATAGTTCTGTAATTTTGGTCTTCATATTATTTCCACTCACTGTTCTATAGCTAGCTTCTCATTTCCTTCGCAGAGCTAGATGCTTATTTACGCACAAATCCCATCATCATTCAAAGTGATTTAAGGTAAAAATTTCACAATACAAAATTTTATACCACAATATAAAATAAAATAATTGATAACGGAATTATTTTTCGATAGCATCATTTTAATAAGTTTAAATTTTAGACGGCAAGTTATTTGAATAAGTATGAGTTTCCGTAAAAAAGAAACAAATAATTTTCAAATATTTAATTTAAAGGAATGAATGATGCAACAGGACAATAGAGCTCAAAACGTGCTTAAAACAGGCTCAATTCAACAGTTTTTTGATAAAAATATACTAACGCTCACCATGAGCAATCCCACCAAAAAAAATGCAATTAACTATGAAATGTATGCGACTCTAAGTCTGGCATTAAATGAAGCTGCAACCAATCAAGACGTTCACGTGGTTATACTGACTGGTGAAGGAGCTGCATTTACCAGTGGCAATGATGTCAACGCATTCGAAACACGCGACACATCAAGTTCCGAACCGCCCGCTTCCATTGTTTTTTTAAAAAGCTTGGCAACCTTTCCAAAACCAATTATTGCTAAAGTAAACGGTGTGGCCATTGGCATCGGCAGCACCATGCTTCTACATTGCGACCTTGTGTATGCAAGCCAAAACTCTATTTTTCAGTTCCCATTTGTAAACTTGGGACTGGTACCTGAAGCAGGTTCAAGTTATATCTTGCCAAGATTATTGGGCTTTGCTCGTGCTTCAGAAATTATTTTACTCGGTGAAAAGTTTTCGGCAGATCAAGCGAAGAATTATGGCTTAGTGAATGAAATATTTGAGGCAACCGAGCTGGATCAAGTCGTTGAAGATGTGGCAATTAAACTCGCTCACAAACCAAGCCAAGCCTTACAACTCAGTAAAAAGTTACTAAGAGATATGCCAATTGATGATCTACTCAATCGTATTGATCATGAGTCGACTATTTTCTCGCATTGTTTGCAAGGTTGCGAGTTTAAAGAAGCATTAAATGCTTTCAAAGAAAAAAGAAAACCGAACTTTCACAAGCAAACAGCTTAAAGTTCGCCTACTAAAAAGCCAGCTTTGATTTTCAAAGCTGGCTTTTATAAGTAAATCAGATTGGCTTAGCTAATCTCGGTGCGAATATTATTCACCATGTGTAAAAGACGTGGTGCAATATCTTCTTCAAGTTTTTCACGGTTCATAATAAAACTTGGACCGCCACAGTTAAACACCAGTAAACCATGTTGTTCATGAATGAGTGGAACCGCAACCGAATTGACATCTTTATGCCATTCACCGATCGAAAAACAATATCCAAAATCTTGGTAGTCTTTAAAAGCTTTGTCTAGATCACGGTTAATTTTGATCCAGTCTTCTTTATGTTTACTACGAATGGCATCTAACAGAAACTCTCTTTCATCTTCAGGCATTGCGGCTAAACATGCACGCCCCATTGAACTTAAATGAATCGGTAAATAAGTTCCAACTTGACGGCGCATGGTCATATTGCCTTTGCCTTGTACCACATCAAGATAAATCATATTCAGTCGATCGCGTGTTGCCATTGCAACAGCAGCGCCAGCATAGTCTGCCAAATTTTTCATATATGGATGAGCAATAGAGCGAATCGACACGTTAGATAGCATGGAATAACCAAACGCAAGAACCCCCACTGAAAGCTGGAATTTGCTTGAGTTAGGTACTTGTTTAATATAACCCAAACGAGACAAGGTATGTGTAAGGCGAGTAATGGTTGGTTTTGGCAAACCCGTCATCTGAGCAAGCTCTTGATTGCCCAAATGCTGATGCTTAGGCGTAAAACAACGTAATAGCTCTAAACCACGTGCTAATGCAGTAATAAATTGGCGATCATTTTCATCCTGCATATCTTCAATCGGATGTAATAATTCATGCCTTAACGGCGCTAATAATTTTTCTGTCGGTTCTGCATCTACTGCATCGTTCATTGTCATACCAATCCATATTTTGTTTCGCACTGCGAAAATTATAATCTATTTTTTCTATAAATAGCAAAAGAGCAAACATCCTAGTCTGCGTCTAAAACATAACTTCATTTAACTCGTTAAAGCAAAAGGTTAAATATTTTATTTTCTGATTTTAAATATAATTTTAACCTTCCGCTTTAAGCCACTTATCCAATTACGCCCTTTTCTTTCAACTCAGCTAGTTTTTCTGAAGAAACCACTCGACCTAAAACCGCCTGAGTATGTTCTCCTAACAACGGAGGTGCTGTTTTGTACTCAACAGGTGTTCTAGATAGTTTGATTGGTGACCCAATTACCTTCAATTTTTCACGTTGAGGATGATTCATTTCGACTAACATTTCACGGGCAATGACTTGAGGCTCTTGAAAAGCTTGTTCCAAGTTATTAATCACACCAACCGGAACTTTAGCAGCGTAGATCGCATCTACCCACTCATCTGCCGTTTTAGTTAAAAAGTGTTTTGATAAAATCCCGATAATTTCCTCACGGTGTTTGATTCGATCTGCATTTCGAGCAAAACGTGCATCATTTGGTAAATCGGGTAACCCAATACTTCGACAGAGCTGAATAAACTGAGTGTCATTTCCACACGCGATAATAAAATCACGATCAGAAGCTTTAAATACCTGATAAGGCACAATATTGGCATGTGCATTGCCATAACGCTTCGGGATATTACCCGATGAAAGATAGTTCATTCCCTGATTTGCCATTGTGGCAATTTGAACATCAAGCAAAGCCATATCAATGTATTGGCCTAAACCCGTTACATGGCGGTTGAGTAAAGCAGCCTGTATGGCAATCGTAGAATAAAGACCTGTGGCTAAATCGGAAAATGCGACCCCTACTTTTTGTGGCCCACCACCCGGCAAATCATCACGTTCACCCGTAACTGACATGAGTCCGCCCATGCCTTGAATAATAAAGTCATAACCAGGTTCTTCTGCTCTTGGGCCAGTTTGACCAAAGCCTGTAATCGAGCAATACACCAGTTTAGGGTTAATGGCAGATAAAGACTCATAATCCAAACCGTACTTTTTCAAAGAACCCGCTTTGTAGTTTTCAATCACGACATCGGTGTCTTGAATGAGGGCTTTAATTAGCTCTTGTCCATCAGAACTGGCAATATCGATAGCAACTGATAACTTATTGCGGTTAGTGGACTGGTAATAAGCGGCTTCTTGGGTGTCTTGGCCTGAGTCATTTTTCATCCAAGGCGGCCCCCAAGAACGAGTATCGTCACCGAATTTCGGTCTTTCAATCTTGATTACTTCTGCACCCAAATCGGCAAGAATCTGCCCACACCAAGGTCCAGCCAATACCCGACTTAAGTCAAGCACCCGAATTCCATTTAAAGCACCCATCTTCATCCCACTATATTTTGTGACTCATTTCCTATTGGAAAATTTATCCATTTAAAATTTCGCATAGCGATATATATTTTTAATATACACAGCTCATTTTAAAAATCAAACTTTAATTTTCCACTAAAAATAATGATTTTTCATAAGAAAATATAGCTTAAATAAATCAATAAATTAGCCAAACATAAAACAACAACAAAGTATCGCATTGCGAAATTAATTTTCAAAATATATTGTTTTACGTTCATCCTTTGATTACTATCGCTTCAAATATTGATGATTTTACGAACATCACATTGATGTTTTTTGCATGTAGTAAAAGGACGAGACTATGATTCGAGATCAGGAAACCTTAGATCAACTTGTTGATATGATTCGGCAATTTGTTGAAGGTGTATTAATTCCTCATGAGAATGAAGTCGCTGAAACGGATGAAATTCCTCAACACATCGTTGAACAAATGAAAGCGCTGGGATTATTTGGTTTAACCATTCCTGAAGAGTACGAAGGTCTTGGCCTAACAATGGAAGAAGAGGTCTATGTCGCTTTTGAATTAGGTCGTACCTCTCCTGCTTTTCGCTCTCTGATTGGAACCAATAATGGTATTGGTTCAAGTGGCCTGATTATTGACGGGACGGAAGCACAAAAATCATTTTTCTTGCCACGTTTAGCACGTGGTGAAGTGATCAGTTCTTTTTGCTTAACCGAACCAGACGCAGGATCGGACGCAGCTTCTTTAAAAACCAGCGCTGTAAAAGATGGCGATTTTTATGTGTTAAACGGCACTAAACGCTTTATTACCAATGCACCCCATGCTGGCGTATTTACAGTCATGGCACGTACAAATTCTGATATTAAAGGTGCTGGTGGTATTTCTGCGTTTATTGTCGACAGTCAAACCCCAGGCATTTCACTTGGTAAACGCGATAAAAAAATGGGTCAAAAAGGTGCCCATACCTGTGATGTGATTTTTGAAAATTGTCGTATTCCTGCCTCTGCTCTCATTGGTGGCGTGGAAGGTGTTGGTTTTAAAACGGCCATGAAAGTGCTCGATAAAGGCCGTTTGCATATTGCTGCTTTAAGTGTCGGCGCAGCAACACGAATGCTAGATGATTCTTTAAATTACGCCATCGAACGCAAGCAGTTTGGACAACCTATTGCCGAATTTCAACTCATTCAAGCCATGCTTGCCGACTCAAAAGCCGAAATTTACGCCGCTAAATGTATGGTCTTAGACGCTGCACGCCTACGCGATGCTGGACATAACGTTAGCACTGAAGCTTCATGTGCAAAAATGTTTGCGACCGAAATGTGTGGTCGTGTCGCCGATCGCTGTGTACAGATTCACGGCGGTGCGGGTTACATCAGTGAATATGCCATTGAACGTTTTTATCGAGATGTTCGTTTGTTCCGGCTCTATGAAGGGACCACTCAAATTCAACAAGTGATTATTGCCCGAAATATGATTCGCGCTGCATCTTAATCAAATTTAATGCATTTCAAAACGACTTGAAGTGCTTTTTATCAAATGTAGGTAATGGATTATGGCTACAAATTACAAAGAAGGTCTTTCTCGTATACAGCCTCATACGTGGAAAATAGCATTCATTTTTGCTTTTCTGGCCCTATTAGTAGATGGTGCAGATTTGATGCTGCTGTCTTATAGCTTAAATAGTATTAAGGCAGATTTTGGATTAAGTTCAGTACAGGCAGGTATGCTTGGCAGTTTTACATTAGCAGGTATGGCTGTTGGTGGCATTTTTGGGGGATGGGCATGCGATAAATTTGGTCGTGTGCGCATTGTAGTTATTTCTATTTTAATTTTCTCGCTCCTCACCTGTGGCTTAGGTTTTACTCAAAGCTTTCTTCAGTTTGGTATTTTAAGATTTTTTGCGTCACTGGGTTTGGGTTCACTCTATATCGCCTGTAATACCCTCATGGCCGAATATGTCCCAACACGTTACCGCACAACAGTCCTTGGAACCTTACAAGCTGGCTGGACTGTTGGATATATTGTTGCGACTTTACTTGCAGGTTGGATTATTCCTGATCATGGCTGGCGTATGCTGTTTTATGTTGCCATTATTCCCGTCGTTATTGCTGTTCTCATGCATATTCTGGTACCAGAACCAGAAGCATGGCAAAAGTCTCGACTACAACAACCTGTTTTGGCGCAAAACGCTCCGAAGTCTTCAGCATTTAAGCTTATTTTCCAAGATAAACGAAACCGTAATATGTTTATCTTGTGGGCATTAACCGCGGGCTTCTTACAGTTTGGCTATTATGGTGTAAATAACTGGATGCCGTCATATCTAGAAAGTGAACTGGGTATGAAGTTCAAAGAAATGACGGCTTATATGGTAGGTACATATACCGCCATGATTTTAGGTAAGGTCCTTGCAGGCATGATGGCTGATAAATTAGGACGTCGCTTCACCTATGCATTCGGTGCAATCGGTACTGCTATTTTCTTACCTCTAATTGTTTTTTATAACTCGCCAAGCAACATTCTTTATTTACTCATTACTTTCGGCTTTCTCTATGGCATCCCTTATGGCGTAAATGCAACCTATATGACCGAAAGTTTTGCGACAGCTATTCGCGGTACAGCCATTGGCGGCGCTTATAATGTTGGACGTTTAGGCGCGGCATTAGCTCCTGCAACTATCGGCTTCTTAGCATCCGGCGGCTCAATTGGTTTAGGTTTTGTCGTGATGGGTGCAGCTTACCTGATTTGTGGTGTGATCCCTGCTCTATTTATTAAAGAAAAAATATACGACCCACAAAAGTCGTAAAAAGATTCATTACATATATTTATATGTGGTGATGGAACTAACTATTGGAGCATATGTTTAGATAGTTAGAGGAAAATAGGAGTTTAATCTGCAAGGTTGCTCCTTATTTTCAAATATGTGGAGTTTATTACTCTTCATTTTAATTTTTTAGGTAAGCTTAGCTCCCAAGGGAGCTAAGCTTAAAAATATATTGACCTAAACTATATTTAAGGTCGCTCACCCTGCCCCAAACGGCGTTCAATATCGTCCAGTACATTTGGCAAGTCTGCGACACTATCAATCACATAGTGAGCACCCGAAGCATTCATTTTTCGATAGGCTTTATCTTTTAGCACAATCTGTTCATCAGTCGATAATGCACTCCACTCTTCATAGCTTAAACCGACTTCATTGCCGCTAATCGCAAGTCCTACAGTCCAGCATCCCGCATTTAAACCTTCATCAATACCCACCACGGTATCATCCACTTTTACAACAGTTTTGATGTCTGATACATCAAGTTGAATTAAGTTTTTCCATAACATTTCAGGATATGGACGACCAAATTTCACGTCACTGGCAGTAACAATACAGTCCGGTCGATAGCCCTGATCGGCAGCATCTTTAACCAATCGTCCAATCATCATTGATGCATAGCCCGTGTTACTGCCGATTTTTGCACCGCGGCCTTTAATATTTTCAAAAGTCGCCAATGCACCCGGAATTAAAGCAGAACATGTTGGAATCGATTTTAATTGGTAAGGAATAAAGTCTTTATATAAACGGTCAATATCTGCCTCTGTTGCAGCCTGCCCATATACTTCCTGCCATGCTGCTGCTACACGCGGCATTTTTAAAACAGCAGCTATATGGTCGCGTTTTTCCAAACCCATTGGTGCACGAGCTTCTTCAATCGTAATTTCAACTTTATTGTCTTTAAATAAAGCCATAAAAGCCAAAATAGGTGCGCGTGAGCCAAAATCTACTGTTGTGCCAGCCCAGTCAAAAACAACAGCCTGAATTTGTGTATTGTTCGTCTTCATGATGTATTAACCTTTAATTTAAATGATTTAAAAACTATGCTGGTACAGCGTTCTGTAAATGGTTCTTGCAGTAGCTGGCAATTGCAGCAAGAAGCCCTTCAATATCTTGAACATAAACTTCGCCAATATTGCCAATACGGAAGCAGTTGAGGTCGGTAACTTTGCCCGGATAAATTACATAGCCTGAATTTTTCAAGGTTTCGTAAAATGACTGAAAGCTAAATGTTTCAACTGTCGGGTAAAGGAATGTCGTGATAATTGGTGATTGAGGTGCTTGATTGCCTAATACCAATTCAAAACCAAGCTGTTGCATACCTTGAGATAAGGTTTGCTGGTTTTGTAAATAACGTTGATAACGTGCAGCAACTCCGCCCTCTGCCTCAAGCTCAAGCAAGGCTTGGTAAAATGCACGTACTACATGGGTTGGCGAGGTAAAGCGCCATTTACCGTTATGCTGCTCCATTGTGTTCCACTGGTCATATAAATCGAGGCTGACCGAACGTGCCAAACCTTTACACGCTTCTAGGCAATCACGTTTCGCCAAAATAAAACCAAAGCCCGGCACACCTTGAATACATTTATTCGCACTTGAAATCAGAAAATCAATTTCAAGCTCTGCGATATCGATTGGCACACCGCCAAATGAACTCATCGCATCTACAATCCAGATTTTTCCTGCCGATTTAACTAAACGGCCAATGTCTTGAATCGGGTTTAAAATTCCCGTGGTGGTTTCACAGTGCACACAAGCAACATGGCTAATAGTTTGATCTTGTAAAACACGTTCAATCTCTTGTAAATCTGGTGTTTGGGTTTCTAAATAGTTCAGCTCGATCACTTCAATATTTAGGCAACGCGCCATTTGCACCATACGTGCACCATAAGCGCCGTTATTGATAATCAAGATTTTGCCATCACGCGGAATAGCTGACCCAAGCACAGACTCCACCGCAAAACTTCCACTGCCTTGCATTAACACAGCCGTATATGTTTCAGGTTGACTGGTTGCCAAATTGACCAATCGAGAGCGGATATCTTGTACAAGCGAATTATATTCTTGATCCCAAGTACACCAGTCTTTTTGCATGGCACGGCGGACCGTCCCAGAAGTTGATAATGGACCTGGTGTCAAAAGCAGATATTTGTTTTCTAAATCCATATCGATTTGTGGTTGCATGTTCATAAGATTGCTCGTTTCGTTCACGTTAATTTCAATATACACCAATCTGGTTTAAACCAGATGACAAACTAGTAAATATTTTGTTCTAATATTTTTTTCATAAATCCAGCCCCAGTGGTCATACCTTTGCCAGCGATCGCACTCACCAGGAAGATGTTGTTCTCGGCTTCAGTGACACAGGCCATCTCATGTTCATGGGTCAGGTAATAACCATTCCAACGTTTTTGAATTGGAGGTAAAGTCAGCCCTAATTTTTCATGACAGTAGGCTTGAATAAATTGATTAATGTCTTCGCGTTGCTCAAATTGAGGTGCTTCATCAAGCGGATGGTATTCGTGACTATCACCCACAATCAGTTCACCAAATTCGTTTTGTTTAATCAGAATATGAATCCCAAATTCTTTAACAAATCCTCGTTGTGACGCTTTAATCAGCTCATCATGACTCGGACAAATTTCAAAGGCTGGATAGCGCGAAATGGATAAACCTGAATAAAGAGAAGCATTTAATTTTTGTTGAAATGGTTGAGTCAGTACCATTTGTAAACCGCAACGTTTCAGGTTCAAACTTTGCAGCAATTCTGGATATAAAATATCGATGACCTCACCGTGACAGATCAAAACTTTATTTGCCCAATAAATCTCGCCATTTGCCAGATGAACCTGACACTTTTCCTGCTGGTATTTGGTTTGTACTACACAAGCATTGGTATAGATCACCACACCTTTACTTTCAGCATATGCCAATAGTCGCTGACCGATCACATGCGGCTCTATCGAATAATCTTCCTCAAAGATTAAGCCGCCTTGGAACTGCTGCTCAGGATTCAAATATGAAAATTGTGTGGTTAGTTCTTCATGGCTGAGCAGATGAACCGGAATCTGGTACGTGCCTGCACGCTCGGCAAACTCATTTAAAACCTGCCATTCAAGTGCAGTATTGGCGAGATATACGCCTTGTCTTTGCTCAAATGAAATATCGGTTTCAGCCTGAATACGCTGGTAAAAAGAGCGTGTTTCAAGTGCATACTTTCGCCATGGTTGTTCTGGATGGGTTAATGTCGATGTTCCGACCATGCCAAAATTACGGCGAGTTGCACCTACAGGCTTAGCATTTTTCTCAAAAATACAGACTTTTAAGCCTTGCTCTTGTGCCTGTATAGCAGCGGACAAACCTAAAATTCCGGCACCGACAACAATTAAATCAAACTGTACGTTATTCATAAGACTTCCAATTTGCGAAATTTAGGATGAACAAACCCTTGCCTTGTTGAACAAAGCATTTCGTTTCAGTCGGTTAAATAAAAATTATGTTTAGCTAAACATCACTTAGTGGGAACTTTCACGCCATTGTTGGCTTCTTGCCATGATTTTTCGGGTAAACAACCAATGAATGAGTTTGACAACACATGAGGTTGTTAAAATCAAAATACTCATCGCAACAGCAGCAACCGTATCGCCTGCATCATCCATATTTAAAACGGCCACCGCCGCTAAACTGGTGTCTGGTGAATAGAGGAAAATTGCAGCCGATACGGTCGTCATGGCATTTACAAAAACATAGACCGATACATCGCATAGCGCTGGGAAACACATAGGCAAATACACTTTCCAAAAGGTTTTCCACTTCGATGTCCCTAGAGCTTGTGCTGCCTGATCAAGCTGTAGCGGAATCTGTTTAATGGCATTGGTTAAAGTCAGATGCGGTACAGTGTAATAATGCACGATGGTTGAAATCACCAAAATGGTCATGGTTCCATACAGCACATTTAACGGGTTGCTTTGCTGGTTAAAGAACAGAATATAAGCAATACCTAGAACTAGCCCCGGCACTGCAAGAGGTAATAAAACCAAAGCTTGCACATAGTTTTTAATGAGTGGATGTGCCTTAAAACGTTCAGTTAATAGTGCCACCATAAAAATAAGTGCCGTGCCCACAACCGTACTAAAAAAGGCCATACGAACCGAGTTAAAGTACGCCGCCCAACCGCCACCATCGACATATTCAAAACTGTAGTGTGCTAAGGTTAAAGACAAATCGTAAGGCCAAGACTGGATAAATGACGCCAAAATTGCCGTAAAGATAATCAGCAAAATCGAACCCGAAACTACGCCACAAAATATGCTCAGAACGACTTCAAGCTTTTTATTACGCGCAGAGATATAAGGTTTAGTCTGAAAAGATTGAAAACGTGCATGACGTTTGCTTTGTATACGGTCGAAAATAAATACGAACACTGCTGGTAGCAATAATAAGATGGAAATGACTGCACCCATGCTCATGTTTTGCTGACCAATAATCTGTTTATAGACATCAAGCGCCATCATGTTAAATGAACCACCAATGACTTTTGGAATACCAAAATCTGTTAGGACATAAATAAAAGCCACCAGACTTGCACTGATTAAGCCATAACGAATTGCAGGTAAAGTCACATGATAATGCGTCTTCCAGACATTTTTACCCAGTGACAAAGATGCTTCAATTAAACGCTGATCGACACTTCTAAAGGAGACCATCATCAGCATTAAAATTGCTGGAAATAGCCAAAAGCAATAACTGATTAAAATACCGATTGGACCATAAATCTGTACATCACCCAATAAAGGCTTGAATACACCTTGCTTGCCAAATAAATAAACCAATGCCAAAGATGGCAAAAGTGACGGTGCCAAGATTGGTAAAAATGCCACCAATTTAAAGAAGCCTTTGCCTTTAATATTGACATTGGTCAGTGCAAACGCATAAATACTGGAGAGAAAAACTGTAATGACAGTAGCAGTACAAGCGATCCACACAGAGTTAAATACGGAACTGAGTAAAGCGGAACTACCAAAGTAATTGTAAAAGTTTTCAAGTCCGACAAAGTTTTGATTTTCATCAAAAAAAGCACTTTGAAACAGCATTATTAAGGGAGCAATAATCGCTAAAGTCAAAGCAATTGCGACGCTCGCTAAAGCAATATTTGACCTTAATGAGTATTCAGTTTTTTGACGCGGCTGTGTTTTTAAAACCGCTGAAGCAGTTTCATTTAACATAGTGCATACCCTTGATCGTCAAAAACATGGATGAGCTGATTAGGTACTTTTATAAACATGAGTTCTTGCAAAGATTTGAACTTTGTATTTTCAATTTCAATTTGCAAAAGGTGTTTTGTCTGCTCAATTCCATCAATATGAATGGCGCAAAATAAACGGCGTTTTGCACCTAAAAATTCAGTGCTTAATACTTTAACTGGCAAATACAGCGATTCTTTGTCACTGCCAAAATCATCTACCAACTCGACAGCTTCGGGCCTAAAACCCATACTGTAGTTTTGCCCTGCTTTAAGTTTTTGCTGTTCCAAATTTAAAGGAATAAAACCTAAAACATTGATCTGATTCGGTACTGCACAAGTAGCTTTTAAAAAGTTCATAGTCCCAATAAACTTTGCAACGAATTGGGTTTGTGGCTTGTAATAAATATTGTGTGGCGTATCAATTTGCTCAATCACGCCATGATTCATCACCACAACACGGTCAGAAATGCTTAATGCTTCTTCTTGGTCGTGCGTCACCATAATGGTTGGCAAATTAAGCTGCGATTGAATTGAGCGAATCTTTTGTCTTAGGTTCAGACGTACCTGAGCATCAAGTGCTGAAAGCGGTTCATCTAGCAGTAAAATATCCGGGTTCGGTGCAATTGCCCGAGCGAGCGCAACACGTTGCTGCTGCCCGCCCGACAATTGATTTGGATATTTTTTTGCAATATCAGGTAACTCAATCAGCTCTAATAACTGCTGAACCCGTTGATTACGCTGTGCTTTATCCCACTTTTTTTTGTCCAAGCCAAAAGCAATATTTTCTTCAACGTTTAAGTTTGGAAATAACGCATAGTTTTGAAACACAATGCCACAGTGACGCTTTTCAGCACTCAGCAAAGTTATATCTGTTCCCTTTTTTATAACCTTTCCATAATCAGGTTTTTCAAGACCCGCAATTATGCGTAACAATGTGGTTTTACCGCATCCTGAAGGCCCTAAAAAGCTGACGAACTCGCCAGCTTTCAGGTCTAAATTAATATGTGTTAGAGCCTGAAAGTGTTGGAACTTTTTTTGAATATCCACCACTTCTAAAACTGAGGGGCCATGTTCAGGATATTTATAGGTCGTTAAAGTCGACAATAAATGCCCTGCTAACTCGGCCTTTTGGTTTTGACCTAGCAGCGATGATTGCAATGACGAAGGAATTTGCATAATGAGGCCCTTATTCAAAAGATCACTTTTCAAAACGCTTTGACCATTCAGCCAAAATACGTTCACGCTGTTCGGCCGCCCAATAAAAATCATTTTTTACAAGCAGTTGAGGAAGGTTTTTCGGGAAACTCATGGTGGTATTTTCAATACCTTTATAAGCGACCATTGAAAAGTTATGCGCATAAGCTTCATTTGCCGCTTTGCTTACCGACCAATTAATAAATTTTTGTGCGCTACTTAATTTCTTGGTTCCTTTCACAATTGCTGAGGCTTCCAGTTCCCAACCTAACCCTTCAGTTGGATAAACCACTTCCAAAGGTGCGCCATCTGCTTTTAATTTAAATGCTGGATAACCGAAAGAAATACCAATTGGAATTTCGCCTTGTGCGGCCATTTTGCAAGGTTTTGAACCAGAATGAGGATATTGCGAAATGTTTTTATCTAAAGCCTGCATATAGTCCCACGCCTGCTTTTCACCCCAGATCTGCATCCAAGCAGTCACATCTAAATACCCCGTACCGCTTGATGCCGGATTTGGCATCACAATTAGGTTTTTATAAATCGGGTTGGTTAAATCTTTCCAAGTTTTTGGAATCGGTAACTTACGTTTTTCTAATTCGACTTTATTTACACAGATTGCAGATTCCCATGCATCCATACCCGTCCAAGTCGGTACAGGTTTTTGACTTACAAATTCGGGTTTTAAATTTTGGACACCTTCAGGTTTAAAAGGCTCAAGCATGTCTTTCTTTTCCATGACCAGCAAACTGGTTAAAGCCACACCAAAAATCACATCCGCTTGTGGGTTTTTCTGCTCTGCCAAAAGTTTAGCGGTAATTACACCAGTTGAATCTCGTACCCATTTTACTTTTAGCTCTGGATAAGCTTTGTGTAATTCTTCTTGGTATTGTTTAAGCTGGTCGGCTTCCACTGCCGTATAGACGGTAATTTCTTCTGAGTTTTTTGATGTTGCTGATGAACATCCCATTTGAAAAGCGACCACCACACCTAAAACTGATGCAGTGCCAAGTTTAATTGTCTGTTGAACATACTGTTTCATCTGCAAACCATCGAATGCAATTATTTGATGATCGTATTTCAACAGGTTTATATGACAGTTTGATTAATCTGGTTTAAACCAGATTGTATTTTTATGCTCGTGCTTCGAAATGTAAATCTAAGACATCGTGTAGCCAATATTCTTGGTCAACATCTGTAATTACACCCTTTTCATTTCTGTTACTACGGCAAATATATAAACCGAGTGCACCGACATTGACATGAAGCGCTTTGGCCTGTTGTTCCGATAAAGCTGTTGGATAGAGGTTAATGTCGGCTCTGGTGATATGGCAGTTATATTCATTTGCCATCAGTAAAGTAATGGATTGCTTGAGATCATGAGTTAAAAAATCGGGAAAAAGCTCTGCATTCACACGTAAATGCTCAACCAACACAGGACGTCCATTAATACAGCGACGACGCCAAACTGAATAAATCGGATGCCCTTTTTCAACTTTTAAATGCTTGGCATCCCAAGAAGTGGCCTGAGTCAGTTCACTGGAAATCACTTCTGTAGAAGGTTCATAGCCTTGTTCAATCACAAACTGGTTAAAGTTTTTTGTCGATTGAGGGTGATAAATAATACGCGGAGAACGAACATACCAACCACGGCGGTCTAATCGATAAATCAAACCATCAGTTTCCAAAGCCAGCAAAGCTTCACGTGCAGCAACCCGAGTGGTTTGGAATTGCTCAGATAGCACTCTTTCCGATGGGAGTTTTGCGTGGGCGTCTAATACACCAGATTCAATATCGTGGGCAATTGCATCGCGAATAGGAATATATTTAGGTATGCGTGCTTGGTCCTGTTCCATACAAACTTAGAATTTATAAATAAAGAAATTAATAGCAATATACTGAAAAAATATGACAAAAGCTTTTATTAATGCTGATCTTTTAAGCAAAGCGCACCGCATCTCAGACTTTTTCCAACTAAATTTTCCTATAGAAAAAGGGCATCTATGTGCCCTTTTATCTTTTTTAATTGTTAACTTGCATGTTTAAAACTATCAATTTGCTTAATCTCATAAGGCAAACCGACATAGTTTTCGGCTAATGTAGTTTTACCCGCAATCGAACCGAGTACATAACTTAGCTCTGCTTGTTTAATCTTATGATCAAACTCACTTTCAGTTTCAAAACGATGCAACAAGTGAGTCATCCACCAAGAAAAACGTTCAGCTTTCCAAACACGTTGTAAGCATTTTTCAGAGTATTCATTTATACCTTGTTCTGAACCCTCCACATAATATTCAACAAGTGCACTTGATAAATAAGCAATATCAGAGGCAGCGAGATTTAGACCTTTTGCCCCTGTCGGTGGAACAATATGCGCAGCATCACCTGCTAAAAATAGTTTCCCGAAACGCATTGGCTCAGTCACAAAGCTACGTAACGGCGCGATACTTTTTTCAATAGAAGGTCCTGTCACTAGCTTTTCACGGCTTTCAGGGTCTAGGCGGTTTTTTAACTCATCCCAAAATTTTTCATCGGACCAATCTTCGACGTGATCAGTTAAAGGGACTTGTAAATAATAACGGCTACGTGTTTCTGAACGCATACTGCATAAAGCAAAGCCACGTTCTGACTGTACGTAAATAAGTTCATCGGCTACAGGGGGAACATCTGCCAACACCCCTAGCCAGCCAAACGGATAAACTTTTTCAAAAGTCTTAATTTTATCTTCGGGCACGCTGGCGCGGCAGACGCCATGGTAGCCATCACACCCTGCTATAAAGTCACACTGAATTTGATAGGCTTTACCTTGGTACTCAAACTCAACTTTCGGAGCCGTGTAGAAATCTTTCACCTGTACATTTTGAGCTTCATAAAATGAAGTGAGTTGTGCTGCTTCACGGGCAGTCATTAAATCTTTAGTCACTTCGGTCTGACCATATACGGTCACTTGTTTTCCGCCCGTGAGTGCTGCTAAATCAACCCGATGCAATTCACCGTTGGTTAAGATTTCGATGCCCGAATGCGGTAATCCTTTGTCTTTTAAGTTTTGGTCAACGCCTGCTTGTTTCAGCAAGTCGACCGAAACTTGTTCTAAAATTCCTGCACGAATCCGTGAAGCCACATATTCAGCACTACGTTGCTCAACAATAATATGATCGATGCCAGCTTTATATAGAAGTTGCCCAAGCAATAACCCTGCTGGTCCAGATCCAATAATTGCAACCTGTGTCTTTAAAATATCCATAACTTCATCCTTGTTTCATCCTGACTTTTAAATTACTGGCTTTAAGTTTTGTTCACTATGTATCCAAGACGAAAATAACCGTTTATCATTTAGTTTGTCCGGATAGCGGACAGAAACAACCAAAATAACAGGAATGAATGGATGCCTTCTATCGATGCTTTTTTAGAGCACCCGACCTCGCATGAGAAAATTCGTCAAGATGACTACATTGCAGGATTAGCTAAAGGCTTGGCTTTACTGGAAGCTTTTGGAACAGATCGGCAACGGCTTAATGTCACTCAAGTGGCTGAGCGAACTGGTATTAGTCGTACAGCGGCAAGGCGTTATTTAAAAACTTTAAAATACTTAGGCTATTTAGAAACAGATGAACATTACTTTTGGTTGACTCATCGTGTGCTACGCTTTTCGAGTTCTTATTTAAGCTCTGCTCACCTGCCTAAAGTCGCTCAATCATTTTTAAATCTTTTGTGTGCACAGACATCTCTTACTTTTTCAATTGTGGTGTTAGACGATAACGAAGTCGTACCCATTGCCCGTAGCTATTTACCGCAGCAAGATAATTTACGCGTTAGCCCTTACGGTATGCATTTAGGTAACCGACTGCCTGCCCATGCCACTTCTACGGGTAAAGTATTGCTTGCTGCACTGTCTGAAGAAGCTCAACACACATGGGTAAAAACTTACGGTTTAAAGCGTTTAACCCCTTTTACCCTCATAGATGAGTCAAAGTTTTTTGAAGTGCTTAAGGGCATTTCATTATCAGATTATTGTCTTTCTAAAGAAGAACATGAGCTTGGCGTGATTGCGATTGCCGTACCCGTATTTAACGCCCAAGGTCAAGCCATTGCGGCGCTTAACTGCATGTCTCAGACCAACCGTGTACAAGAAGATTATCTGGTTCAGCAAATTTTGCCATTGCTACGCAACACGGCAAATGAACTTAGAAATTTGATTTAAATTATATAAATAAGGCCTCGTCCACTTGAACAAGGCCTTTTTTTAATATTCAAACCGAAAGTTTATTGCTCAGATTCAAACTCTTTAATTGCCTCTTTAGCAATACGAAAGCTATCTACAGCAGCAGGCACGCCACAGTAAATGGCTACTTGTAACAGCACTTCACGAATTTTCTCTTTAGGTACGCCATTTCGAAGTGCACCTTTAACATGTAGTTTTAACTCATGTGGACGATTTAAAGCCGAAATCATTGCCAAGTTAATTAAGCTGCGCTCAGGCTTACTTAATTCTTCACGTCCCCAAACAGCTCCCCAGCAATATTCAGTCACTAACTCTTGAAGAGGTAGATTAAATTCATCGGCATTATTAATTGAATTATTTACATATTCTTCGCCAAGAACTTGTTTACGGATTACTAAACCCTTTTCAAATTTTTCATTACTCATATATTCAATCCTCCAAACAAGGTGTATTTAATTTCCAGATAATCTTCAATACCGTATTTAGAACCTTCACGCCCCAAACCAGATTGTTTAATTCCACCAAAAGGCGCAACTTCATTTGAAATAAGGCCTTTATTAATTCCGACCATGCCATATTCGAGCTGTTCACTCATTCGCCAAGCACGTCCTAAATCTTTGGTATAACAATATGCAGCTAAACCAAATTCAGTTGCGTTTGCCATTTCAACAGCTTGTTGCTCGGTTTCAAATTTAAATACAGCTGCTAGTGGACCAAACGTTTCTTGGGTTGCTACATCCATATCAGCGGTAACATCTGCAATCAGTGTCGGTTCAAAAAACAATTCACCCGCTGTATGTTTTTTACCACCAATCACAAGACGACCATTTTTATCTAAGGCATCTTGAATATGTGCTTCAACTTTTTTCACCGCATTGGCATTAATTAATGGCCCAATGTCATGCCCTGCTTCTAATCCATTACCAATATTAAAGTTTTGAATTTTTTGGCTTAAGGCGGCAATAAATTTTTCATAAATGCCAGCCTGCACCAAGAATCGATTAACACAGACACAGGTTTGCCCTGCATTTCTAAATTTGGCAATGAGTGCTCCCTCAATTGCCGCATCTAAATCGGCATCATCAAATACAATAAACGGCGCATTGCCACCCAACTCTAAGGAAACTTTTTTCAAGGTTTTTGCTGAACGCTCAAACAACATTTTGCCGACGGGTGTTGAACCAGTAAAAGTAAACTTGCGGACAACATCACTTTCAAAAATCGCATCACCAATATGAACCGCATCGCCCGTAATCACACTAAAAATTTCAGCAGGCACGCCGGCTTGTACAGCTAAGTCTACTAAAGCCAAGGCAGTAAAAGGTGTTTCAGGTGCCGGTTTTACAATGCAAGGACAACCTGCCGCCAATGCTGGAGCAACCTTACGCGTAATCATGGCAGCCGGAAAATTCCAAGGTGTAATCGCTGCAACGACACCAATAGGCTGTTTATTTACAACAATACGAGCATCGGGATATGGGCTTGGAATAATATCGCCATACACTCGTTTCGCTTCTTCGGCAAACCATTCAATAAAACTGGCAGCATATAAAATTTCACCTTTGGCTTCGGCTAAAGGCTTTCCTTGCTCACTTGTTAAAATAAAAGCCAAGTCATCTGCATTTGAAATAATTAAATCAAACCATTTTTTTAAAATAATTGATCGATCTTTTGCTGTTTTATTTTTCCATAGCGGCCAAGCTTCTTTGGCAGCTTCAATGGCACGCTCGGCTTCAGCCTTACCCATATTTGGGACAGTACCAATCACTTCTAATGTCGCCGGATTTAAAATTTCGGATGTTTGTTGATGGTCTGCATCGCACCACTTTCCAGCAACAAAGGCTTGCTGACGAAATAAAGCGAGTTCATTAAGCTGCATGATCATTATCCTGTTGAGATCTTCTGCATTGATAGTGGAGCGATAGATAAATTAAATAGCTCACCATCAACTTTGTATTATGGCATACCAAAAATTAATTTAAAAAAATTTTCGGTATGCCCGAATGTTTAAATGTTTTTAGAAATAATAAAACAGCGTTAAGTTAAGCAACTTATTCCACTGGTTATCATCCCCTTGTGCCAATGAATCTTGAGTCCCACCAATGAACGGGTCATTTTTACTCATGATGTATTCAGCCACCAAAGATAGCTGTTTATGGTCAATAGACACACCAATAATATTACGGATCGAATCTTTCATATTGTCCTGATCTTTATCGTACTGACTGTACATAAAGTACGGCGTAATGTTTCCGATCTGCTTAACATTTTTGAAAGAGTAGCCCACATCTGCGGTATAGAACTTACCTTTGTTCGCGACATAATATTCAGTGTCGTAGGAACCCATGAGTGACTGATTAGGATTGAGCTGATCCTGATTAGTTACATCATTTTTACCACCTGTAAGGGTCACATTAAAATTGCCATAATTGGCTTTACCAAAAAGTGCCCATGCATGACGACGGCCATCACTCGAAGCGGCTTTATTTTCAATATCTGATGTCCAATATGAACCACCGAGCTGTGTGCTTAAACCATTAATTCCAAGATTTACATCTTGAGTCACTCGGCCCACCCACATGTTTTTTTCTTGCAAATCGGTTTTATTCGGATCGTCTGAACTCACGTAGTTTGCTGTATAGCGACCTGAATCTTGGGTAGAACCTGTGTAGTTTCCACCATCTACCGCAAAATACCCCACATCAAATTTGGTTGCTGTCGGCAATTCAAAGTGATAGTTCAAACCAAGATTATGAACATCCTCTAAACCTGCGGTTGTGCTCATACTTCCATATAGACTATTGCCCCAGAAACGTCCCGGCCCAAATGGAATCGGCTGAACACCTGCCACCACCTGATCTGTTTTATTTAATTTGTATCCCACATAACCATCAACCAACGTAGAAAAATCACATAGACGGTCATATTGATAACAACGATATTCCGCATGGCCAAATAACGGTCCACGCTCGTAGTCCAGTTTTAACTGCGCAGCATCAAAACGAATTTTTTGATCAGAAGCAGATTCTCCATAGTGTTTATCTTGATAGTTAGCGCGAACATAACCTGATACGGTGAGCTTACCGTATTCACCATCGGTATCTCCAAAACTTACACCTGCGTAACTTGGATAAATTACGGCTATCAATGCTGCGCTTAGAGCCGCTTGTAAATAGCTTTTTTTCATTGTGGAATTCCTTTCACTACAATGCTTATTGAGGTAATTTTGCGTTTAATGCGGGAGCTGAACATTTAATCTTTCCTAGATTAAAGACGTAATACACCACCAGACTCACCACCAATCCAATGACCCAAGAAATATCCGCATCCGGAATTACATCGGCCAATGCACCTGTGAAAAACGCATTTTTTAAGAATGGAATTTGTACCGCGATCCCAATGAAATAAGCCGTAAGCGCTTTTGCATTAAATTTGCCATAAATACCGCCATCACGTGCAAAGATGGATTGAATGTCATAAGACTTTTTATTCACGACATAGAAATCTAGTAAATTAATAGATACCCATGGCACCAAAATAAATAACAGCGCAAAAATCACATTCAAGAAGAAACTAATAAAGTTACTTGATGCCCAAAGTGCCGTTAAAGTCGCTAGAACTAACACAATGATTGATAACACGACTCGGATATTTCGGCTTGGCATCCACTGCCCTGCAAAAGTCTGAATTGAGGTAATACAGGAAAGAACCGCACCGTAGAGGTTCATGGCATTGTGACCAATGATATTGCATAAGAACAAAATCATAAGGACATAGCCGAACAGCCCAGTACCTGACTTTACTGCTTCCATGGCATCTGCCGTTGAGCCAATACTGACCGCAATCGTCCCAAATGCCATCGCAAAAATGGTTCCTAACGATGCGCCTAAATAGGTAAAGATAAATGGCTTATAAATACCAATCGACTTCGGTAAATATCGTGAATAGTCTGAGGTATAAGGTGAGAAACTAATTTGCCATACCGCACACAAACCAAACATGGCAAACCAGCCTTTCATATTGAAAGAGCCTTTAGCGAGTACATCTGCATTAATATGCGGCACCATAATCATGAGGCCGATGAGCAACGAACCACCCATAAACCAAGTTCCAATTTTATTGAACTTATGAATAAAGTGGTAACCGATCACACCAATTGTGGTTGCTGCAATTGCGCCAATCACGGTCGCGGTCGGCACTGGAATGGCAGGAACAACGGTATGCAGGGTTTTGCCTGACAAAATAATGTTAGAGATGAAAAAACCTAAATAAATGAGGGTGGTAAACAGTACAACTAGCAATGCCCCATAACGCCCGAACTGTGCGCGGCTCTGAATCATTTGTGGAATGCCGACCTGCGGACCTTGTGCAGAGGTTAAGGCCAGAATTGCTGCACCAAAAAAATGTCCGCAGCAGATCGCAAGCAATGCACTTACAATATTGAGGTTAAAGGTTAAAATTGACATTGCACCCGTAATCACGGCAAGCGGTGCAATATTGGTACAAAACCATAATGTGAATAGATCGCGAACTTTCCCATTACGTTCAGAGGGAGCAACATAATCAATGGAATGACTTTCGATAGCGAAAGCATTATTGCTATTTTCGTTTTGGCTCATATCCTTAATCTCTCTTTGAGGAATTCATTTCCTCAACATCAAAAAATCTGCCCAGCCAAAGTCATTTCAATATGACTCGGCTTCATCTTTTTATTTCCTTTTACAAACAGCTGATTTCTCTGTTTGTGTTGTTTTAGCCAAGAAAAAGGTAAAGCCAGTCCAATCAATACTTGATTAAGCATCGATACA
Organism: Acinetobacter pittii; assembly: GCF_034067285.1. Lineage (NCBI taxonomy): Bacteria > Pseudomonadati > Pseudomonadota > Gammaproteobacteria > Moraxellales > Moraxellaceae > Acinetobacter > Acinetobacter pittii. The sequence goes on from NZ_CP139286.1 coordinate 2,211,525, forward strand.
TCTAGTTTTACGTTTTCAACTATTAAAGCTTTAGGCGATTACTGGGTTTGACTGATTCATTTTTTCATCCTTGAAATTAAAATCCCGTTATATTTTCATACCTCAAGTCATGACTTATCTCATGACAAATGGGTCATCAATTGGCTCATCTGAGGTACGTAACCAAACTGTTTTGGTGGCGGTGTAATCTAAAACCGCATTTGCGCCACCTTCCCGACCATGTCCCGAAAGCCCATGTCCACCAAAAGGTGCAAGTGGTGAAACAGCGCGGTAAGTGTTTAACCAAACAATTCCCGACCCAATGACTTTGGTCATACGGTGCGCACGGCTTAAATTGGTGGTGAAAACGCCTGCCGCCAGCCCATAAGGCGTGCTATTGGCTTTTTGCACAGCTTCCGCTTCATCTTTGAAACTATCTACCGATAAAACAGGACCAAATAGTTCTGTGGTAATGCAATCTGCTTGAGGTGCATCGGTGCAATCTAAAATGGTCGGTGGATAGTAATACCCTGCTCGCTCAAGGCTTTTACCGCCAGTAAGAAGTTTTGCGCCTTGCTGGATTGAACTTGCAACGACTTGCTCGATTTTTTGGCGTTGGCGTAAGGTACAAAGCGGTCCAAACTCGGTTGCCATTTCATGAGGTAAACCAATTTTTATGGTTTGTACACGCTCAACCAAACGCTGAACAAATTCATCTTTAATGCTTTCTTCAACCAGTAAGCGTGAACCTGCTACACAACTCTGCCCTGTTGCAGCAAAAATAGCAGCGACCTGAGCATTTACCGCACTTTGGATATCTGCATCAGCAAATACAATAAATGGAGATTTGCCACCTAATTCGAGTGAAACTTTTGCAAGATTTTCAGCCGAGTTACGTACAATGTGTCTTGCCGTTTCTGGACCACCTGTAAACGCAACATGAGCAACGTCCGGATGGCTACTCAGCACGGCGCCACATTCAGGCCCGAAACCGGTAATTACATTGACCACTCCAGCCGGAAAACCCGCTTCATGGACCAATTTAGCAAAAGCCAATAATGGCCCAGGACCATCTTCAGAGGCTTTTAACACGACTGTACAACCTGCCGCTAAAGCTGGGCCGACCTTCACTGCCGATAAAAATAACTGACTATTCCAAGGAACAATTGCAGCAACCACACCTACTGGTTCACGAACAATCCACGCTTGCATGTCTGCCTTATCAATCGGTAGAAAACTACCCTCTAATTTGTCGGCAATACCAGCATAGTAGCGATAATATTCAGCGACATAGGCAATCTGGCTCGATGTTTCACGAATAATTTTGCCCGTGTCACTGGTTTCAATTTGAGCCAATTTCGGTGCAGCTTTTTCAATTAAATCAGCCAGTTTATAAAGCAATTTACCGCGTTGTGAAGCAGTTAAACCTGCCCAAGCCGGTGCTTTTAACGCATCAGATGCCGCCTGCACTGCTCGATTGACTTCATCGCTTCGAGCTTCCGGCATGTGTGCCCAGACTTCACCTGTTGCAGGATTAATACTTTCAAAAGTCGCTGCACCAGATTCAAACTGACCATTAATATAAAGCTGAAAATCTGCTGTCATGATATTCGCCTCTATGCAAATGCCGGCATAACTTCATTGATCATACGTTCTAATGAGGCTTTTTTACGTTCAAAGCTCATGCCCGTATCAATCCAGAAAGAATATTCGTTATAACCCATCGCTTCATAAGCTTTTAAGCGGTCAATTACTTCTTGGGCTTGCCCAATCACGTTATTTTTGCGCATCGCTTCAGGTGTATAAAAAGGATGTGCAGCAATTTCTTCAGCACTTAAAGGGGCGATTAAACCTTGATTAATTTCACGCTCATTTTTAAACCAAGCGCCGAAATAGTTATAGAAGGTATTGATTTCATCTGCTGCCAGTTGAGCATCTTCTTCACTATCTGCCACATAGGTATGGCGAAGTAACATAATTTCAGGGCGCTGAATTTCATTGAACTTTTCGCAAGCTGCATTGAAATGCCCCATGAGCTTTTCAACTTCTTCGTCACCTAAATGCAAAGGCGTTACCTGTACATTACAGCCATTTTGCACAGCAAATTCATGGCTATTCGGATCACGGGCAGCAACCCAAATTGGTGGATGCGGTTGTTGAAGCGGTTGAGGTGCTGAAGTGGTTTTTGGAAACTGCCAAAATTCACCGTTATGCTCATAATCGCCTTTCCAAAGGTTTTTAATGGCAGGAATCATTTCACGTAAACGCTGACCTGCACTCCATGCATCCATACCCGGAACCATACGTTCATATTCAAACGAATAAGCACCGCGAGCAATACCAATATCTAAACGGCCATTGGTAATAATGTCGGTCATTGCAGCTTCACCTGCAAGTTTAATCGGATGCCAGAATGGTGCTACTACCGTGCCAGTACCTAAACGAACATTTTTGGTTTTATTGGCTAAATCGACCAGATTTAAAAATGGGTTGGGTGCAATGGTAAAGTTCATGGCATGGTGTTCGCCTGTCCAAACCGCATGCATACCGCCACGGTCTGCAATCTGACAAAGCTCAATCATTTCATCATAAAGCTGCTTCTGGGTTTGCTGATCAGAAACACGTTCCATATGCACAAATAATGAAAAACGCATGATTAAACTTCCTCTTTAACGATTTGACGAACTGTACCTGTTGTCTGATTTCCATAATAAACACCATACGTTTTCAGATGGTTTTCTTTGCGATAGCGCATCAGCATACTTTCTAAAGCGCTGTCTACAAACTCTAGCTTTTCAAGATCATTTAAATCGACAAACTGACCTTTGGTGGCTTGAGCTACGGGTGTGTTGCATAAAAATGAAATATATTGCTGCTGGTTTTCAACGTTTTCATATACAGAGTAAATGAAGTTGGCAGAAGCATCTGGCTGATATTCTGCAAAGATTTTCTCAAGCGCTTTATCGGCACCGTCTTTATCTACCATCACATGTGGAATAGTCCATTTATGATCGGCAGTTTCTTCAAGTAAAATGGTATTTTCATGACCAATAATCGCACTCATCACCACTTTAGGACCAGAAATGACCTCGGCAGAAAGTTTGGCTGGAGTAAAATATCCACCACGATAATAACCAAGACCTGCAAAACCTGTCGAAGCAAAATCTTCAACTTTACCAATTAAAATGGCATGGTCACCTGCATCGACAACCTGGTAAGTTGTACAGTCAAACCATGCACTCACATGATCGATGAGTGGGTTTTGGCAAGCACTTTTTGACCATGAAAGATTTGCAAAACGGTCTTCGCTTGGACGAGCAAATGTATTCGAAACATCTTTTTGCTCTTCTGCCAAAATATTGATTGCAAAATGAGTGGTATTTGCAAAGTTATGATAATTGCTTGATGTCTTGGCAATACTCACTAGAAGTAAAGCTGGGTCCAAAGACACCGAAGCAAAAGAGTTCGCTGTAAAGCCAAGTGGCGTTCCATCTTCTTTACAGGTTGTGACCACGGTAACGCCCGTCATAAATGAACCGAACGCATCGCGTAGTTCACGTATTTTATTAATAGTATCCATTTCACTCATTGTTATATTCCTTCAGCAATGTGTGGCAAATTAAACGCTGGTTTCCAACCACGCTTGCATTGCATTATTCACTTTGTCAGGTGCAGTTAAGTTCACCATGTGACGTTCATTTTCAATGACAATTGCAGTGCCATGCTTTGCCTGATTCGCCATTTGCACAGCCATTTCTGCAGTTGAGTTCGGATCATCCGTTCCGGTCAACACCAAAGCAGGACAAGTGATCTTTGACCAGTCATCTGCATAGGTTTCATCGCCTTGCGCAAAAGCAGAATATGCAGTGGTATAACCAGACAAGTCGACATTTTCGAGCCATGATTTCACTTTAGCTGCCGCTATACGCTCGACTTCACTTTCACCAAACCAGCGTTGTAGCGGAGTTTCAACATCAATACGACCTGTTTTTAACTCTTCAGCTCTTTGGATCACTGCATTACGTGCTTGGGTTGTACGTTTATATACACCATTGAGCACCGCCATCCGTTTAACCAAATCAGGACGGGTAACGCTAACTCCTGTGGTAATTAGCGAGCCCATTGAATGTCCCGCTAAATTTACAGGCCCTAAATTTAAGGCGGTAATAAATTCGATGGTCCATTCCACAAAATCTTGTAATTTTGCGTCTGCCGGTAATTTGGTACTTTGACCATGTCCCGGCATATCTACTGAAATTACATGATAATGTTTAGAAAAATATTCAATTTGTGGATACCATGCCGCAGCTTGCATTCCCACTCCATGGATCAGAACCAGAGGCTCTCCTTCGCCTTGCTCAAAATAGTGAGCAATACGGTTATTTGACAGCTGCAGGGTTTTTGACATCATGACCTAACTCTTCCAAATCTTTATAACGATCACCAATACGATGATGTGGTCGACCACCTGTTGCTGCACCAATCACAACAACCAGCTCATCGGCAGCAGGTGCATCTGGAATTGCAAATTGCAATGTTAAGTAATGAGAACGGCGGCCTTCGTCATTTTTATCCATCATTGGAATTAAAATCGGCGCATTTGCTGGGCCACGGGTATTGTTAAATGCCAAATAAGATTTCGCACCAACAGCACTACGGTATGTATTACCAAAATGTAAGGTGTGAATTAAAGCTGATGCATGCTCAAGTTCACCATTTAAGCCCACCACTGCACTTTTACCAAAAGCTTCAACAGCTTCGCCCGAACCGACTTCATCAAGAATAAGCTTGGTTAAATGTTCGCTTAAGATCGGCGCAATGCGGCGAATTTCCGGTGTTAGGTTTTCTACATAACCTTGCCCTGCCCACGGATTTTTAATAACCGCTGCGGCTGCCACCATTTTTAAAGGCTTTGCTGCTTCTTTGCCGCCATCTACATAAGTGGTTTCTACATGAAGCACTGTTTTACGTATGAGTTCCATTGCTCTTCCTTGCAAGTAAATTATCTTGTCATTCGTATTATGGTATACCATAATACATACTGAAAAAAAAGCAAGAGTTTGCTATCCTAATTTTTATTGAAAAACATGTGATGAAACTCAACATGTTAAAAAACAGGAAAATTTAATTATTTATGAATCTTAAAATTGAAAACCCGCCCGTAACTTTACGAGAGCTGTGTTTAGATAAAGTGCGCAATGCCATTATTACGGGCTATTTCCCTTCAGGAAAAAGACTGGTTGAAAGAACGTTATGTGAAGAACTCGGCGTGAGCCGTTCTGTGGTTCGCGAAGTGATTCGTTATTTGGAAGCAGAAGGTTTAGTTGAGATTTTGCCAAATAAAGGCCCTATCGTTTCGCTACTTAACTGGGACATCGCTTCACAGATCTATGAAATTCGTCTTTTGTTAGAGCAAAGTGCTGTGGTTGACTGCACTAAAAACCTGGATGGTAAAACTGCTGAAAAATTAAAGCTTCTATTAGAAGATCTTAAAGCTGCTTTTGCTGCCGATGACATCAATCTGATTATTGAAACTTCAACCCAGCTTTATCAAACCATCTTCGCTACCGCAAATCATCATATTGCTTGGGAAGTGGTGCAGCGCTTAAATGGCCGAATTAGCCGCCTTCGTGCCATGACCATGAAATCAACAAAACGTGAAATTTCAGGTTATCAACGTATTAAAAATATGTGTGAAGCCATCTATCTTCACAAAGACCCTGAAAAGGCAAAACAAGCAGTTGCTGAACATATTGCTGAAGCTGCTGCTGTCGCAAAAAATATTTTAGATGCGTGAAATCACAAATTTTAGGAAAAGGTAAATAGACCTTTATTTAATAAATTATAGGGAAATATGATATGTCTGCTTACTGGATTGCTCATGTCACCATTCATGATATGGAACAATATAAACAATATATGGCTACTGCTCCGCAAGCTTTTCAAAAGTACGGTGCCAAGTTTCTTGCCCGTGGCGGTGCCTCAGAAGTTTTAGAAGGACAAGAATTTGAGCGTCACGTGGTGATTGAGTTTCCAGATATGGAAACCGCCCGTGAATGTTATTTTTCACCTGAATATCAGCTTGCCAAAAGTAAACGCCAAGGCTGCTGTGATGTTATGGTGAGTTTTGTTGAAGGGATCTAAATTGCTGAATTGATTTCTCTACTTGAGAAATCAATTCTTTTTTAAGTGCTCAAAGGCATTTCGTTTTTAGGCATTGGTTTAGTGATGAAGATTTTGTTCTATATACATAGCTTTTTGCCAGCTTTCTAAGCTTTCTAGACTTTTTACATATTGTTCAATATTGAGATATTTTGAACGAATATTTAAAGAATTAATTAGACCATAGACTACGAAACCAATCATAAAATCTGCTCCCGTTAAGCTATTGCCTACTAAGAATTTTTTGCCTACTAATTGTTGATCTAAATATGAAAATACTTTATCCAACTCAGTATGCGCATATTGATCCAAGAACTTTAATTGAGTGCCATTTTTTAACTCAATCGAATTAAAAATATTTAATAAATATGGAACCATAGCCGAACTTTCTGAAAAATGAACCCATTGTAAATAATCAAAATAACTGTCTGAATCTTTTGCGGGCATCAGTTGAGGAGCAAACTTTTCAATCAAAATTTCTACAATTGCACCTGATTCTACAATTACTTTTCCATTAAGTTCAATCACTGGTGATTTTCCTAAAGGATGAATTTTTTTTAATTCTTGAGGTGCAAGATTTGTAGTTTTATCTCGAAAATAACTTTTTAATTCATAAGGTTGATTAATTTCTTCAAGTAACCACAGAATGCGAAATGAGCGTGAAGCATTTAAATGATGAAGAATAATAGACATTAATTTTCTCTTTAAAACTAAAAGGACAACAAAGTAAGACCTCACTATATAGATTAGTAGACGACCGGTCTAATATTTTTTGTTATCAGCCCAGCACTTTACATCCCCTACCAAACTGCATAAAAAACCATCCAACATCTTTTCCCTATCGACTGCCCCATCTGAACTTAAAAGCTGAATGATTGCGCCTTCAATCATATATAAAAATAGTTTGGCATCTTGAAAAGTCGCATCGGTGTTTAATTTTATAAGTTGGCTATAGATTTCATTCAGCAGCCATGTTCGATATCTCACCGCGATTTGATAGGTATTTGGATAGATTAGTTTCGTTTCAAAAATGGCTTTAAATAATAGAAAGTACAGCTCTTCTACATCGGTGTGTAAAAAATAAAGCTTTTTGAGTTTATCTTTCGCGTTTGTGCCTTGATCGCACTCAGCAATTGAAACCACTTTTTCTTTTAAACGTTCTTTTTGTACGATCAAACAGATTTCAATAAACCGCTCTTTAGAGTGAAAAAAGTTATAAAAAGTCGCTTTGGTAATTTCACATTCTTTCACGATTCGATCTACCCCAACCGTATGAAAGCCACGGTGGTGAAATAAATCAATCGACTGATTAATGACTTGTATGGCACGGGAAGAAAGTACTAACTTTGGCATAGTTTTACCGTTATAAATTCTTGTTGTTTCTCAGCGAGATACTTTTTTGGGAGAAAAAAAGGCATAGCAAAGCCGTAAAGACTGTGCTTGGCACATCTCAAGTTTGTTATTGCTAAGTTTTAAGTAAAAATGACTTAAAGCCTGAAAACCTTAGGGCATTCAAGCTGCTTTAAATTTTTTAAGCTGTGTCGTTATAGCTTTTGGCATTGAGAGCCAAAAAATAATGGATGTGCAAAGCCAACTCCTTTTTATTGGGAGTTCTGCCAGACATTAAAATTATGGTGGCAGAACGAGAAAGGGTTCGCGGACTGGTTTCGACTCCAGCACACCCGAAGGTGTCCCTCTCCCGTCCTACCGCTACGGGAGGAGACTGGGAGTTTACACATAAGACTATTCCTCAGAAGAAATAATCCTGATGTGGTCGAAAAAATCGGTCCGCGACGACCGGCTGGCAATGTGGCCAGCAGGCAAAGAATAGTGCCCAACCCTTTTGCAGTCAAGCACGCAAAATGCCATTTGTTTTAAATTAAATCATTAGAAAAGCAAGGCTAAATAATGAGGGAGTTATTGTTAAGTGGGGGTGTAAAGCTTAAGGTTTTAACTATTAATGCTGTGCTAATTTTGCAATATAAGGGGGAAATTAGAAATTAATTGTCTTTTTATTCGTTTCATATTTCTATATTGTTCTTTTTTCCATTAAATCAAATTTGTATCTTTATTATAAATTAATATTAATTCTTTTTTCTCTTTAACAATTCTTAAAAAAAAATAATAATTAATTAAGAGTGATGATAAGGAAATTAAACACTATGTCTTCAAATAGCTTTGAACAACATCAACTTTTCCAAGAAGAAATAATATTTGATCAATTTCTCTATACTTATTGGGATAAACATAGTCGTCTTGGTCAAATCCAAGAATTAGCATTACCTGAAAGAAAAAATACTTTCGCCATCTGTTATCAAGATAAAAGTACATATACTTTAAAAAGTTTAAGTACAAATCTTTTATTTAAGGCCACCTTGAAAAGAAATCAAGGAATACTAAAAGTTGAAAAAAATCTACTTATTCCATTATTTGAATTTATTACTACATCCTCTGCAATTAATATTAATGCAATTAATGAAAATGGAGAAAGATTAAGAGCAGCTCAAATTGGTGCTCTATACTCATTAATAGCACATTGGACTCTCTCTAAAGAGCCTGCAACGGTAGTCTTACCTACAGGCACTGGAAAAACGGAGACTATGCTATTAACAACATTAGTCGACCAATCTAAAAGAACATTAGTAATTGTCCCTACTATTGAATTAAAAGAACAACTCTTTCAAAAATTTAGTAGTTGGGGAATCCTTAAAGATCTAGGTGTGATACCTCAAAATTTTCGAAATCCTAAAATTATTGCTTTAAAAGAGACTATTAAATCTGAAGAAGAAGTTGAATATTTATTAAATGCAGAAGTTATTATTTCTACTCCAGCTCTTTTAGCAAGAAGCCCCTCTGCTATAAAACATAAATTAAAAAACTTTTTTAGTCATGTATATTTTGATGAAGCCCATCATGTAACAGCAAAAGAATGGGATATGCTAAAACAATTATTTTCAGCCTCAAAAATTGTCCAATTTACTGCTACGCCTTATCGATTAGATAGACAACCGATTCAAGGAAAAGTTGTTTACAATTATCCTTTATCACAAGCTCTTAATGATAAATGTTTTTCTAAAATTTCATTAATCTCAGTAGATGAACGTCATCCAAGTAAAAAAGATTATGAAATAGCTCATACTGCTATTAATCAATTATATAAAGATCGCCAAAGGGGTTTTTATAACCATAAAGTCATGGTTAGAGCAGAGACTAGAGAAAAAGCAGAAGACTTACTAGGCAAATATCGTATGTGGTTTCCTGAAGAAAAAATAACTCTTGTTCATTCTAAAGTTTCAGGGAAAAAACAAATAATTGAATCTATTAAAAATCATGAGTTTGATATTGTTATATGCGTCGATATGTTAAAGGAAGGTTTTGACTATCCGAATTTCAAAATAGCAGCAGTTCATGGTATGCATAAATCTATTTCGGTCTTGCTACAATTTATTGGACGTTTTACACGCACGAAAGACAATCTTGGTGATGCATCATTTATTGTGAATTTTGCAGAAGAAAAACTCACAATGGAATTAGAGAGTCTTTTCCAAGAAGGAACTGGGTGGGAAAACGTAATTAGCCAAATTGCAGATACCAGAAAAGAACAAGCTGCCTCCTTACTCGCCTTTTTACAGGAATGTAAGCCTTTATCTGGTTTTGATTCTCCTGATATAGATTTAAATCCTAAAATCGTTTTTCCGGCCCTAAGCTTTGTATGTTTCCACGCCCAAAAAGTAGATTGGTATAAATTTAGAGAGGCTTTTAATACAAAATACTATTCTCTTTCTCAGCCATTTATTAATGAGGTGGAAAATGTTTTTTACTTTACGACTCAATGTAGAGATAAAGTGAAATGGGCGAAATCAGATCATATTAAAGATCAAATTTGGGGTTTAGTCGTTCTTCATTTCGATAAATCAAAAAAATTATTGTATTTAGGTTATTCAGATAAATTACTTGATATAGATAATTTAGTAAAAATCATTTCACTGGGAACTGCAAAGAAAATAGATAAAGATGATGTTTTCAAATCTTTTAATGATATCAAACGCCTAAGTATAGTTCATGCAGGTGTGTTCAAACCTGCTAATCACTTGCATCGATATTCAAGATTCAGTGGTGCTGATGTCACAATTGAATTGAGTAAGATTAGAGAAGGTAGTAAATGTAAGAAATCTGATTTTGTAGGTATAGGTTATCGTAATGGAAAACCTATAAGTATTGGAGCTTCAGCCAAAGGAAAAATTTGGAGTCCTGCGAAAATTGCAGATTTAAAAGAATGGAAAGAATGGTGTATTCAAATTGGAGCTTTAATAACTGATCCGAATATTAATTCAGATCAAATTCTTGAAGACTCTGCTAAAAAGCAAGATATCGTTGAATTTCCTGAAAACATCAAAATTTTAGCCGCTGATTGGGCCGAAGAGTTGTATGAAAAAATTCATCGAATTACGCTCAAGACTGACCAACATGAATACTGTCTTTATGAAACTAAACTTATCATAAAAAATGTGAGTTCTAAAAAGATTGATCTCGCTATTAAAACAGAAATAGAAACTTTAGACTTTTCAATAGAGCTGACAGGTGGTGAAAATGGTTTTAATATTCAAAATCTAGATAATGAAAAAATTTGTATTTCAAATTTAAAAAGAGAAGATATTTCTTTAAAGAAATTCTTTGAAAACTATCCGCCAACATTATTTCTATCAAATAGTGACACAATTAGTGGCTGTATTCATACTATTTATAATACTCAACCTACTTATAGGATTCCTTCCGATCAAATTCATATCCTAGAATGGGAAAATGTACATTTCCCTCATGAATCAATGTATAAGAAGGGAGTTATAAGAGAAAATTCTGTTCAAGAATACATCATGAAAAAATATGTTAATGAAAATGCAGATATAGTATTCAATGATGATAATTCAGGTGAAGTTGCAGATGTTGTAGCTATCTATTCAACTGAAGAAGAAATTATTTTTAAAGTTACACACTGTAAATACTCTAAACAAGAATCGGGTTCACGTTTGTCAGATCTTTATGAAGTGTGTGGACAAGTAATCGTATCTCTTAGATATAAATGGAAACCTGAGGATCTAATTAGCCATTTAAAAAGAAGAAATAAAACGGGTGTATTAGCAGGTAAACGTTTTTATAAAGGTAATGAAGCTATACTTAATACTATTCGTGATGAACTAAAATATAAAAATGTTCGCTTCCTCTTCTCAATTGCGCAACCAGGTGTTAGCTATAGTGCATTAAATAATGAAATGACAGATTTGCTAAGTTCTACCTACTCCGCAGTAGTTGATATGACAGAAACAAAGCTTCTCTGCTATTTCAATAGTTGAACCTTAGTTATTGAAAATACTAGCTTTAAATATTTTTCAATATAATTAGCTGTACTCATATACAGCTAATTATTATTAATAAGTGAAATAACTTATCTTTCTTTATTAGACTGCGATACTAATGAAGCAGCTAAAGTCTTAGTCGTGTCATTATATTTGTCGCTCTTTAGTACTCTAGATGCTTCTGATTCCATTTCATTTCCCGTTTGTTTAGAAGAATGCGTTTGTGCTAAAGCTGATCCAGCTAACTTTTTCTGAATTGCTGAAGAAGATGGATCTCGCAATACTTCTGAAGCTAATTTAGCGACCTTATTAGAAGTTTGTTTTGAATTTTTTGACATAATAAAACCCCATAGTTAAGAAGTTTTTATCATATCTAAGTCGTTAAATTGATCAATATATAAACGACTCAAACTGTCGTGTTAGTTAAGTTTTGCTCTAAATCTAACTACTTAAAACTAAATAAAGAGGCCGAGACCTCATTATTACACTAAAAATCAGTCATCAAACATAGTAAGCTCTTACTTAGGAATGTCTTTAACCATTTAACTAGATAACATAAATTGATTGAATAACTCTTTAATCTCTGAAGTATTGTTTGTTTTACCAAAAAAGAATGAAACTTGATTTGGTTCAAACTTTATATGGAAAAGCACAGAATGCTTTTCCGTTAAAAAATCTTCAAATTGATCTGCAAGCTCCAAATCCTGACAAACTAGTATTACACCGTATTCAGGGTCTTCTATAATTTGTACATTAGAGATTGGGTTATTCATTTACTATTCCTCTTTAATATTTCCAACTCCTCTAAAGTTGGATCGCGTTTATATCCTTTACTATTAGGCTGAGCATCAGGAAATTTAACCTTATTCAATGTTCCAGGCGGTGCATTAGGATGAGTGTTAGGGATGTATTCCTTTACACGTTTTGATGAAATATCAATAACTGAACCATCTGGCTTAGTGATTCGTACAGCAGGGTCCCCTGAACGTGTGGTACGCATAAGAACTTGCTCTGTATTTTTTGTAACATCATCATTACCCTTCGAAACCGTACTCTTCACCTGATTATTTGTAGCTGTACTTTTTGCCTGATTACTTGCCGCTGCACTTTTCGCTTGATTGCTTGTAGTCTGCTTTGCTGCTTCCTTCGAAGAGTTTTGGGAAAGTCTTTTAACAGCCTCTCGACCTAAGGGTGCTAAAATATCATCAAAAAGGCTACCTATAAGTTTTTTCCAACCTAATCCACTTGGGTCTACCTTATTGATCGGATCATTATTGCTATAAACAAAAGGATTTAATCCACCTTCAAGTCCAATAGGGTCAGGCTCCATATAACGACCCCATTTAGGGTTGTAATATCGGTGATGGTTATAATACAAACCTGTTTGCTTATCATAATACATTCCAGGAAAGCGTAAATTAATTTCAACTCCCGATACGCTTACAGTCGCCGCACTTTCTCCAAAAGGTCCGGTGTCCAATGACCAAACGTTGGCTTTAGTTGTAGCATCATACCCTCGTATTGGAGACCCTCTATGATCTGTTAAAATATAAATCAAACGATCATTAGCCATCTCTGCTGCAATAGGGATATCACCTAGCCATATATATTCAACAATTTGTGCTTGATCGCTATTTCGATATTCACCGATTAAATGACTATTTTCATCATAAACGAACTGCCGTCCCTCAGAAATATTATCGGTATAAGAAAATACTCTTTCATTTTTGTGATTATAATCAAACCACATATTACATGTTGTTGCGCCAGTGGTTGGGTGAGTACAAGGAACTCCCATTTCTCTACGCTTATTACCTTCTCCATCGTACTTAAAATTACCAGTCAACATATCAGAAAGAGTATTAACCTCTCCCGTGGCATGCAGAGTAAACGGTACACTCGTATTGTTTTTTACCCAACTATTTAACTTATTACTATTCGTCGTTAAGGTGAAACCATAATTATAAGTTCCTGCAAGGTTATTTGTGCTACTAATCCGGTTTCCATTACTATCATAGCTATAGCTAGTTTTTAGACCATTTCTAGAACCGCCACTAACCACATAATCGGTCAGTTGATCTTCATTATCGTATGTAAATGTCTGTTTAATACCTGAAACTGTGTCTGTGATGGTATTTACTAAATCAGCTTTGGCAGATTGATAGGTATAAACCAAATTAATATTAGGGGTAAAGCCATTCACGTTTATAGAACTTACGCGTCCTGCTGTATCGTTCGATATTGAATATGTTGCCCCATTACTCCATTTCCAACCAATAATCTCCCCTTTGGCATTATGCACAATTGAGGTAATTAAGGTTTTTCCATTAAATTTTACATCAGTCAGGGAACCCGTTACCCCATTATAAATGTACTCTACAATATTACCCTTTGGCGTAGTAAGTTTAATCACTCGTCCAGATTGATCATATTCATAACGAACCTTTGCGATCGCGTTAGTACTGCCTGTAGACGCCGCTTTATGCAATGTTTGTGATTTATCGACAACTTCCCCATAAGCGTTATAACTATAAAAAGAATCTACCCCCAGTGGCTTAGTTGTCCAATCACTGTAGGGATATATAACCTGATTGAGATTGCCAAAAACATCCTGATCGTAAACATAGGTATAAGCAGCTTTCAGATATTCTTCAGTTGTGTTGTCGCTTAAATAACAACTTTGCTTAGATATACGATTTAGAGAGTCGTAATTAGTAAAGTCACATATACGATTAGAGTTAACTGTTTTGGTGATATTATTTGCACTATCATAAGTAAAACTCTTAACTAAATAATCAGTATTACTTTCATTTGAGACCTTATTTGTATTTACAAAACTAGAAGTCGATCCTGAATTATTTGGAGCTTTCTTACTTATTAAATTGTCTGATGCATCAAAATTTTGAGTATCAACATATCCAAGTTTATTTGTGTGACTTTTTAAGCGATTTAACTCATCATAAACAAAAGATTCTATACGATTGCCCTGATCTGTTTTTTTTATGACATTTCCATTTGCATCATATTCATAGGTCATGGATATAGCTTGATTAGTACCACGATAACGAGTTTTGATACGCCCGTTCTGATCTAAAACTGCTGACTCCTGATAATCTAAGACTCCTGCAGAGTTATAATATTCTGTTGTTTTAAGCTCATCATTTGTTGCATAGAAATAAAGTTTACTGGAACCATCAGGCAAACTTTCTTTTGTCTTTCTCCCTGCACTATCATAATAGAAAGTAGTGATCGCATTTGAAGGATCTTTGGCCGTCAACAATTGGCCAAGTGAATCATAAGTATAGGAAGTCATACGACCATTCGTTATGATACCTGATGAATTCTTACTCCCAACTGTTTTTGATAAAATACGAACACCTGAAGCATCATAATCAGTGACGGTATCTAAACCATTAAAATCTTTCTCTTGTCGAGGAAACCCCGCAGGAGTGTAATCTGAGTACGTCTTTACATAATCTTTTGTAGAGCTTGGATTTAACTTTTGAACCCGCTGAGTCTGTTTAGTTAATTGAGCATTTGAATCATATTCATACCAAATCAAATCTGCGACATCTGTGCGTGGTCCATCAATACTTTTTAACGTTTTATAATTGGCTAAGCTAGCATCAGTGTTATATGTATAGTTAGTGGTTTGGCTAATACTTCCTGATAATGGGGAACTTATTGTTTGTTTGGTAATCACGCCTAATGGGTGAACAATATTATTTACTTCCAAATTGGGTGATACAACTTTAGTAGGAATTGTAAATAAATTGGCTGAGCCATCGGATAAACTACCATACGTATAGCTTGTAGCCCTGTAAGCTGGAGTACCAACAGCTTCTTCTATTTTTGTGACTCGATTACGTAAATCATAGCTATAATTTGTCAGAACTCCTTTTTTATCAGTTGAAGATAAAGTTACCCCATTCCAGTTATCCGTTACAATCTGACTAATGGGTAAATTATTCACAGTCATACATGGAAAACTATCACTAGCAGTCGTGGTTGAAAACTGATCTTTTCCACTGGTAGTAAATGAATATGTTTGCTGTGTTCCTTCTAAATCGTGTGTTACATTGATTAAACCTTGGTCATTTTTGCTTGAATACCTAACTTTCATTCTATTATCGAAGCTAAAATCCGCATAAATTTCAAATGCATCACCAAAATTTTGGGAGCTTACAAGAATCACTGAATTACCATTTCTTTTTACAGTTTGCATAAAGGAAAGAAATGTAGCTGTATAAATTTTTTGTTTTTCAGATTCTGGTAAAGTCCCCCGGTCATCGAATATGGCTTGACGGACTAAGGGATGGAAACCTTTGTGATATTCAAATTCCGTCACACCAGTGAGAGTAGAAGTAATTTTACTAATAACTGGATGAACTTGGCTTGATCCAACAAAACTTAGGGTTGACTCCATTGTTCCATCATATATAACCGATTGTCCTTCTACCCCATTTTGATATTGTACGATTTTAAGATATGCGCCATTTGCCGTGTCATAAGTAAATACAAGCTCATTATTCCTATTATCATTAATTCTTGAAATTTGATTATTCACATAAGTATATGTAATTATTTGTCCTGATGGCTGATTATCAACTTTGCTCACACGCCCAGCGCTGTTAAAGGTATAATCCACCCCATCTTTATTCACAACTGTTAGACCATTCACCTTTTTGAAGCTATATGGTCCTAAATTGCTCATTAATGTGACACTATCAGGCATCGAAACATTATCAATAGTCGTAGCAGTTGATGCTATACGTTGATATTTATATATCCCGCCTTCTAAATATTCAAAGAAGAAAGTTCTTTTTGATTCGCCTGGAAGTCTGAGTGAGAACATCTTTTTCCCACTTGTACTCGTTCCTTTATATATTAAATAATTTGTATAGTTATCACTCCAACCACCATAACCTCCTAACTTATTATAGTAATCTATCGTTCCTTCTCTATCAGGTAATAGTGGGTTTGAATAAGAACGAATATATGGCAAAGGACCGCTAATCTCTTGTTGAGAGAATGATCTACTCCCTGAAAGTAAATCAAAACCAGATTCACAACTATTAGTAATAACTGCTTTAGAAATCTGATATTGGGCGTCCTGTATTGTTGGAGCTAGATCAGCAGCATAGGTGACTGACAAGTATGATATAGCCCACACAAATAATAATATTTTTTTCATTTATATGTTCTCGTTGGTATATTTTTCATTTATACAAAAATTAACAGTACGCTTAACAAAGCAAAATATATGCCTAATAAACTATAATTATGATCTACTTTAATTAAATTTATTTTTAACCCTTAATCAGAATGTAATTTTATAATTTGAAGAAACTGTTATTCTTTTATTATTACCTTGCATGTATTGATTATAATAAATAAGACAAAAAATACTAAATCAATTTTATTCTATCTATATAACAAAAAAGCAAATTTCGATTGTGAAAAACAGCCTATTAGTCATTTAATAGAACTTAAAAATGGCAAAAAAAGATAAGGTCAGCTCTTATCTTTTTTATACAATTTAAGCAATATTTTTATTAACTTTATTCTCTTTCAACGCTTTTATTATTTTAATTAAGTTCTGCTCTAGCTCTAACCACCAAACTAACCACACATTACGGCGCAAGCCTATAACACGTAGACGTAAACAAAGCGACTCTATTATTCAAACCGTCTGTTATCACCACTTCATAATGCGCAAATTTTTTACTACTGCCAACCTTGGTTGCCGTTGCAAATAACACCTTATCTTTCGCACCGCTCATATAGCGAATATCCGCCTGTAAGCCAGTATATGGCACATCGCCTGCATTACAAGCCATCGCAAAAGCAATATCGGCTAAAGAAAATATCACACCGCCATGCACGCCGCCCAAGGCATTCATGTGTTCGTCTTTTACATTAAGCTGACAACGCGCTTCATCAAAACTGCGATGCAGCACTTGTACACCCAATAGCTCTGCGAATTGGTCAACCGCGGTATTTTCCATTTTTTGCACAAACGTCTCCCTACTCGTGCGAGTATTCCTTAAGTATTAAACCTATATGTATTGAAATCGACTGATTAAAAGCCGTTAAACACTATCTTGTTTAATCTGATAGCTTGAAGAATTAAAGTCCTTATAGGTCAGGCGGTCATCCAACTCTGAGCTTAAAGGCTGAACTTCTTGCATTGAGTTTAAGCAGCGCTGTGCAAGCTCAATGTATTCTTGCGTGCCTCTAGTTTTCCACTTTTTTTCTTGTTCTGATAAATCACGTGCAACCTTAGCAGGACTACCCATTGCCAGTACATTTGCCGGAATAACATCCTTGGTTTTGACCAAACTATTTGCGCCAATAATGGTGTTTTCACCAATTTCGGCATAGTCCAAAATTACGCTGTTCATGCCGACCAAAACATTTTTTCCAATGCGGCAACCATGCAAAATTGCCCCATGCCCAATGTGCCCCATTTCTTCAACTAAAGTCACGCTTTGCGGAAAACCATGTACGGTGCAGCTATCTTGTATATTGGCATTTTCCTTAATATGAATACGACCAAAATCGGCACGTAACGAGGCAAATGGCCCTACATATACGCCCGCTTCAATAATCACATCACCAATTAAAACAGCCGTTGGGTGTACAAAAGCGTCTGGACTTACAACTGGAATAACACCGTCAATACTATAACAAGGCATGATTTACCCTCTCATTTGTTGCAACCAAACCTCCGAAACGGCGCCAATAATGTGCTGTGGCATTTGGCATTGGCCCTTCTGCTGTTGCGGCAACAGACAAGAAGTATTCATCGGCAGGTTCAAATACTTTTTTATAAATATTCATTGATAACGTTCGTGCACTAATCGCGGGCCAGTCAGTTGGCAACAACTCAAGCGGTAATGCAGGGTCTTTCAACAAAATCCGTCGATAATAATGAATCAGCAAAGTTCGAATTTGAAAGGCCTGAACAGGTTCGAGTTGTTCGTTTTCCTGCATCAGCAACACGCCAATTTCTCTAAAAATATCAAGAAACTGTAGGTATCTTTGGCGTAATTCATCGATTGGCCAGTTGGTTCTGAGCATACGGCCAATGGTATCGACCGAATTATTAAAGAGCTGCAAAGTTTCGGCTTTAAACACCACCACTTGCTCACTCATATTTAAGTCAACCAACAAGCGTTGCAGTTCAATACGGTTACAACCCGGATAAGCCATTAAGTTTGTCGAAATATTGGCAAATCCTAACCATTCGAGTTCTTTCTTTAACAACGCTTTATTTTCAGTGTCGAGGCTAGACATCAGAATAAGGTCCCAATAATGGTCCCACTCTTTCATCTGGTCGTTATAAATGCGTTGCTCTGCTTGCAAATAAGTCGAACGGCTCGAATCGGTAATGCGATAAAAACTGGTTCTGCCGATTTTATCTGAACACAACCAATCATTTTTAACTAAACGAAAAACAGAGGTTCTTACAGCACGGTCATTAAAACCAAATAGCTCTAATAACTGAATCAGGCTGGCAAGACTAATGTTTCCACCTCGATGAAGTACTGAATCTCCAAAAATTGTCGAAATAAGCGAAGTTCCACTTAAGGTTTCATTCTTTACAACAGAATCAATTATTTGCTGTATTTTTGCACTCATACTCATGTCTTGGCGTTTAGTTTCAGGGTATAGATTCTATACCCTGAATGATCTTGATGTTAAGCAATCTGACGCATATCGATTACCCGCTTTGCCTTACCTTCCGAACGAGGTAAGGTCGCTTCTGTCACAACTTCTACAGTAACGCTAATCCCAATCATGGTTTTAATGCGTTTCATCAACTCCTGAGCAAGTTGATTGGCCTGTATAGTACAGTTATGACACATCTCTGTACGAATATGCAAAGTATCCATATGGCCTTTTTTAGTCACCAAAATTTCATAATTTGGAACTAAATGCTGAACTTGCAAAATTTGCTCTTCAATTTGAGTTGGGAAAACGTTCACGCCACGAATAATCAGCATGTCGTCACTACGGCCCACAATTTTATCCATTTTACGCATTGCCAGATTTTCTCCAGCGAGTAAACGGGTCAAATCACGAGTACGGTAACGAATAATCGGCAAGCCTTCTTTGGTAATGGTGGTAAAGACTAATTCGCCAAGTTCACCATCTTTACAGACTTCACCTGTTTCAGGGTTAATAATTTCTGGGTAGAAATGATCTTCCCAAATGGTTAGCCCTTCGCCCTCGCCTAAGCATTGCATCGCAACACCCGGCCCCATCACCTCAGACAAACCATAAATATCGAGTGCCTTAATATTAAGACGTTCTTCAATTTCACGGCGAAGTTCGTTGGTCCACGGCTCGGCACCAAAAATTCCGACTTTTAAAGACGTATTACGTGCAGTACCAAATTGTTGCTCGAGCTTTTCAATAATGCTCACGCAATATGAGGGCGTAACCATAATTGCAGTCGGTTTAAAGTCTTGAATGAGCTGAACTTGCTTTTCAGTTTGGCCGCCAGACATTGGAATAACCGTTGCACCTAAGCGCTCGGCACCATAATGTGCACCTAGACCACCTGTAAACAGTCCATAGCCATAAGCCACCTGAACCATATCTTTAGCGGTTAAACCTGCCATGCGTAAGCAACGCGCAACAATGTCCGACCAAGTGTTAATATCTTTTTGAGTATAACCCACCACGGTCGGTTTACCCGTTGTGCCCGATGATGCATGTAAACGCACAATCTGCTCTTGTGGCACAGCAAACATACCAAACGGATAGTTGTCTCTTAAATCCTGTTTGGTTGTAAATGGAAACTTCGCCAGATCGTCTAAAGTCACGAAGTCATCAGGATGTACACCTGCCTCATCGAACTTTTTCTTATAGACCGGACTATTTTCATATACAAAAATCAGGGTGTGTTTTAACCGTTTAGTTTGCAGCTCTCTAAGCTCTGCAAGTGTTAATTGCTCAACATTATCCGTTGTAAGGCTGTCCATCGCCTCTCTCCTCATTATGTAATTTTAAAAACCGTCTGAATTAATTTAAATTTTCCAAAATCAGTGCGACGCCTTGTCCAACACCCACACACATCGTGCAAAGTGCATAGCGTCCACCTCGTTTTTTTAGCTCACGTGTTGCGGTAATCACTAAGCGAGTACCACTCATACCGAGCGGATGTCCTAGCGCAATCGCACCGCCATTTGGGTTAACGCGTTCATCGTCATCTTTTAGACCAAGTTCACGCATACAAGCCAAAGATTGGGCTGCGAATGCTTCATTCAGCTCAATCACATCCATCTGATCTAGCGTTAAACCTGTTTGCTTTAAAATTTTCTGCACAGCCGGAACAGGACCTATACCCATATATTTGGGTTCAACACCTGCACTTGCAATGCCAATTACGCGTGCTAAAGGTTTTAAACCATGTGTATCTGCAAATTCACGGTTGGTAATGAGCACACATGCGGCACCGTCATTTACACCAGAGGCATTTCCGGCAGTCACCGAGCCGCCTTCTTTTTTAAATGGTGCTTTTAGTTTTGCGAGTGCTTCAAGTGTCGTTTCACGCGGATGTTCATCACGATTCACAACGTTAACGTTTTTCTTACGATCTACAATCTCGACAGGCAAAATCTCGTCGTTAAAGAAACCGTTTTGTTGTGCCGCAGCCGTTTTTTGTTGACTACGTAATGCAAACGCATCTTGGTCTTCACGACTAATTTGATATTTTTCAGCTACATTTTCGGCAGTTTCCGGCATGCTGTCAGTGCCGTATTGCGCTTTAAGTTGCTTATTTACAAAGCGCCAGCCAATAGTGGTGTCATAAATTTCAGGTGTACGGCTAAAGGCTTCGGTTGGTTTAGCTTGTACAAATGGCGCGCGGCTCATTGACTCAACACCACCTGCCAACACAAATTGCGCTTCGCCTGCTTTAATTGAGCGCGCCGCAAGTCCCACAGCATCTAAACCAGAAGCACACAGGCGATTGACCGTCATCGCTGGCACTCTATCAGGTAAGCCTGCTAGCAGTGTTGCCATGCGTGCAACGTTACGGTTGTCTTCACCTGCTTGGTTGGCACATCCTAAAAACACTTCGTCTACTGTATTCCACGGTAAGTTCGGGTGTTTATCTTTTAAATATTTGATGGGCAATGCAGCTAAATCATCTGCACGTACTGCACTTAAGGCACCTGCATATCGTCCAATTGGGGTACGAATAAAATCGCAAATTAAAACGTCTTCCATGTTGACTCCTGATTATGCAAATTCGGTCATATCACGTGAATATTGAGTAGCAATGTTTTGAGTTTTCGCTACATATTGCTTGAGGTAGATACTCGCGCGATATTTTTCCTCTCCATACAGTGCATATAAGTTATTTAAGGTTTGGAGCACATAAGCACCGCCCATTTGTGTCAACCACTGGTAAGGACCTTTAGGATAATTCACTCCATATTTCATGGCATTATCAATATCTTCCAGACTCGCAACACCATGTAAACTTGCTTCACAGGCTTCATTAATGAGTAAAGCGATGGTGCGTAAGGTTAACAGTGCCGGATGGTCTTTAATCCACATCACGCTAATACCAAACTGTGCAAAGTAAGACTCAACTTTAGCGAGGTCACTTGCTTCACAAAGTTCGTTATGACTGAGTACTAAAGCCTCTGCCTGTGCAAAATCATGGTGCCAATCCATTAAAACTACTTTACGGCTTAGGTAATGAATATTGGCAGACTCACCTTGGCTCAAACGTAAGTCGATATCATCAATTTGAAGAATATTGTCATCACTCGCAGATCCGCTTTTTAAGCCTAAACGCGTTAAAAAAGCAGGTAGCTGAGACCAAGTTCCTTTGAGCTGAATATGGACATCAACTGGTTTGACAGTCACAGTTTGAGGTTGAAAAGTCTCGTACTGATTTTTTTCGTTATAGCTATAAAAACCCTGTTTTGACTTACGCCCCCAAGCGCCTGCATCGACCAATTCTTTTTGAATCAGGCTTGGGCGGTAGCGTGGCTCGTAAAAAAACTCTTGATAAACGCTTTGTGTCACCGAAAAGTTAACATCTTGCCCAATGAGGTCTGTCAGTTCACACGGTCCCATCGCGAAACCGCCACACTGCTTTAAGGCATAGTCTAGCTGGTCATAGCTGGTGACTTGTTCTTGCAGTGCTCTAAAGCCTTCTGCATAAAACGGACGTGCAATTCGGTTCACAATAAAACCAGGAGTTGACTTGGTGAGTACCGGAATTTTTTTCCAGCCAATCATCAAGTTTTTTAAAGCCAAACATAAGCTGTTTGGGGTTTTTAAGCCTTGTACAATTTCAACCAGTTTCATGACTGGTGCAGGATTAAAAAAGTGTAAGCCGACCACACGCTCAGGGTGAGCAATGCCCGCCGAAATTGCAGTCACTGAAATTGAAGATGTGTTACTTGCAAAAATGGTTTGCGCACTACAAATTTCAGCAAGTTGCTTAAATAAAGACTGTTTAACTTCTTTTTTCTCAACAACCGCTTCAATAACCAAGTCAGCATCACGTAGTGCTTCAACTTGATTCACCACCGTTAACCGCGCTAAGGCTTCATCAGCTTGCTGTTGTGTAAGCTTGCTCTTTTCAACTAGCTTTTTAAACGTCTGCTCCAAGCCCTCAACTGCTTGTTGTGCTTTTTGAGCGTCCAGATCATATAAAACGGTCGAGTGCCCATTAACGATGGCTAACTGGGCAATGCCGATGCCCATGGTGCCAGAACCAATGACGGCAATTCGGGCACGAGATAAGTCTAAATCTGTCATGCTTAGCGCCCTTTAAAATTTGGTTCACGTTTATTCATAAAGGCTTGTACCCCTTCACGATAATCTTCTGAACGACCCGCAATACGTTGTAAATCACGCTCTAACACCATTTGCTCATCAAAGGTGTTGTTGCTTGATTGATGAATGGCTTTTTTAATGAGAGATAGACCAAAAGTAGGCTGTTTCGCTAAACGTTCCGCGAGTTCAGTCACTTTTGCTTTAAGCTCAGCGTCTTCAACCACATCCCAAATCATGCCCCATTCTTTTGCGGTTTCTGCTGGGAGCTTGTCACCTAACAAAGTTAAGCCCATCGCACGCGCATGGCCTACAGCACGTGGTAAAAACCATGTACCAGCCGAATCTGGAACCAAACCTAGGCGGCAAAATGCTTGTACAAAGTTTGCCGATTTAGCTGCAATCACCAAGTCACACGCTAGTGCAATATTTGCCCCTGCACCTGCTGCCACACCATTTACGGCGCAAATCACAGGCTTTGGCATATTTACAATCGTTTTAATGAGCGGGTTATAGTAAGTTTCAATGGAATATCCTAAATCTGGAGCTTCAGCATTTGGGTCAACTACACGATCACCTAAATCTTGCCCTGCACAAAAGCCGCGACCTTCACCACTAATCACCACACAGCGAACATCCGGATTTTTAGTCCACAGGTTTAAAACCTCAGCCACTTCACGGTGCATATCAACGTTAAAGCTATTTAGTGCTTTTGGGCGGTTAAATGTTAGGTAGCCAACACCATTTTTTTCTTCAGCAATAATATTTTGATAGTCCATCACTCACCTCTAAACACTGGCTTTCTTTTCTCAAAGAAAGCATTAATCCCTTCGTTTCGATCTTTTGTAGCCGCCAGCCAGACAAAGTTTTGACGTTCAAACTTGAGTCCCTGACTTAAAGTCGTTTCATGAATACTTTTAATTGATTGTTTAATCACGCGAATCGCTAAAGGCGCTTGTTTGGCAATTTTGGCTGCAAGTTGAACCGCATATTCAACGGTTAATTCAGTCGGCACCACTTGACTACAAATGCCGTGTTGCTCCGCCTGTTTTGCCGAAATCATTTCACCAGTCATGGCCCAGCGCATGGTGAGCTGTTGCCCTACCAAGCGCGCTAAACGCTGTGTTCCACCTGCACCGGGTAACATACCAAGGCCAATTTCAGGTAAAGCAAAACGGGCATTTTCACCACAAATCACCATATCTGAATGCAAAACCAGCTCAAACCCAGCGCCTAAGGCATAGCCATTTACTGCGGTGATCAGCGGCTTACTAAACGCATCAATCTTTTGCCAAAGCTTCGGGCGAATATCGAGTTGCAAAGACACGGCGTCCATTGCAGCCAACTCACTAAGATCTGCTCCAGCTGCAAAGCACTGAGCGTTACCTGTTAAAACCACCACTTTGACTTGAGCATTATGTTCAGCTTCTTCGAGCAACTCACACAAACACTGCAATGTTGCATTGTTTAAAGCATTTCTTTTTTCTGGACGGTTTAGGGTTAATAACAAAACACCGTCAGTTGCTGTGCTGGCTTTGATTAACTCTTGCATGACAGCCTCTACTCATCAAAACTCAAACGAACATTTGGGCCTTTTGGTAAGGTTTGACAGCTAAGCACATAGCCCTTTTCAACTTCATCTTTTTCAAGACTATAGTTCAGGAACATATCGACTTCACCAGAAATAACTTTACAACGACAAGTCGCACACACCCCACCTTTACAGGCATACGGTAAGTCAGCACCCGCACGTAAAGCCGCATCAAGAATACTTTCATCGTCTTGAGCCACAGAAACAATCAGCTCACGACCATCTAAAATGATGTTTACCTTTTCTTCTTTACGATTTGCATCCGCTTCAACACTACGTTTACGCGCTTGTCCCGTATGGAAACGTTCGGTGTGAATTCGCACTTTTGCAATACCAAAGTTCGGCAAGGTGCTTTCTACAGCATTCATCATTTCGTCTGGACCACAGGCAAACACATGGTCAAAACTCGTTTCAAGCACTTCAAAATCAAAAAGTTGTTTTAGCTTTTCTTCATCAATACGACCATTCATCAGTTCACTATCGTTGAACTCACGAGAAAAAATATTGATGAGTTGAAAGCGTTCTTTAAACTGATCTTTCAAATCCATAATTTGCTCGGCAAACATGGTCTGTTTCCATGAGCGATTGCCATAGAGCAACGTAAATTTAGCTTCAGGCTGTTCAAATAAAACTTGCTTAACAATTGATAAAATTGGAGTAATACCACTACCTGCAGCAACACCTAAATAGTTTTGCCCGCCGATTTTGGCTGCTTTTTGAAAAAACACACCTTGTGGTGGCATGACTTCAAGCACATCACCTACTTTTAAATGATCATTGGCCCAGTTTGAAAATTGACCCTGATCAATTTTTTTAACCGCAATACTGATGTCTTCTTTGCCTGCATAGCTACAAATTGAATAACAACGGCGGATTTCACCCGCTTCGGTTAAATGGCGAATGGTTAAGTGTTGACCAGGTTGAAATTGAAATTGTTCTTGTTGTTCAGGTACAACGTCAAATGCAATACAAATTGCCTGATCGGTTTGCGGTGTAATACTTTTTACTTTTAATGGTACAAATTGGCTCATGGCTGATTTCCTTATCTAAAGACTTAAATACATTTGAAGTAATCAAAAGGCTCAAGACAGTCCTGACATTTATAAAGTGCTTTACAGGCGGTAGAACTAAACTCTGTTAACAGTCGGGTATGTCGGCTTTTACAACGTGGACACTCGACACCATCATTTAAATGAACGTGAGTTCCACACTGATGCGCCAACCCTTCAGGTGGTGCAATGCCATAAACTTGCAGTTTCTTTTTCCCTGCTTCAGACATCCAGTCCGTGGTCCATGCTTCTGACAAATCGACCATGACTTTGACTGGTGTCAAAGCTTCTGCGGTAAAGGCTTCAGCAATTTGTGCTTTCAACATATCTGTTGCTGGACAACCGCTATATGTCGGGGTTAAACGAACAATAATTTCTTGTTGATCGTTAATCTCTACACCACGGATCATCCCCAAATCGACAACCGATAAAACCGGAATTTCAGGGTCACTGACCGTTTGTAGAACATCCCAACATTGGTCGATGCAATGACGAATCATTTGCATGGCTCACCTCCTTGTCTTACCAGGTCATTCCCGGATAAGTTCTTTGAATACATTGCATTTCAGCCAACAAATAACCCAAATGCTCGGTATGCAATCCTTGTTTCGCACCACGGCGATAAGCATCGTTCACAGCAACATTTAATTCAAAACGCTTAAGCTCATCTGCAATGATTTGGTTCCATTGTTCTTTTTCATTTGAAAAATCTGGAATCACACCTTCTGCAACTAATGCTTGTTCGTCTGCACTCAGTTCAAATAACTCAGCGGTAAAGCGCCATAAATTATTTAAACCGTCTTGTACACGTTGATGCGCTTCATCTGTGCTTAAACTTAAACGCTCCATCCAGCTTGTCGAAAAGCGGATGTGATACTTCACTTCTTTTAAAGATTTCACAGCAAGCGCGCTTAATTCAGGAAGTGAACTCTGCGTTAAAGCAGTAAATAAATGAAGATGATAATGATCCATCAACCACTGGCGTACGATCGTTTGTGCAAAGTCACCATTCGGCTGTTCACACAACAAGAGGTTTAAAAACTCACGTTCTATACGGAAATACGCAAGTTGGTCTTCATCACGTTGAGCTTCATCATATTGACCAGCCAAAGTCAGAAAGTTTCTTGCCTGACCCAACAAGTCCAAGCCGATATTTGCTAAGGCAATATCAATTTCTAGCTCAGGTGCATGCCCGCACCATTCAGCCAAACGCTGAGATAAAACCAGTTGACTGTCGCCAATATGTAATAAGAATTTAGATAAAACTGAATGATTCATTTGCCATTCCCCTTACATGTGCTCAATGCCATCTGGGATATGGTAAAAAGTCGGGTGACGATAAACCTTGTCTAAAGAAGGATCGAAAAATTCAGCTTTTTCATCTGGCTGTGATGATTTAATCAGTTCAGAACGAACTACCCAAATGCTAATTCCTTCATTACGGCGTGTATAAACATCACGAGCATGTTGCAGTGCGATTTCATCATCAGGTGCTCTTAAGCTGCCTACATGACGGTGGCTTAAGCCTTGTTTACTACGTACAAATACTTCGTAGAGCGACCAGTTGTTTTTATCTTCCATTTTGATTTCCTCAAATTTTTCCATAAATCTTGTTAAGCCACTTTGTTTGCTTCAAGCTGCTGCTTTTTCGCGTAGACCACTGCTGCATCACGAACCCATTTGCCGTTTTCCCATGCTT
Source organism: Acinetobacter pittii (assembly GCF_034067285.1). Lineage (NCBI taxonomy): Bacteria > Pseudomonadati > Pseudomonadota > Gammaproteobacteria > Moraxellales > Moraxellaceae > Acinetobacter > Acinetobacter pittii. The sequence continues at coordinate 2,239,167 of NZ_CP139286.1, forward strand.
TACGGCGTGCTTCGATACGCTCGTGATTACATGGTCCACGTCCGGCAATCACTTCATTAAATTCGTGCCAGTCAATCTCGCCAAACTCATAGTGGCCTGTTTCTTCATTGAACTTTAAATCTGGGTCCGGCACTTCTAAGCCAAGCTGCAACACTTGTGGCACAGTGTTATCAACGAACTTTTGACGTAATTCATCGTTACTAAAACGTTTGATTTTCCACGCCATGCTTTGTGCGCTGTTTGGAGAATGCTCATCACTTGGGCCAAACATCATGAGTGCTGGCCACCAGTAGCGATTTACTGCATCTTGTGCCATCTGCTTTTGTTCCGGTGTACCGTTTGCCAAAGCCATCATGGCTTCAAAACCTTGGCGTTGGTGGAAACTTTCTTCTTTACAAATACGTACCATTGCACGTGCATATGGCCCGTAAGAGGTACGGCAAAGTGCAACTTGGTTCACAATGGCTGCCCCATCGACAAGCCAGCCAATTGCAGCAACATCTGCCCAAGTCAAAGTTGGGTAGTTAAAGATTGATGAGTATTTCATTTTCCCATCAATCAATTTTTCCATCATGTCATCACGGTCAGCGCCTAAAGTTTCTGCTGCGCTATACAAATACAAACCATGACCCGCTTCATCTTGTACTTTCGCCAATAAAACTGCTTTACGTTTTAAAGTTGGCGCACGAGTAATCCAGTTCCCTTCAGGCAACATACCTACAATTTCAGAATGGCCATGTTGCCCGATTTGACGAATCAATGTTTTGCGATAGGCATCAGGCATTTGATCCTTAGCCTCGATCGTAATTTCATTGGCAATATTTTGTTCAAATTTCTGGTAGTTGTTTTCCATTCTTTCATTCCCTGTAGGCATCACCCTTAAATCTATTTTTCGATACACCAAAAACAAAGTCAATCACTTTTTTAGTATCAAATTAAATACAACCAATAATTTGAAATTAAATATTTGAAATTACTAGATTTAAATCAATTGTAAAAAACCTTTTTACTTTTACAAATCAAAATAAAGTTGACTTTTTGACAAATTAATCTGAAATTATGAATCATATTTTTGCATTTTTTATAATTGATGTATCACATAAAAAAGGAGTTTGGTCATGCTTGAACAAGCACACCTAGAAGGAACCTCAACTGACACAGATTTTCAGCAGTCTGAGTATCAACTGCCTCACCTTGCTTCTTATGTCTATGGAACATGGCATTCGACGGGCGAAGAACTACGTCCTGTTTACCATGCCATTACGGGTGAACCGATTTATGCCGTAAGTAGTCATGGCATTGATATGAAACGTGTTGTTCAATATGCCAAACAAAATGGTTCAGAACTGGCTAACTGGACGTTTCATCAACGCGCTAATGCTTTAAAACAAATTGCCCAATATTTACTGGAACGTAAGGAAGAGTTTTACAAACTTGCTTATGCAACAGGTGCAACTCGTAAAGATGCATGGATTGATATTGAAGGTGGCATCCAGACATTATTTGCTTATTCAAGTTTGGTTCGCCGTGAACTTAATGACGAAAAAATTATTACCGAAGACAGTTGGATTCAACTATCTAAAAATGGAACTTTCGGTGCTAAACACATTTTAAGTCCTAAAGCGGGTGTGGCCGTTCACATTAATGCTTTTAACTTCCCAATTTGGGGAATGCTTGAAAAGATCGCTCCGACGCTACTTGCAGGTGTGCCATGTATTGTTAAACCTGCAACCGATGGTGCTCAATTAACTCAAGCGGTTGTAAAAGCCATTGAAGAAGCACATGTATTACCAAAAGGCTCGCTACAACTCATTTGCGGTCAGACTTATGACTTGTTAGAACAGTTAGGCCCACAAGACTGCGTGACTTTTACAGGTTCCGCCTACACAGGTCAAAAACTACGTAACCACCCTCACCTCAATAAATATTCAATTCCATTTAGCATGGAAGCTGACTCGGTAAACAGCGCAATTTTAAGCCCTGAAGCAAATGAAGAAACTGTCGATTTATTTGTGCGTGAAGTCTTCCATGAGATGACGACAAAAGCAGGCCAAAAATGTACTGCAATTCGTCGTGCTTTCGTTCCTGAAAATTTATTAGCAACTGTACAAGAGAAGCTCACTGCCAAACTTGCTAAAGTTGTGGTGGGTGACCCTCAAAAAGAAGAAACCACCATGGGTGCTTTAGCCAGCATTAAACAAAAACATGACGTTGCAGAAAAAGTTGCTGAACTCAGCAAAGATGCAAAAATTGTTTTTGGTGGCAACGAGACCTTTACGTTTAATGCAGACCATCCTGAAAAAGGTGCTTTTTTCGCTCCAACTTTATTGGTGTGCGAACAGCCTTTACAAGCGACGAATGTTCATACCACGGAAGCTTTCGGTCCGGTATGTACACTCATGCCATATCAAAACATTGAAGAGCTTAGCGATCTTGTTTCACGTGGTGAAGGTAGCCTAGTGGCTTCTGTCGTTAAAAATAACGATGAGAATATTGAGCAGATTATTCAAAAAATTGCACCTTGGCATGGCCGTGTGCATGTACTCGATGCAGAATCTGCAAAAGAAAGTACAGGCCATGGTTCACCGCTCCCACATTTAGTACACGGCGGTCCTGGTCGTGCAGGTGGCGGTGAAGAGTTAGGTGGTATTCGTGCCGTTAAACACTACATGCAGCGCACAGCAATTCAAGGTTCCCCAAATAGCCTGACTCAAATTACCCACTCATGGACTGCCGGCTCGAAAGTTAACGAAGACCGCGTACATCCATTTAAAAAGTCTTTTGATGAGTTAGTAATTGGTGAACGCCTATTAACAGCACGTCGTACAGTGACTGAAGCTGATATTGTCAATTTCGCTTGTTTAAGCGGTGACTACTTCTACGCACATACCGACAAAATCGCAGCGGCCGAGTCTTTCTTTGGTGAGCGTGTGGCACACGGCTACTTCATTGTGTCTGCCGCAGCAGGTCTATTTGTCGATGCAGCACAAGGCCCTGTGATTGCCAATTATGGTATGGACAACTTACGCTTTGTTGAACCGGTTAAAATCGGTGACTCCATTCAGGTTGAACTCACCTGTAAACAAAAAACACCTAAACCACAAAAAGATCCGTCTCAGCCTGCACATGGCGTTGTCGTGTGGGATATTAAAGTCAAGAACCAACGTGGGGAACTTGTCGCAACTTACGACATTTTAACCTTAGTTGCTCGCGAAGCTTAATGTTTAAAAAGAGATGGGGTCACCTCGTCCCCATCTCTTTTTTTTTAGCACTCAATTGCGTTAACAGCGAGGCCACCTTTTGAAGTCTCTTTATATTTCTCAGACATATCTTTGCCTGTTTCCTTCATGGTCTGAATCACTTTATCTAGCGTGACAAAATGTTCATCGTCATCATGAAGTGCCATTTGTGCTGCATTAATAGCTTTTACGGCTGCAATTGCATTTCGTTCAATGCAAGGCACCTGAACCAAACCACCAATCGGGTCACACGTTAAACCTAAATTATGTTCAAGCCCAATTTCAGCCGCATGTTCCACTTGCTCAGGTGAGGCACCTAAAATTTCGGCTAAACCTGCCGAAGCCATCGCACACGCCGAGCCGACTTCGCCCTGACACCCTACTTCTGCACCAGAAATAGAAGCATTGAGTTTACATAAAATGCCAACGGCTGCTGCACTTAAAAAGAAACGAACCACTTTATCTTCGGAAAAGTCTTTAGAGAAAGTCACGTAGTAATATAAAACTGCCGGAATAATCCCTGCCGCACCATTTGTAGGGGCTGTTACTACTCGGCCGCCAGCGGCATTTTCTTCATTGACGGCTAAAGCAAATAAATTAACCCATTCCATGGCATGAAAAGTTGTCACAATCAGGTTTGAGTTTTTCTTATTTAATAACTTATCATGAATTTTCTTGGCCCGACGCTTTACGTTTAACCCACCCGGTAATATGCCTTCATTAATTAATCCGTTGTGAATGCACTGCTGCATCACTTTCCAGATTTCCATAATCTTGCTACGAATCTCAGTTTCACTACGCCAGCTTTTCTCATTTTCAAGCATTAACTCGCTCACTGATAAATGATGAGTTTTACATAAGCTTAAAAGTTCAGCCGCGCTATGAAACGGATATGGAACCTTAACGTCGTTGGTTTCAGTTTGGGTGTCTGCTAATTGTCTTTGGCTAACAATAAAGCCACCACCAACCGAATAGTAAGTTTCTGCATATAAAATTTCTTGAGCCTCGTTATACGCAATCAATTCCATTGCATTAGGGTGATAAGGCAAAGATTCATCTAAAAAAAGCACATCATGCTTATAGTCAAAAGAAATACTCTTTTGCTGATTAAGCTGGATGGCTTTATTTTCAAGTACATCTTCAATCAAGCTTGTACTTACTTGAGTATCAATATGTTCAGGGTCAAAGCCCATTAAGCCTAACAGTACTGCCTTGTCTGTCGCATGACCAACACCGGTTGCCGACAGCGAACCGTATAACTTCACCTGAACTCTTACCGTTGCTTGTAAATCGTTTTGCTTCAATAAATCATCCACAAAACTGTATGCCGCTCGCATTGGTCCAACTGTATGGGAGCTAGATGGGCCGATGCCAATTTTAAAAAGATCAAATACACTAATAAACACGTGGTCCTACCTTCGATTCATTATTATTCGTATGTTCGTCATTATTGTGTCCTTTCGGATAGTTCTAAAATTATCATTAAGCCGACTATAAAGCACTGAAAATAAATGGCTCATAGCCTAAAAACAACGCAATCAACTTCTAATTCAATATTTAAAAAAAAATGGAATTTTCCATTAATTTAAATGGTAACTTACTCAATAAATATTTAAAAATTGTTCTTTTAAGCGAAAGAAATAGCGTAGTGTTCCTAATTTTTTATAAAAAATATTTGGTTTTTAAACTATATACTTGAAAAGTAAATTATTTAAAACTAATTAAAAACAACAATTTATATAATATTCAGATCATTCTCTGCCAACAAATAGAATAAAAATTCCCCTATTTACCAATAACCATATATCGTATACGATATATGAAAGAACAATAGTTCTGTCGTTAAGGAAAACGTAATGACAAGTCAGTTTAAAAAACAGTTATCTCTAATGGATCTTACATTCATTGGCTTAGGCGCCATTTTCGGTTCAGGATGGTTATTTTCAGCAAGTCATGTGGCCTCTCAAGCCGGCCCTGCGGGTATATTGTCATGGATTATTGGCGGCTTTGCCGTTTTAATTCTGGGAATTATTTATTGTGAGTTAGGTGCAGCCTTACCACGAGCAGGCGGTATTATCCGTTATCCCGTATTTTCACATGGCCCTTTACAAGGATACTTACTGGGTTCTGTGACCGTCATTGCCTTTTCAAGTTTAATTGCAATTGAAGTCGTCGCTGCTCGTGAATATGCAGCAGCATGGTTCCCCTCGCTTACAGCCGTCAATGATGGTGTCCGGTCTCCAACTACCATTGGATGGTTATTTCAGTTTGCGCTTTTATGCGTATTTTTTGCATTGAACTATTACAGCGTAAAAACCTTTGCAATTGCCAACAACCTCATCAGTGCATTGAAATTTGCTGTACCAGTTTTAGTAATGGTCGCACTTCTATACCATTTTAAACCTGCAAACTTTTCAATGACCGAGTTTGCCCCAATGGGTGCTCACGGCGTACAAGGTGCCGTATCTGCTGGTGGTATTATTTTTGCGTATTTAGGTTTAACGCCAATTATTTCGGTGGCAAGTGAAGTAAAGCGTCCTCAATTTACGATTCCTTTTGCGCTCATCTTATCTGTCGTTTTGGCAACGATTATTTATGTAGTGCTTCAAGTTGCTTTCTTGGGTGCAGTACCCACCGATATGTTAGCAAATGGTTGGTCAGGACTCAGTGACAAATTCCCATTACCTTACCGCGACATTGCCATGTTATTAGGTTTGGGATGGTTAGCTCTGTTAGTTGTTTCAGATGCCATTATTTCTCCGTCTGGCTGCGGCAACATCTATATGGCTGCAACTCCACGTGTCATTTATGCATGGTCGAACAGTAATACATTCTTCCGTATTTTTACACGTGTAGATCCAAAATCAGGCATTCCACGTTATGCCTTATGGTTAACATTTGCACTTTCTGTATTTTGGACTATGCCGTTTCCATCTTGGGATAAATTAATTTCTGTGGTTTCGGCAGCTTTAGTTTTAAGTTATGCCCTAGCTCCTGTCACAGTCGGTGCTTTACGTCGTAATGCTCCTGAGCTAGAACGTCCATTCTATGTAAAAGGCTTTACCGTTCTCGGCCCACTCGCTTTTGTCATTGCATCTTTTATTGTCTATTGGTCTGGCTGGAATGTGATTTCATGGTTATTAAGCGCACAAATCGTATTGTTTGCACTCTACGTTATTTTTAAACGCTATGTGCCAACCCAAGAAGTCAGCCTAGCTCAACAATTAAAGTCCTCAGCGTGGCTCCTTGTTTACTACATTCTAATGATTATTGCTTCTTATCTTGGCAGCTTCGGTGATGGCGCATCACACCTATTGGCAGCGCCATTCGACACATTATTAGTGATGGTGATTTCTCTTGGTTGTTACTACTGGGGTATACGCTCAGGTTTACCAAAAGCACTGATTAAAAATGACGATGAAGCTTAGCAATTGCTTGCTTAAACACATATAAGTTAAGGTTTTCTTTTGATTAATACCGTATACAAAATACAATATTTCAAATGTAAAACCTTCGCTTTGATAACTCTCCAACGTCAGAAGAAGCACTTTTGACGTTTACTCTAAAGTGAGGTTGATAATGTCAAATATTACTGGTCAAAATTTTATTGCAGGTCAACGTTCAAGTGCAGGCAATAAGTTTGTCTCAAGCTACGATGCTGCAACAGATGAAGCATTACCTTATCAGTTTGCTCAAGCAACTCCTGAAGAAATTGATCAGGCCGCTCAAGCAGCCGCATTGGCTTATCCGGTTTTTAGACAAACTACGCCAGAACAACGCGCTGTTTTTCTAGAAACAATTGCCAGTGAAATTGATGCGCTTGATGACCAGTTTATTGCAACAGTCTGTCAAGAAACTGCCTTACCAGAAGCGCGTATTCGCGGTGAACGTGCGCGGACTACAGGTCAATTACGTCTGTTTGCTCAAGTATTACGCCGTGGCGACTATTTAGGTGCGCGTATTGATTTGGCTTTACCTGAACGTCAACCACTTCCACGTCCAGATTTACGCCAATATAAAATCGGTGTTGGACCAGTTGCCGTATTTGGTGCAAGTAACTTCCCTCTCGCCTTTTCTACTGCGGGTGGCGATACCGCTTCAGCACTTGCGGCTGGATGTCCAGTTATTGTGAAGGCTCATAGCGGTCACATGGCAACGGCCGAATCAATTGCAAACGCCATTTGTAGTGCGATTGAGAAATGCGCTATGCCAAAAGGCATCTTTAGCATGATTTATGGTCAAGGTGTCGGTGAACCACTCGTAAAACATCCAGCAATTAAAGCCGTTGGATTTACAGGTTCACTTAAAGGTGGCCGCGCTCTGTGCGATCTAACTGCTGCACGTCCTGAACCCATTCCAGTTTTTGCTGAAATGTCTAGCATTAACCCAATGGTTTTATTACCCGAAGCTCTGAAAGTGCGTGGTGACAAAATCGCAAACGAACTTAGTGGTTCAGTGGTTTTAGGCTGCGGTCAGTTTTGTACCAATCCGGGTTTAATTATTGGAATTAAATCACCTGAGTTCAGCGAATTTATGGCTCAGTTTACGGCTGCAATGGCCCAGCAACCGTCACAAACCATGCTTAACAAAGGTACTTTAAGAAGCTACGAGCATGGCCTGAAAGAATTACTCGCACATGACAAAATAGAGCATTTAGCGGGCCAACCGCAGCAAGGTCATCAAGCCTATCCTCAGCTCTTTAAAGCCGATGTATCTCTTTTACTAGAGCATGATGAATTACTGCAAGAAGAAGTATTCGGCCCAACGACGATTGTAATTGAGGTTGAATCCGCAGAGCAGCTCACTCTAGCTTTAAATGGCCTACGTGGTCAACTTACAGCATCATTAATTGCCGAACCGCAAGACTTTGAAAAATTCGCGACCCTTATTCCGTTACTTGAAGAAAAAGTAGGACGTTTACTTCTAAACGGCTACCCAACAGGCGTTGAAGTCTGTGATGCCATGGTACACGGCGGGCCTTATCCTGCAACTTCAGATGCACGCGGTACATCGGTAGGAACCTTAGCAATCGAGCGTTATTTACGACCAGTATGTTATCAAAACTATCCAGATCAGTTATTGCCACTCGCCCTTCAAAATGCCAATCCGCTTGGTATTGCGCGCTTAGTCAATGGTGAAATGAGTAAAGCTGCTCTTTAATATTTTTAAAGGAGTTTATCTAAGAGATGAACTCCTTTTTTTAGTTCAAAGCCTCCAGCGTAATCGCACATTATTTAAATAAAAAAGTGCAAAAAATGAATAGCAAGATGCTCCATTAAATTAATGCGTAACATATTTTTAAATAAGGATATTGGTATATGACGACAACATTAAAAAAGGTAGTAGCGGCCTCTATGGTCGGCTCCGTAGCTGAATGGTATGAATTTTTCCTATATGGAACTGCTTCTGCCCTTGTCTTTGGCGAACTTTTCTTTCAACAAACGGGCAATGCTATAGATGGTATTTTGGCGGCCTTTGCCCTGTATGCTGTTGGCTTTTTAGCACGACCTATTGGCGGCCTCGTGTTTGGCCATTACGGCGATAAAATTGGACGCAAGAAATTATTGCAAATTAGCCTGATTATTGTTGGTATCACTACTTTTTTAATGGGCTGTATTCCGACCTTTCATCAAATTGGCTATTGGGCTCCTACACTCCTAGTAATACTGCGTTTAATTCAAGGCTTTGCTTTTGGCGGCGAATGGGGCGGCGCAGTCATTTTGGTTTCAGAGCACAGTCCAGATGATCGCAGAGGTTATTGGGCAAGCTGGCCACAAACTGGCGTACCGCTCGGGAATTTAGTGGCAACACTGGTTTTATTGTTACTTTCAAAAAACCTCTCACCCGAACAATTCCTAGATTGGGGATGGCGCTGTGCATTCTGGTTCTCAGCAGTCGTTGTACTGATTGGTTTATGGATTCGAAAAAATGTAGACGATGCCGAAGTATTTAAAGAAGCTCAGGCCAAACAACAGCTTCTTGAAAAGCAACAGCTCGGGATTATTGAGGTTTTAAAATATCATAAGAAATCTGTTATTGCAGGTATCGGTGCCAGATTCGCAGAAAACATTTTGTACTATATGGTGGTTACTTTTTCGATCAGTTATTTAAAGTTAGTCGTTCATAAAGATACTTCACAAATTTTACTGCTCATGTTTGGCGCTCATCTGATCCATTTCTTTATTATTCCTTTTATGGGGCATTTAAGCGATATATTTGGCCGCAAACCTATTTATCTTATTGGGGCTGTACTTACTGCTTTTTGGGGGTTTGTCGGCTTTCCTTTAATGGATACAGGCAATGACTGGCTCATTATGTTGGCAATTGTGCTTGGTTTATTTATTGAGTCCATGACCTACTCGCCTTACTCTGCATTAATGACCGAGTTATTTCCAACTCACATCCGCTATACGGCGCTTTCATTTTGTTATCAAGTCGCGCCAATTATGGCAGGTTCGCTTGCTCCATTAATTGCCCTGACATTACTCAAAGAGTTTAATAGCTCGGTTCCGATTTCTTTATATTTGGTTGCCGCAAGTCTGATTTCTATTGTCTCGATTTTGCTTGTGAAAGAAACCAAAGGCCGGTCATTGGCTTTTAAAGATTAATCTTTAAGATATAAATTAAGCGCTTAATAATCATTTTGGGTTGTTCTATACAACCCAATTTTTTTATCTAAATATTTTTGATAGAGGCTCGATACAAGGTAGGTGACATGCCTGTATGCAACTTAAACTGACGACAAAAAGCACTGTGGTCGGTATACCCACAGCGCAAACCAATTTGAGTAATGGGTAAATCTGTGGCCAACAATTCAGTGGCGACTTGAAGACGAATTTTGCTAATCATTTGCCGCGGCGTTAAATGGTATATTTTTTTGCAATACCGTTCTAATTGAGCTACCGACACACCTGCAATTGCAGTCAAATGCGCTAATGTAATGGTTTCGGCATAATTCTTTTTAATATAGTCCTCAACCTGAACCATTTTGTAAAAAGCAGGATGTGTATTTTCAGGCACATTTAAATCATTAGAAATACCCGCTATTCCTACCAAGTTTCCTTCCGCATCGAATAATGGTTCTTTATAAGTCAAACACCAGCCCGACTGATTTTTTGCATATAAATGCAGTTCTAATTGCTCTGTTAACTTTTTACCGCGGCGAATAACTTGCAAGTCTTGCGATGTATATATTTTTCCGAGGGAATGAGGAAAAACCTCTTCTGAAGTTTTCCCAATCAAAGCAGATTTATCTTTTAGACCGCAACGATTTACTAATGTTTGGTTGACGAACACATAGCGCGCTTCAGTATTTTTGATGAAAAATACCACCGAAGACAAAGCATCAAACAATGGTTCTATACTTTCCAGATTTTTTAAGAAATCTTCCAAAGTTGTGGTTAGTTTCGGAATTTGAACCAAAGTCATGAGCTAGAGCGGACAAAGTTATAACTTGTCTACTCTAGAACATTTCATTTTTGATTTAAAGGAGAAGTAGACATCGCCATTAGGCTTTTTACACGAGTAGGAAGTAATGGGGGCCGAGAGTTAGGCAACTGCCAATCAAACAGGCAGGCCGCTGCTGTTGCACATGTGCTTCCCTGACATGCTCCCATTCCACAACGTGTATGTAATTTTACATCAATCCAACTACTACGCACGGCAACTTTATCAAAAGTTACATCTTCACATCGACAAAAAATAGTGTCTGGACGCGCAAGCGTTTTTAACTCAGTCCGTAATTTGAAGCTTTTCTCAAGAAGATTTGCAAATAAACGATACCGCTGTCTTTGAGCAAATAATTGTCTAGCTTTTTCATTTTGACCTATAGCAGCATAACCTGCGATGCTACCTTCAACCATCGCCAGCTCACTTCCGCCAAAACCTGTACACTCACCTGCTGCCCAAACCTGCGGCTGTGATGTACGTTGATAGTCATCGACCGCAATCGCATTGTCCTTAATTTGACAACCCATTAACTGGCCTAATTGAGTATTCGGCACTAAACCAAACCCGCACGCGAGTCGATCACACTCAATTTCAATGATTCCTTTCGGCGTTTTTAGTTTTACTCGTTCAAGACGCTCTTGACCAATCGCTTCAATCACATAACTGTCAGGTTGATATAAACGATGAGGTAAAGATAAGGCCTGTATTATTTTCGCAGGCCAGCGCCAAAGTTGTAATGCAAATTTACGAACAGAAGATGAAGCTGCCTGTTCGGCAACATAGAGAACCTGAGCCTCTGCTTTTTTTGCTGTGTCCGCACTTGCTAAAAGTAATGGTCCGGAACCCGCTATCACAACACGTTCATTTTTGACTGGTATGCCTGCCTTAATTAAAGCTTGCAAACCACCTACCCCTGTTACACCAGGTAAGGTCCAACCAGGAAAAGGCAAAAACAGTTCTCTTGCTCCCGTACACAATATAAGCTGACGATAAGACAAGTTTAGGCTGTCATGAGGTCGCTCAACGAGTAATTGACCTACAAAAGGTGCAGCGACAATCTTGGCACCAAACATAAATTCAATATTAGGATAAGCCTTGATTTGTTGATATTTTTGCTGCGCCATTTCAGGTACAGGAAAAATCGGTCCAGCGCGCCAGATTTGACCACCCGCCTGTGGGTTATTATCTAATATTAAAATTCGCCCGCCACTCTCGGCAGCTGCAATAGCAGCTGACAACCCCGCAGGTCCAGCACCGGCAACCACTACATCGTATTGTTTTTCCATTATTGTGTTTCCACCTTCATGTCTTGCTGGCACAGCGTCTGACAAGCAAGCACTCTAAGTCCATTAATATTGACACGACATTCCTGACAAACTCCCATTCCACAAAATGGAGTGCGTTTTTCCCCACAGACAGACAAACGGCTATAAGACTTCACTTGTGCTAAAGCAGCAGCAACACTGGTGCCCTCAATCACAGAAACCGATTGGCCGTTAATAAAAAGCTGAATCATCTATGCAGCTCCTATAAAGCGATGAGGTAAAAAAGGTTCTGGATCTATATCAAAAGTTAATCCACATACGTGTGAGGCAATAAGTCTTGCTGTACCTGTTGCTGTGGTTACACCTAATCCTTCATGTCCTATCGCTAAATAAACCGATTGAAATGCAGGATGTCGTCCAATTACCGGAATACCATCTGGTGTCGCTGCACGAAAGCCAGTCCATGCCCGAATAACATTAAGATCAACCAAAGCTGGAAAATAATCCGCAGCTTCTTTAAGCACCCGAGTAAAGACTTCCGGCTCTACACTCGGATCAACCGTATTAAACTGACGAGATGACCCAATAAAAAGCTGGCCTGTCGGTCTAGGCTGAATATTACAAGCCACCGAAATTCCACTTGTCGCTTGAGTGCTGGCCGCATAAGCCAAAGCCACCAACGTATGTTTTACATTTAAATCAGGGTAACGATCGGTAATAGCCAAATGACCTTTTTTAGGTTCAATCGGTAGCTCTGGAAAAAAATCTGTCGCATGAATACCATTAGCCAAAACGATATGCGCAGCTTCTAGCCATGTTCCATCACTTAACTGAACCCGATTTTCTTCAATATGAATAACTTTAGCTTGTTGAACCTGAACCTTGTGGGGAAATTTTTTTAATAACCATTCAGCGGCACAGGGTGCATATAAAATTCCATCATCAAAAACTTCTAAACCACCATAAAGACCATGCTTTAAGTGGGGTTCGAGCTGACCGATTTCATCTGCATTTCGAAGTTGGCAACGGACGCCTTGTGCAGTGAGACGTTGATATTTTTCCTCAGCAATCTGCATTTCTTCTGGGCTACTTGCCAGCCATAAAGTTGGCGTTTGGTGATAGGCACATTCGTCCGAAAGCTCATGCCCTAATTCATGCCATAGCTGAACTGACCAATGACTAAGTTTTAATTCGGCTTCCAAGTCATCCATAATGACCAAATGCCCCATGCCCGCGGCTGTTGCCCCACCGATACGAGCATCTAAAACTTGCACATTTAAGCCTTGCCGAGCTAACTCATAAGCACATGCGGCACCTACAATGCCTGCCCCAATGACGATGGCATCGGTTCTCATAGCTGAATACCCCAAGCAAATGGGTCATTTTCATCCATAAATAAAGTTGCTTCGGCACTCATGTAAGCTTCACCACGAATGGTTGGAATCACATAGTCCCCTGCTTGCTCATACGAGGCAATAAATTGGCTACCAATAATGCTGGCTTGTTTCCATAACTTTCCTGGCTCAAGTTTGCCATCTGCTGCCAAGCAAGCAATTTTCGCACTCGTTCCGGTTCCACATGGTGAACGGTCATAGGCCTTACCAGGGCACAGTACGAAATTTTTACTGTCTGCATCGGTGTCACTTGTAAACAACTCGATATGGTCAATTTCTTGCCAATCTTTACCGGTTATTCCTTTTGCTGTAAGGGCTTGTCTAACCGTCCATGCATATTCGGTAAGTTGGTCCAAATTATCACTTGCGACACGTTGACCATGGTCATTAATCAAGAAGAACCAGTTACCACCCCATGCAATATCACCAGTAACTTTTCCATATTTTTCAACGTCAACTTCGACTGCTTTTTTATAACGATATGCAGGCACATTTCGTACACTAACCGAATGATCTTCATGAAGCGTCGCTTCAACATCACCTACTGGAGTTTCAATTAAATGCGTGCCTACTTGTATTTTTCCCAAGTGTGCTAACGAAGCCACTAAACCAATTGTGCCATGACCACACATGCCTAGGTAGCCCGTGTTGTTAAAGAAAATAACACCCGCGCTCGCTTTGGGATTGACTGGTTTACACAATAACGCTCCAACTAAAACATCATTACCGCGCGGCTCTAACATGGTTGCTCTACGGAAATGGTCATATTGTTCTGATAATATTTTTCGGCGGCTTTCCATGTCTCCTTTGCCTAAATCAGGAAAGCCTTCAAGTACTAAGCGTGTTGGTTCACCACCAGTATGAGAATCCAAAATTTTTACTGTTTTCATAGAAGTATCCTTACATTTTTTTCTAGGATGACTGATCTCAAAACAGCAAGCTTGATCGTTTTCTTATAAATCTATGACGAAATCAGCATAGTGAAAACTTGCTTCATCTAAAATAAAGACAAAAAAATTAGGCCATTGGCCTAATTCAAATAATATAAAAATGTTAAGAATAGAGCGTTTATTTTTTCACATTTTTATGGTGAGGTAGATGTTCATAAAGTGATTGGCAAACACCATTAATATGCTCTTCAATTAACTTAACCGCTAAGTCAACATCTTTGGCTTTACAGGCTTTCACAATTTCTTTGTGCTCATCATTTGCACGCGATTTACCTTCGGAAACATTCATCTGCAATCTTAAATAGCGCTCAATTTTATCGTAAATTGAACGAATTAGTCCAAGCATATAAGGCCGCTGTGCTGGTTCATAGAGGCATGCATGTAACTGCCAATTTAATGTGGTCCAGCTTCCAATATCCATGTTATCGATAAAGGCATTACAAATTTCATCTGCCTTTTTATAAGTTTCTTCCGTCATATTCGGCACGGCAAGTTGAATCAACTTCGTTTCCAACATCACTCGTACTTCAAAAATTTGTGCTAATTCTTCTTCAGAAATACGGGTCACAATTGCACCGCGATTTTTTATAAATTCAACTAAGCCTTCGGCTTCAAGTTGTTTTAAAGCTTCACGTACTGGAATTTTGCTGACATTGAATAGTTTAGCAATTTCATCCTGACGAATAGGCTCACCTTCAGCAATATGCCCTGCAATAATTGCTTCTCTAATATATTTGACAATAACTTCAGATACCGAAGGCATTGCACCAAGATTTGATACATTAAAAGATGGTAGCGTCACGAATATTCTCTTAACCTCAAAATATGACACAAATTAAAAGGATGATCATTTTTATTCATCCACCATAATGAAATCATTGCTTTTCAAGCACTTTTTCCGGCACGGCTTACCTTTATTTCAATGCTGCTAAAATTTATTTTCTTTATCCATTTAAGCTAATAATTTTTAACTGCACTCATAGTTAAAGTATACTTTATACAATTTAATTCACAAAACTATTATTAGACTATGCTGAAATCGTCATCATTTTATTGCATTTAACCAAGCAAATCATAATAAATACCCGCATACTACCCTGTTCTCTTGACGGGTAACTGTCAAAAAATTCCTATCCATTGAGCTGAGTTATTCCCTGCAAGATAAATTTTTTTTGTCTTGTAAAAATCATGCTGCATAAAACTTTTAAAGTTTGAGTCACTTCATATGAGTACGCCAACAGAAGCAAAATTTTCGCTAAATTATTATACGGGTTTCTTATCTGTACTATTTGCTGCTTTTCTATGGGGTACAGCAGGTACAGCGGCATCTTTTGCAAAAGGCATTAGTCCACTTGTAATTGCTACCATTTCTGTGGGCTTCGGTGGATTAATTCATACGTTTTTAAGCTTAAAAGCCATTAAAAATAATTACCAAAAACTATTTAACTATAAGTCCCAAATCTTTATTGCCGTTGTTGTTTCAATACTTTGTCCATTTGCATTTTACTCATCTGTCTCTTTAGCCGGCGTATCGATCGGCACCGTAATTTCTATTGGTTGTGCACCTTTGTTTTCAGTACTTTTAGAATGGATTTTAGATAAACGAAAACTTTCTTTGAAATGGCTCATCAGTTTTATTCTCGGTTTTTTAGGTATTATTTTACTCTCTTATGCAGGAGATCATGCACAGCATCAAGTCGTGCAATCTGATCGTATTTTAGGGGTGTTTTTTGGCTTACTTTCTAGCCTGAGCTATGCAACATACTCTTGGATAATGAGAAACCTCATTCGCCAAGATGTCGACTCAAGAGCTGCCATGGGAGTGATTTTTGGTATCTCCGCAGTTCTGTTATTACCTACATTGTTGATTACTGCACAAAATCTTTTTGATTATCCAACTAACGTCTGGGTTGCGATCTATATTCCAATTGTTCCTATGTTTTTGGGCTATTTATTTTTTAGCTTTGGTTTAAAACGAATTCCAGCCAGTCAGGCCATGACGTTAGCTTTGGTCGAAATTCCTGTTGCAGCTTTATTGGCAGTTGTTGTAGTAGGCGAAAGTTTAACAATGCATAGCTATTTGGGTTTAATTCTAATTTTTCTCTGCGTTATTGTTCTCACTAAAAAATAATAGATATAAAAAAGAGGCTCAATCATTAGCCTCTTTTTTTAAAAGTATTTTCTTAGATTTCAGCTGACCAGTTACGATACCAAGTACGGAATAGTTCATACTGAGTTTCAACGTATTTACGTTGTGATTCACTCAATGCATCCGTCTCATTGAAGTGTAAGGTATATTCTTTATCACCGTTAAGTACCATTAAATATTTATAGTACAGAACAAGATCTGTTCCTTCGTCAAAAGAAGATAAAACTTCTAATGCGCTTGATAACTCTTGGGCTAAACGACGGGCTTTTGCATCACCTGCTGCGGCTTTCTTACTAAGGTCAACCAACTGTAAAACTTCTTTAGGTAAAGCATTACCAATCCCAGTAATCGCACCAGTTGCGTTACAGTTCACGAAGCCATGGAAAACTTGAGTATCTACACCTGCCATTAAGGTTACTGAATCATCTTGTGAAGTAATGAACTCAGCTGCATAACGCATATCGGCAGCACCGCCAAATTCTTTAAAACCAATTAAATTTGGAAACTCACGGCGTAATTCAAAAAATAAATCTGCACGAGTCGCAAATCCATAATACGGACTATTGTAAATCACCGCAGGTAAGCTTGGTGCTGCTTTTAAAATTGCAGAAAAGTGAGCTTTTTGTGCAGTTGGTGAAGCTCCACGTGATAGTACACGTGGAATAACCATAAGCCCTTGTGCACCTACTTTTTCTGCATGAGTTGCATGAGAAACTGCTTCTTTTGAATTAACTGCACCAGTACCAACAATTGTAGGAATGCCAGCAGCAACAAGTCGTGCCACCCCTTCTTGACGTTGAGCTTCGGTTAATAAAGGCCAATCACCCATAGAACCACAATACACTACCGCACTCATGCCCGCTTCAATCAGCTCATGCCCTTTTTTCACAAGCGCGTCAAAATCTGGCTCACGGTTAGGAGTACATGGTGTCATTAGCGCCGGGATACATCCTGTGAAGATATTACTCATAATTATTCCTCAGTAATATAAATAAAATTCTGGGTAGTCGTACTTTCGAGTTAATCCATCTCAAAAGTTATGGAATGGGATTAATAGCTGTTTAATCATTCTTCATATATCGTATACGATATACAACAAAAAGAATAGTCTTTCTCTCTAAATTCTTTAACCAAGCAAAAAACTATATAAATCAAATATTAATATTATTAAGTGAATTAAAAAATTAATTTTTCCTTATATTTTTTTAAAAATAGAATTCAAAAAATTTAAAAATTAGTGCTGAGAAGAGAAATTAAATCCGAGCTTATAGGCGCTCAATAAACAACCACAGAACATTAGCCATTAGTCGCACCTCTCTATTTTTATTCATTTTTACTGGTAAAGTGCTTTACATGGTTTGATACAACCTACTTAACTCAGATGCATAATTCACCTGTTCTTGCATCTGAAGTTTTTCTGCCTCTAGTCCGCTAGAGGCTTTTTTTTATTACTTAATAAAAAAGCCTGCATTTCAGCAGACTTTTTATTTCAAGATTTAATTTAGCAAAGCTTAATTAACCACAGGTTGCCTGAGTAATTTTCTTAGTTGCTGGATCAATAGTAACTGTAACTCGGTTTGTACGATAATCCATAGTCATAGGCTGACCTGGAGCTACTTTACGCACAATTTCCGATTGAGTTTTTTGCTTAATTTGGTCATCAGTAAGTCCAGATTGACCTACCAATTTTTGAGCTTCTTCTGCTACACAGTTCGCTTGATTATCACGGAATAATTTCCATTCTTCAACGACTTGACCGTTTGGTAAATGACAATACCCAACCTGTCCATTTGCTTCATTTCTGATTTCTAACTTCCCGCCTTGTTCAACACAATATTGACTAGCTGGGTTTGGTGAACCAATTTTTGGTGGAGTTGAATCTTTATGTTGTGCAGATGAACAAGCCGTTAACGAAACAAGCGCTAAACCAAGAAAGATAATTTTTTTCATAAATTTTTGCTTCTTAATAAAAAAAATAAAGATATCAAAAAAATTCATGTTTCATGGGTCTTATTTACAATAAAAAACTCTCTTAGCAATTTTATTAACCGCTCTTTAATTGATTGGAATTTAAAATATTCTGTCCTAAAAACAATTATTAAAATATTGTAATTAAGGTCTTTCTAAAATTCGTGCACCGGAACCTTCTTGTCCTAAAACATCTTCAGGATTTCTTAAAGGGCATTGCTCTAATGACAAGCAACCACAACCAATACACCAGTCCATTTCATCGCGGAGTCTAGTTAATTTTTGAATACGCTCATCCAGATCTTTTCGCCAATGGCTTGATAACTCTTTCCACTGTTTGGCTGTTAATTTGCTTCCCATAGGATATGCACTAAGAGCTGCTTTAATTTCATCTAAGGAAATCCCTACTCTTTGAGCAACTTTAATAATCGCAATATATCTTAAAACGATTAATGGGAAACGGCGTTGATTACCATTCGTTCTTAGACTTTTTATGAGCCCTTTCGCTTCATAAAAATGCAGAGTCGAGACAGGAACTCCACTCCTTTTTGCTACTTCACCCACTGTCAACACTCGACTAGGGTCAGCTTTTTTATTTTCGCTTATCATGATTGACCTCAACTTTACTCGAGGTTATAAGAGAGCCTCTGTGTTTTGTCAAATGAATAAACCAAGCAACTTGACTGCTAAGAGCCATTTTCCTGAGTTTGTTGGTCTTAACTTTTCGATAAAACCTGAGAGGATAAATTTGATGAGATTATTAATTTAGGAAGTCTATAAAATGAGTTGCTAACATTTAAAGTTAAGAAATTAATTTTGTAGAGTACATGGGCATCCGCAAATCCAAAACATGTTGTAAACAAAAGGCATTGGTGCTCCTAGAGGATAGACCTTAGCTTGTTCGATTTTATAAGTTTTTTTACGTGACTCAATGTGAAGTATATTATCGTAACGCGCAACAACGATTCCCTTTTTATATAATTTTTTTCGTTCATTCTTTGCATCAAATTTATATACCAAAAAGTAAACTTTTTCTCCTACGCTGATCTTTGAATGATTAACCATAATGTAACCATTACAATACTTACATTGCCAATCTTTCATATCTCAAATTATCACACGCTTAAGTTTAAAAACACATTGAATTTTATAGTATAGATTTATTAAAGCTACAAATCTAAAGAAATATTTTAATTGAAAAAATAAGGTTTATTTGTGATGTACATCACAAATAAAAACCATAAAATTATAAATTATATCCAGATACATCAACCACTTACCAAACAAAATTTTAGGTTTATTATTTTCATAAATATAAAAATCTTATATATTTTATATTGTCATATAGTATAAAAGACAGAGAAATCAAATATGGCATATAATTAATTCTTAATACTTTACAATATACTTATTTCACTATATTTAACTTAATATTAAATGGAGTAATAAATTATTTTTAAATATTAAATTAATTTCACTTTTAATTGAAAATAATTCAGTTCACATAATATAAACTCCAAATATATAATTATTAGAATTGCAATTTAATTTTTTATTATGGCAACTCAACGTTTAAAATTAGAACTCCCATCTGGACATGATCAATTATTACTTCACTCTTGTTGTGCTCCTTGTTCAGGAGAAGTCATGGAAGCATTGATTGATTCTGGAATTAAATTTTCAATATTTTTTTATAATCCTAATATTCATCCAGTAAAAGAATATCTAATCCGTAAGGAAGAAAATATTCGTTTTGCAGAAAAGCATAATATCCCATTTATCGATGCAGATTATGACACAGATAATTGGTTTGCCCGAGCCAAAGGTATGGAGGATGAACCCGAACGCGGCATTCGTTGTACCATGTGTTTTGATATGCGTTTCGAGCGAACTGCCCTTTACGCACATGAACACGGCTTTAGTCTCATCAGTAGTTCGCTAGGAATTTCTCGTTGGAAGAATATGGCTCAAATTAATGACTGCGGAATTCGAGCAGCATCTCATTATCCAGATATTCAATATTGGGATTATAACTGGCGTAAAAACGGTGGCTCTAGTCGAATGATTGAAATTAGTAAGCGAGAGGAATTCTACCAACAGGAATATTGCGGCTGTGTATATTCTTTGCGTGATACCAACCGTTGGCGTATGAGTAATGGTCGAGATCGAATTAAACTGGGTGTTAAGTTTTATAGTAATGCCATGGAAGAAGATTAAATTTTATTATTGCTTAAAAATTAATTAATTTATTCTAAGCTATATTTATTGCTGATAAAAAAAGGCCACATCTGGAGAATGTGGCCAAAAGGTGTACTAAATAAGCTTTGATGGAGTTAGATTAATTGTGCTAGCTTAAAATAATATTAATTAAAATTAATTTTTAAAAATTTTAATAACCTCTCTATTTTCATATAACCAATTGATCATCATAGAAATTCGTATTTAAGCATTTAAAAATGATTAAATTTATCTAAATAACAAAACTTAGGCTATTATTTTTCTTGTAAATATTGTGCAATTTTTTTAATGTTTTCAATAATTTCATTAGATGTGTGGGCCGCATACCCAAAAAGTACCGCGGCCTTTTCGTTTGGCATCTGACAATATCTTGATAGTGGTTGAACAGCCAAGTTTAGAGCTGAACATTGATCAATAAATTCTTGCTCTGTCCTCTCACCTTTTAACCAGCATACTGCATGAATACCTGAATCTGTGGGTTGAACACTAAGCACATCTGAAAGATGCTCATCAATAGTTTTAATCAAGGCTTGTTGGCGCTCATAGCAAGCTTTTCGAACTTTGCGCACATGCCGAGCATAGTGACCTTTTTGTATAAATTGAGACAAAGCCACTTGCTCTAAATAAGAACTTCGAACATCCGTATAGTATTTTGCTGCACTAAAGGTTTCGATTAATGCTTCAGGCACAACCATGAATCCTAATCGAAACTCTGGAAACATCATTTTGGTAAAAGTACCAGAGTAAATAACTCTTTGCTGCTGATCTAAACCTTGTAGAGCTTGAATAGGATATGTGCCATAGCGGAACTCACTATTATAGTCATCTTCAAAAATCCATTTCCCTTGTTGAGATGCCCAATCGAGTAACGAAAAACGGCGGGCAAGACTTAAGGTTCCACCTACAGGGAATTGATGTGAAGGTGCTGTATAGACCAGTTTGCTTTTTGAATAACGATGAATAATATCAGAGACTAGCATTCCTTCTTCATCACTTTCAACTAAATTTACCTGTGCACCAAAACTTCGAAAAATGTTAAAAGCAGCGTCATAGCCTGGTTCATCTAAACACACCTCATCATTTGCTTGAAGTAAAGCATAGGCCGTTAAATGAATAGCTTGCTGCGTCCCATTTACGATAATAATTTGCTCTTCTTTGCAGTTCAGCCCTCGGGTGGAGCGAACATATTCACAAATTGCCTGACGTAGAGGCAAATAGCCACGCGGGTCGTGAAATTGACCAAGCTGATAATACGACTGCCGCCAAGCTTGATTTAATAACTTTCCCCAAAGTTGATGAGGAAATAAGTCAACACAACCTACCCCCACATGGAACATTTTTTTCTTTTGACTTGACCACGACTGCTCTCGCCATGAAGTTAATAATGCTTCCATATTTGGATTAATATTTAAGGATTGATGATTATTTTTAGACGTTTTTTTTGAATTTTCTTGAACATGTATTAACTGATCTGGCACAACCTCAGCAACATAGGTACCCGAACTTGGTTTGGTAAATAAATATCCCTCATCAAGTAATCGTTCAAGAGCTGCCAATACAGAGTTTCTTGAAATTGACATCATCTCTGCTAGGGTACGACTTGAGGGTAATTTTGTTCCGGCAGATAGTCTTCTATCTAAGATAGCATCACGCAAAGCCGAATATAGCCCATCTTTAATCTGCCCTTTTGGCAAAATCAAATGTGGGAAAGATGCCGAAATCGAAGCTGCCATAACAAACTGGTACTGTAAAAAATATCAGAAGTGTACCTTATAAAAATACCACTATCAAAACTACACTCTAGTTGTCCATTTTCCATTACTTTAAAATAGAGTGTAATTATTATGCAAAATCAAGATATTCAAATCATCCCTGTTCAACAGCAGGACTATTCACAATGGGAAAAATATTGGCTTGCTTATCAAAATTTTTATCAGGTCAATTTACCTCTTCACGTCACAAAAGTGACTTGGGAACGCTTTTTCGATGAAAATGAACCCGTTTATTGTGCTGTTGCCAAACAAGGCGAGCAAGTTTTGGGAATTGTGCATTATGTTATTCATCGTTCAACATGGGCAGAAAATAATTATTGTTATTTAGAAGACCTCTATGTTTCACCTGAAGTTCGTGGACAACACATTGGTAAGCAACTTATTGAATATGTGCAGAAGCAAGCAATTGTACACAACTGTGACCGTTTATATTGGCATACTCAAGAAAGCAACCACACAGCCCAAAAGCTTTACGATTGGATTGCCCAAAAACCCGGGATTATTGAATATCGTATGCCGTTGAACTAAAGAAAGTAAAAAAACACCAAAAGCTGGAGTGCTTTTGGTGTTTAAATCTTAGCAAGAATAAGCTTAATCACTTTGTCATTAATAGTTGAGCATTGATTAAACGCTGCAAAACGCTTGAGCTCTTGCTCCAATTCGAAAAAGAAGACTTCCTTATTTTTTACTGTTTTTTCTAGATGTAGACTAATTACTTCTAACTCTTTTATAGAACGATGCGCTTTACAATCTACTCGGCCGACTAACTCATCTTGATAAAGAATCGGCAAACAAAAATAACCATATACCCTTTTAGCCGCTGGTACATAGCATTCAATCCGATAATCAAACTCAAATAAAGAAGTTAAACGGTCACGATGAATAAGCGAGTTATCAAAAGGTGAAAGTATTTTTAAACCGAACTCAGTATTAAGCTTTTGTTCTATTGCAGCGGCATCAACATATAGCGTTTGACCATTCTCAAGCTTGATTGCAGATACTACACCTGCGTCAATCTGCTCCATCAGCACGGCACGCATAGTTTCTTTTAAATCATTTTTCTTTAAATGAACCAGTTGTTTCCATGTAAATGCACCATGTGCTCGAAGCGTATTATTAAATAAATACTGCGCATATTCATAAAGCGTAGGCATAGTTAAATCAATATTTTCAGGCAAGCAGCGCTCGGTCAAATCATAGACCTTTTCCATTCCGTTACGTTCACAGATCATCAGGTCACCCTGCATATATAACTGCTCAAAAGCACGGCGGCCTGGACCAGTATTCCACCAGTTTCCTAAACTCTTTTTATTATTCTTATCAATATCTCTTAATCGAATTTTACCTTCAGCACGAACACGCGCTAAAATTTCATTCATAAGCTGCTGATCGCCTCTATTAAAATAACGGCTTTCCCCTTTCCTGACAGACATCATGGCAGGCAGTGCATAGCGATAATCTTTCATTGGAAGATAAGATGCGGCATGATACCAATATTCAAAAATCTGGCGCTCGCGTACCAAACTATTGAGATGACTTAGATCATAATCAGGCACTCGGCTCCACAATATATGGTGATGAGCTCGCTCTACAACCGATATGGTATCAATCTGCACATATCCTAAATGCTCAATCGCCTGTAAAGTGCCTTCCAAACCTTTGGCAAATCGACTAGTTTTTCCTAGGCATTGATTGAATAAAGTAAGCTGTTTCAAAGAAGAAGTCATAAAAATCAAATATTGTTGTATTCATTTAAAAGCGGGAAATTTTCAGTTCTATCGTATCACTATTTCCTGATTTACTTGTGTTTTAGAATCGGTAATTCTCTATAAAAAGAATCACGATTAACTCAACGTTCGTTTTACAGACTCAGCTTAAAATAACTTTTAGGCGCCAATCTAATCACTAAAATAACTACTAATATCACACTGGCTAAATGGAAAAGCCATCCCGCTTTGTAAGCCCCCGTAAGATCATGCAAAATTGCAATAATCCATGGCGGAATTGCTGCCAATAAGAAACCACCGCCTTGCATCAGTGCAGATAAAGCACCTGCATAAATCGGCTCATCAAAATGATCTAATGCAACTATAAGCGTTAAGGCAAAACATCCTCCCAAACCCGCGCCTAAACAAATTGCCCAAAGTATAGAGGCAAACTCAGGCATAAAAGCCATTCCTGCAAACCCAACCATTTGCATAGCTAACGTAAACCATAGCCATGGACGTCGGTCTTTATATTTTCTTGCTAAAACGGGCAAAATAAGTGCTGAAGCTGCTTGGCTCAAGGCCAGTAAAGCAAGTAGTTGTCCACTTTGCGCTGCGCTCCACCCCTGATCTTGAAAAGAAGGCGCTAACCAAGCTACGACTGATGAGTAGCCCCCATTTACAAGCCCGAGACAAGCCATTAACAACCAAGTTCGAGGTTGATTTAATAACTTTCTTACAGGCACACGATGAATGGATGAGCCAACTTTTGTAGGTAAAAAAGCCAGTGCCAATATAAATGCAAATAAAGCTGGAATAGCAAAAGAAGCCAGTCCAATTGACCAAAAGCCAGTTATATTTGAAATTATGGGAGCTAACCATGCTCCTAACGCCCCACCGCCCATGAGCATAGCTGAATAAAGCCCCATCATCGGACCTATGTATTGGCTAAATTCTCGTTTAATCATGCCTGGAAAAGCTGCTTGTATCATCGCAACGCCAAATCCAATTACTATTGCACTAATAATTAATCCTTCGGCTGTAGGTAATAAAAAACGGACAGCACATCCCGCACAAATAGCAAGTAATGCACCAAGAATAGCTTTTCGTTCGCCCACATAGTTCTGCAATATTGGCCCAACAAATGCAACAAGCCCCATAAGCATCATCGGTAGCAAAGTAAGTAGTGCCATTCCTTGTAGGCTTAAGCCAGTGGCTGTTCGAATATTGGCAATCAATGGTCCAATACTTGTGATAAATGGTCTTAAATTAAGGCCCACCAAAGCTACCGTTACAACAAGCATGGGACGAGTCAAAAAAACTCCAGACTGCTTCATTCTTCTGAGCCTAAATTCTTGGCTTGATAATTCTTCCAATGCACATAAAGATCAGTGCGGTTTTCAACTCTGATCGGTATATATTGAATTTTCATTGATTGCTCAGAAAACGGCTTGGCAAGCTCAATATATATTTCGGCTGTAGACAAACCAAATGGTGTTCCATCTTCATTAGAATATGCATAGCTCACCGACTTGATACCTGCTAAACGCATTGCAGCCATACACATTGGGCATGGATGGCCACTTGCATACACAGAACAGCCTTCTAAATTGGCAGATCCTAAAACTTGGCTGGCTGCACGAATCGCTAGTAATTCGGCATGTGCGGTGGGATCGTTGGTTGTCAGAATCTGATTTACGCCTGAAGCAATAATTTCTCCATTCTTTACAACAACAGCTCCAAATGGTCTGCCACCTTTTTCAATATTGTTATAGGCAAGCTCAATCGCTTTACGTAAAAACTGTTCACCTTTTTCCATGACATACTCTCACTTTCTATTTTGCACCAGCTGCAAGAAGTCTTTTTTCAATTTCGCGGTAGCCTCGTGAACGTGCATGTTGTAATGGCTTAATGCCGTCTTTATCTGCTAAGTTCGGATCGGCACCTGCTTTTAGTAAAAGCTCTACAATGCGTTGATATTTTGGTTCTCCATTGCCCAAAATAATGGCCTCAAGCAATGCGGTCCACCCTAAATTATTGACATGATTAACATCTACACCAGCGGCAATTAATGTACGAACTGTTTCAACATGGCCTCGCTCCGCTGCGGGAATGAGCGCAGTCCCACCGTAGCGATTAGTACTTTTTAAGTTCGCACCATGCATGAGTGTCATTCTTAAAATTTTTAAATACCCCTGTGCGCCGGCGTACAAATACGGACTGTCTTGAATATTATCTTTTGCATTTACATCGGCACCCGCCTCTATCAGCATATGAGCAGCATGTACATTATTTGCTCTTGTTGCGACCATCAAAGCAGTCGAACCAGTTTCATCCCGCTCATCAATTAAAGCCTTTTGAGATAAAATCTTTTTTATAGATTGAGTGTCGTTATTTATTGCTGCCTGATGTAAAGGGTACTCACTCATTGCATTCGTCATATTTGTAAAACCTAAAGCCCCTAACGCGACGATCAGATTCATCCATATTAGTGACTTACGCATGCTGGTCTCCCAATAGAAATTTATGGCAAAACATTTTGCAAATAGAATAAACATCGCCAAAAGTATTTGGAAATTAAATTATTTAATCGATACTATTAAGTTTATAAATACTTATCTGATCTGCTTTTAAACGTAGCGGTGCATAATATGTTTGATCCTCGCCTTTTACGTGCTTTTGTCACTATTTTTGAAACGGGCAGTTTTACTGCAGCTGCTGATCGATTACACCTGACTCAATCAACGATTAGTCAGCAGTTAGCACGGCTTGAAGAATCAGTAGGTCATGCGCTTATAGATCGAACGGCAAGACCTTTCAAATTGACCGTTTCGGGAGAATATCTGATTGGGTATGCACAAAGGATTTTGACTCTTCAACAAGAAGCTGAGGCCCTACTCAAAGATCCGGCAGGAAGTATTCCTATTCGTATTGGTTTACCAGAAGATATGATGAGTTCTGCAATGGCTGAAGTTTTCGGTATATTTGCCAAAGAGCATCGTTCCATTCGTTTAGACGTAACCTCTGGCTTAAGCCGGAACCTAACAGAGCGTTATCGGAATGGTGAATTCGATATTATTATTGTCAAAGAACCCGCGGCCAGTGCTGATCACCACGCTACATTCCCAGAAGAAATGGCATGGTTTGCAAGTGAAAACTCAAAGACTCCATGGGCTGACCCCGTGAGTTTAGTCACTTTTCCTCAAGGAGGACTTTATCGAGACGAAATGTTCGCAACCTTAGAACGTGAGCGGCGACGTTGGTATATTGCTTTTACTGGTAGTAGCCTAGAAAGCGTGTTAGTCAGTGTTGAAACAGGATTAGGGTTATCTTTATTGCCTGTAGCTACGACCAATGGACGTAGAGTACGTCGATATGATTCATTAGGTGCTGTGCCACCTATGGTCGTTTCAATTTACACGTGGGAAAAAGCTGGGATCATTTCCCAGCTTGTAGATAAAATGACGTCTGTTTTACAAAAACGTTTTCAATCCTCACTCAATGTTTAACTTATATCATTCGAACTTTCAGCGATAAGTTTTTCCGCCATTTCTTGAGTTTTTCTTAAGCCCGGCATACGGAATTCGGTATGCCCATAATCTTGGATAGATTTCCAACGTCCACCCCAAGTCAAACCAACAGATTCGGCAACTTGCCCATATAACCGATAACCTTGCATCGCCCATGGATCCCGTTCAGAAATAACCACTTTCCCATTTCGTTTAAATGCTACATCAGCAGCTAAACCAAATTGATGATAGCTTTGATACCCCCTCGCTCTAGTCGTGTTAGGATTGCCCGCCAGCATATTCTGACGTGCTGGGCTACGATAACCTTCTAATAGAACCAACTCATAACCATACTGTTCTTTCATGATTTTAAAGACCATGAGTAAACGCTGTTTATAACGTGGGTTCATTTTGTCCCATTTACGATCAACCAAAGTCGTATCCAGAATAGCTCGACCATCGAAACTTGCATTATCAATCGGTGAAGAATTAATAGCTCCACTATTTTGAGACGAATATTGCTGCTCTAACTGCGTCGCCTCAACAATTGCGGCTTCAATTAAGCTTTCATCCACTTCTGGTGGTGGTGATAATATTTCACCATTTAAAAGTGCATAGATTTGAGGGTCAGTTTTTTTCAGATATTCAGCTTCAATTCGAGTTGAACTAATGGGACGAGTAAAAGCAAAAATTAATATACTGGCAAACAAAAAAAAGCCAGCAATTACAATCCACCATTGCTGTAAATGCCAATGAGATTGTAATTTTTCAGGAGCAGCTGCCTGATTCATCGTTTGAGCAAATTGCTTCACCTGATTCAGCTGTTTACGGCCTTGTGGCAGTAACGACAAGACGAAATCTTTGCTTCTACTCCTTAGTTCATAGGACATTAAAAATGCTAAACCAATTGCCAAGCACGTAAAGCAAAAGAAAATGAGAAAGATCATCATCAGTTCATTAATTCACGGCAAAAGGACTACGTGTAATTTTAATATCTACCGATGCTTTAGGTGGTTCAACCTCAGGTTCTGGTTCGGTTGGAGCTTTACTCTCAACTACGGGTTTAGCCTGTACCACTTGCTGCTGCGGCTTACCCACTGTTTTTTGCTGAGCTGGCTGTACTTTAGGTTGAGTCGTTTTAGCTACGCTTGTCTGTAATTGAGGCACAACTTGAACTTTCTTCTCACCTGTTAGCTGCTCATCAAATGGTGAAACTCGCTGTTCATTCGCAGCAACAGTTTTATGCGGAACAGGTTTAAAGATATTACTTAATTCATTATCTTTTGGCTGTTCAAAGCCATCACGGCTCATTGAGTCTGTTTCATTGTCTTGGCTTATAGCAACCTGATTCTGTTCATCAGAAGAATGAGCAGCATCTTGATTTAAAATTTGCTCTTCTGTTGATTTACTCTCAATTGCTGCTGATTCTGGCGAATTCGATTGAGACAAGAACAGGAATAGCGAGATGCTGACAAACACCCCTGCAATTACACCAATCACAATATAAAGTAGTGGTGATTTCGGCTTTTTTTTATTCGATTGTAAAACTCGAATAGAAGTTGGTTTTTCCTGAGCCATTTCGTACCATCATCAAGGTAAATAAATTGTAATATGCGCTTGCTCTTGAGGAGCAGAAATCACATTTTGATAATTAGATAATGCTTTATCATTTTGATTGTTCAGCATAAATCTTAAGCCTGCAAAGGTAAGTAATGCAAAAATCAATAAAAAGATCAAAATCCAAAAGAAAGGTACTTCGCGATGAATAATATTCCGTATTTGATCGGGAATTGCAGAGAATGGCGAAAATGCAACTTTTTTCCCTTTTAAATAGTCGATCTCATCACCCACTCGTGATACTAAGTGGTTAAGACTTTCAATAGACTCAATGCGATACTTACCTTGAAAACCAAGTAAAAGGCAGTAATGAAATACTTCAAGAGCAGCTAGTCGTTCTTTTCCACGGCTTCGCAATTGCTCCAAAATTTCAAAAAAGCGATAGCCCGCTAACTGAGAACCAAATAAGCTCAATTGCAATGGGCTAATCAACCAAGCATTTTGTAAATTAAAATAGCTTGGGTCTTGTTGCGTTACGATGGTTTCATCAATTAATGCACAAAATGCATATTTAGCATCATGAATATCATCAGCTGAAAATTGTAGTTTTTTAGCTTGTTGCTCAAATTGATTAAGCAAATTTAAGGTTTTTTCACGGAATTGCTGCGCATCTGCCGGCACATATTGATTTCGAATTAAAAAAATCAAATAAAAGCCATCATGCAATAAATCAATAAGATTAATTGCCTGTAGTTTTGCCTGCGACTGGCTATTGTTATTTCCACCCGTCCCGATTTGCCCATCGTCAAATAAAGAAGGAGCACCTGTAGATTGTGACATTTTTCTCTCCTTTACCGTTAAGCGTTCATGACCGCAATCAATTCAATACTGATATCTTGGAAACCAGCTGGAACATAAATACAGATCGTCTCTGAATCTAACATGCGCTGATATAGCTCGTGATGCGGTTCAATTTCAAAATAACTCACACCAGAACGCACCGGTATCGCAGTTGGAACCTGAATCAAATGATGTAATGGAATCGCAGGCAATGCAGCAACTACACGTTGCTCTACATCTAAAGTGCTACCAATCTTAAATCGTAAAGGTACGATCTGGATTAACTCATGGGTCTGCATAGCACTACTTGATACTGCAATATAAAGTCGAGTGTCTCGAGTAATCTTATCGGTTTCAAGACTTCCCACCCAATATGAAGGTCGGATCTCTTTAAGCGCAATACTGATATAACGACTTGAAATAATCGTATCGAGTAAATCACGTAGAATCGTGTCTAACTGAGTAAAACTTTCTTGTAAATTATGGTGTTTATAAGCAGGCAGCTGATCAACATCATAGGCTGTCGAGAAAGTTAATAATGAACCTGCTAAACGCAATAATTCGAAAAATAACCGTTCTGGATGGATTTGTGGATATTGCACAAAGTGATTTAAACCAGCGTGAGCTGTATTTAAGGCATTCACTAACCAGAAAGAAACGATATCACCTGAACGGAATTCAATTAATTTCTGTTCATTTTCTCGGTTATTGGTTTGAATCGTCTTAATTTTTGCCTTAATAACATTCAGAGTTCTTTTTAAGTTTGAAATGAGTGTTTCAGAGGCATCCACGTGCAAAATTGGTGGAATAAACTTTCGGTCAATTTCAAAAGCACCAGAGCTTTGACGCTTAATTTTTCCAATCGGCAGATATAAAAAACCATCTAAATTATGGTCTGGATTACTATGAATATCTAATAATTTAAAAACAGCACGGCGGCGTAGCAAACTAATATCTGCTTCGGTAGCATTCGTAAATAGATCATGCGTTTCGACAAGGTGAGATTGATATCTGCCCTTTTGTGCTTGGTTTTGATCAATGAGATTTTGCTTATTTGCTTGTAAAAGCGGCAATGCCAAATAGATTAGCATCTCGCCACGTAAATTAAGATCATCCAATAAAATTGGTTCAGGCAATAGATCATATGCTGGCGCCTGATAAATTTCACCGTCTTGCCAAATCATCTCTACAGACTCAAGAGCAAGAATATGCGTACTCAATTGAGCCTCATCAAAACTTAACTTCTGAATACCATACGAAAAAGGCACAACTGCACGAACCGTATGATTTAAGCGTTGTTCATGATAGGTATCTTGAATTTGGAAATGTTGAGGTCTTAAAAATAAACCTTCGCCCCACAGGACTTTTTCAGCTTTAAACATATGTCTTTACCAATCTTTATTCATATTCATTTTTAGGCTGCACACCTAACATTTCCTGAACCATTTGTAATGGATGCTCATCTTTAATGACTTGCGCTAACCATTCATGTAATGGCATTTGACTCCATTTAATCGTTTTTTGAAGCATATAACTCACAGGGCTATGAGGTTCATTTGCTTGGAAGTAATCTGCAATCTCTTGCAGCACTTTCATTGCTTGCTCGCGGTTAGCCAAGTGCGTTTGTGCTTGAGGCTGAAAAGCAGGCTGAGCTGAAACAACTTGTACAGGCGCTTGATTTTCCATAGATGAACTCGTGATGACAGTAGCCTGTTCTTGGATTGGTGCAAGTCCTGCACCAAAAGCTTCTGCTTTATAAATCTTGCGTAATGTGCTGTGAATAGTCTCAAATGCTGAATCAATCGCAGCAAAACTTGGCGAATCTAGTCCCATTAAATGATCGAGAGTTTGCTTTAAAACATCCCACTCAGTTAACACTGAACTAAAATCTTGATAGTTAGAATATTGAAAAGTTTTAGACGTATTAAAAATAGCTTGGTCGAATTGTTCTAATTCCGATGGCCCCGACTGGCTGTCATATTCTTCTGTTTGTTTACGGCGAACATTTTCGTGATAAAGAAAATTATCGTAATCAAGCAAATTATAATAAGAAGCCGTATTAGTTAAAGGAACTTTCTTTAACAACATCGGAAGTTGATTAATTAAACCCTGTAATAAACCAATGCGTTGATCTAAATCATCATCTTCAATAATAGGATGAATTTCCTGCCAGTATTGATTTAGCATGGAATGGCTTAAAGTTAAACCTTTCGCCATACCTTCAAAACCATAAAGATGAGTCCAAGCTTCTAAGAGCCAAGTTAATAGACGAATATCTTTCGTTTTATCTTTTAACAAAACACTTGTGTTCTTTGCTACAAAGTCCCAATCGGCTTGTTTGCGCTCAGCAACCCAATCACCTTGATCTAGCAATAGATCATCTTGTGTCTTCGCTTTTTTTATTTCATGAAATTCATTAGAAAATGAAAAGTCGTCACCACAAGGCAAACTATCACTAATGGGTTCAAGTAGTTCAGAAATATCAATATTCATCTAATTTTAGCTCTATTCAATTTTAAACTTCTGACTTCAATTTTTTACTAGTCCTTTTTTTAGCAGCTTTTGCAACCGGGTCTAGTACATATTGAATTTCGTCATCTTTAGCATCAATCATGATAATTTTTGGTAGTTTTTGCTCTGCTAAAGCCACCAAAATTTCTGTAGCCAATGCAGGTAACACTGTAGAATTTAAAATATTATCAACGTTACGTGCACCGCTATCGACTTCTGTGCAACGGCTTAAGAGTAGCTCTACCAAATCATCAGAATACTGGACTTGTGTTCCATACTGTTTCTCAATTCTTGCTGTGATCTTACCTAACTTATGTTTAATGATTCGTACAAGGAGATCATCATGCAGTGGGAAATATGGTACAACTCTCATTCGGCCTAAAAATGCGGGCTTAAATTGTTTATATAAACTTGGTTTTAGATGCTCAATCAACTCTTCAGCTGTAGGCCACTCTTCTACAGGTCTATTTAAGCACGCCTGCATAATGGCACTTGAACCAGCATTTGAAGTCAGCAAGATAGTCGTGTTTTTAAAGTCAATTACTCGTCCTTCACCATCTTCTAAAGTACCTTTGTCAAATACTTGATAGAACAGTTCCTGGACATCACTATGAGCTTTTTCAATCTCATCAAGCAACACAACACTATAAGGGTTACGACGGACAGCTTCTGTTAAAACACCACCTTGACCATATCCGACATATCCTGGAGGTGCACCTTTCAATGAAGATACTGTATGCGCTTCTTGATATTCAGACATATTAATAGTGATTAAATGCTGCTCACCACCATATAATTCATTTGCCAAAGTTAATGCAGTTTCAGTTTTACCCACACCACTTGGGCCAACCAAAAGGAATACCCCTTGTGGCTTATTAGGATCTTCAAGCTTTGCTTTTGAAGTTTTAATACCTTGAACTAATTGTGTGAGTGCATAATCTTGCCCCATTACACGCTCGCCCAATTTATCTTCAAGCGTTAATATCTGTTTAATTTCATCATTGACCATTTTTCCAACAGGAATACCAGTCCAATCAGAAATAATTTCATTAATAATTTGAGAGTTTACTCTTTCAAATACTAATGGTTGCTGACCTTGAATTTCAGCAAGTTCCTTACGCAGTAGATTGATCTGATCATAAGCTTCAGACTCATTAGCATGATTTTGTGCTTCTAAATCCTGAATTTTATGAACAAGTTCTAATTCTTTTTGCCACTGCTCTTCGGTTTCATGAATTTCTTTTTGCAAAGATTCTAAATTAGCTTTTAAAGCTTCCAATCGTTCATGATGAATTGGAATCTGACGATGCTCATTTTCTAAAATTTGCTGTTCAAGTTTTAAGTTATGTTCTTGGGCCTTTAACTGGTCAAGCTTTACTGGTTGAGCATTTTGGGTCAACGCAACACGTGCTGCTGCCGTATCAAGAACACTAACTGCTTTATCCGGAAGTTGACGACCACTAATATATCGATGTGAAGAGTGAACCGCTGTAACGATCGCCTCATCATCAATTTGTAATTTAAAATGCTGCTGCATAACTGGAATCATCGCACGCAACATATCTACCGCAACTTCTTCGGTTGGCTCTTCTACTTTCACCACCTGAAAACGTCGGCTCAATGCCGCATCTTTTTCAAAATACTGTTTATATTCTGCCCAAGTAGTCGCAGCAATCGTGCGTAATTCACCACGTGCAAGCGCTGGCTTTAAGAGATTTGCAGCATCATTTTGCCCTGCTTGTCCACCAGCACCAATTAAAGTATGAGCTTCATCAATAAATAAGATAATAGGATGAGTAGAAGCTTGAACTTCTTGAATCACTTGTTTTAGACGATTTTCAAATTCGCCTTTAACGCTTGCACCAGCCTGTAATAGTCCCATATCCAGCACATGCAAATGGACATTTTTAAGAGCATTTGGTACTAAACCTTGAGCAATTTTTAAAGCTAGACCTTCGACTACGGCTGTTTTACCAACGCCTGGCTCTCCAGTTAAGATCGGATTGTTTTGGCGTCTACGCATTAAAATATCGAGCATTAAGCGAATTTCATATTCACGCCCAATAACTGGATCTATACCGCCTTTTTTCGCTTTTTCAGTGAGATTAATCGTATATTGATCAAGCGCAGGTGTTTTAGCTGTTTTGGTATTTGTTACAGTTGCGTCT
The DNA here is from genome assembly GCF_034067285.1 of Acinetobacter pittii. NCBI lineage: Bacteria > Pseudomonadati > Pseudomonadota > Gammaproteobacteria > Moraxellales > Moraxellaceae > Acinetobacter > Acinetobacter pittii. Next base: position 2,273,882 of record NZ_CP139286.1, read on the forward strand.
GTTGGTTCCGCTTCATCCGAAAGCGTTTTTGTCTCATCTTGTTGTTCAACACTCTTCTCACAAATTTCAAGAAACTTATGTTTCATTGAATCAATTGGTAAAAGATCAAATAAACTCGAAGCTCTCGTTGCAATTTGATATAAATCAGGCGCAGTTAACAGTGCAACTAATAAATGACCGCTACGAATAACTGGATTTTGTTCAGCCGAGGCTAATAACCAAGCTTGCTCAAACAAACGAACAATAGATTTAGCAAAAATAGGAGTTCGAGTATTACCTTTTGGTAATTGAGAAATTGTTTCTTTTAAATCATCAGCTAAAGCTTCAGATGAAATTTTATACTTCTTTAATAAAATTTTTAAATCATTCTCTAAAGATTGATTAAGTAATTCTAAAAATAAATGCTCAATTTCAATTTCGTAATTTTGTTGAATAACACAAGCATTAGCCGATTTTTCTAAAGCAGTTCGTGCAACTGTAGAAAGTTTTGTAATTAAAATTTTTAAATTACTCATCATTACTCTCAATATTTTTAAATAATTTAATGCTTAAAATCATAATGCCTGTATATTAACAAAATTCAGCTTTATCAGACAAACTACTCATCATTTCAAGCGTTAATATGTTTTAGTAGATATTTATATCTATATAAAAATATCTCTACCCTTATCCTTGATTAACTAAACTCTGTTTTGGCAATAATTTACAGCCACATGATAATGAATCATTTACACGTGCTGCGGATTTTCCCATAACAAGCATATTTGGATCTCCCGATACAATCGTAGAAACCGTTTTGTGTAACGGACAAGTTGCCTTATCTCCTACACAGGCAATTGCAACTCCATCAATTAAAAATGTACTGTTCCCTGAAATGACTTGCCCTCCACCAGTGGTTGGGCATCCAATCGTAATGTAAAGGCTAGCCATGTTCTTCTCCTTCTATTTATAGAACAGTAAACTCAATTCGACGGTTTTTCTTTCTGCCTTCTGGAGAAGTGTTATCTGCAACTGGCTTAGATGAACCTAAACCTTCTGTAGATAAATGATCGGCAGGAATACTTTTACTAATCAAATAGTTTTTCACTGCTAATGCTCGATCTTGGCTAAGTTTTAAGTTTTTAGTCGCATCACCGGAACTATCAGTATGACCAATAATTTTGACTTTTTTACCGCCTACTTTATTTAAAGCAACAGCCATCTCGTCGAGAATTTTTTGACCTGCATCAGTTAAAACTGCACTACCAGATTCAAACTCAATAATTCGATTTTTAAGTGCGTCATCAATGATTTTTTGCTCAGCCTGATTGACTGATAACTGTGAATACAGTTGATATGGTGGCTGTACTAACCCTTGAAAAGATTGAATTGTAGGCTGGATATCTGCTGGATTCAGCATTTTTCCACTTAGCTCAAATCGAGTACCATTTACGCTTAATTTCCCTTGCGAAACCTTTTTAAGATCAGGGGTAATTACTCGTGTCACCGAGTCACTCCACCCATTTGGAGCGGCTACAGGTCTTACTTGTATTTTATCTACAACCTGATCGGCACCATAAACAGACTGCATTTTTAATAAGATGGCCTGTTTACTCGCTTCGTTAGGAACTACACCTTCTACAACAATGGGCTGAGCCAAAGCATAATTAGCAATAGCATAGATAAAACAGCCTTTTATGAGCTGTGAAAGTTTAGTTTGATATCGTTGATTCATTATTATTCACCCAAAAAAGTCTGTCTAAATAGTTTTAAGCCTTGGTTTAAACTTAATTGGCGTTGACATAATGATTGTTCCAGCGTAGCTAAACCAGCATTCTGCTCCAAGTAAGTATCAATCCACTGAGCTTCAATTAGAGAAACCCAATGCTTACTATCCATATTCTGAGTAAAAATATCGCTAAGGGCTAAAATATCAGCCCCTTGAAAACCGAAGAATAATACGGGTTGATCTCGATGTAATAAACCTATCAATACCTCAGTATTATGTTCTTTTAAAAAGCGACAAATAATGCTGACCCAAAATGCTGCTATTTCATAACTGTAAGCAGGATTATTAATAGGCAAAATTAAAACTTTATTTAAGCGACTCGTTCCATTTTGTAAAATTGGTTGTAGTAATAATCCCAGCCCAATCATACTTTGCGCCAATTCATAAATACTTAACTTCATGAGTTGAGCAAATGAATGCATCGTATGATTTTCATAGAAACCTACACACTCGCGTTCAGTTAAAACCTGAATCTGATTTTGTAAGTGACCTAATTTTCCAAGTAATAGATCCGAATCTTTAATTCCTTTTAAAGCACGATTGTTTTGGAATAAATCAACGAGTACATGTTTATAGCTATATGGCGCATATAACAAATTATCATATGGCAAATCAATTTCTAATAAATGGCTCAGTACCATTGGAAAAGATCGACCTGAACTATCTTCACTTGCCAGTAGGTTCGCCGCTAAAAACATATTTTCTTTTGGATTTGCAATAAAGAAATCCAGTGAAGGCAATGTGTTATAAGCTTCTTTAAAGCTACCCGATTGCATTGCATATTCCAATGCTTCAGTAATCCACTGATCAAGTAATTGTATTAGCGCATTCTGACCTTTTGTTTTTAAAAAGTCACCTCGTGCAGGACTTTTGCCGTAATACAAAGGAGTGGTTTTTAATGTTTGCATTATTGCTCCTCCTTTCGCATAGAGGTTATTTTCCAAGTCATGGTTTAACTCCCGCAGAAGGCTGAGCAAGTGCTGAAACAGGATTTTCAGTTCTTGCTGGAGCAGCTTGAGCTGGCGCTTGCTGAGCAGATACCACACGAGCTGCTTTATCAGCAGTGACTTTGTCAACCAGTTGCATGCCTGCATAACCACGGCTTGAACCAATACTGCCTGAATTGCTGCTAATGAGACGGAAATTCATTTTTACAAATAAAGATGGATCAGTTTTACTACGCCAAAGCATTTCAAATCCGCCATTTTGTTCTTTACGCTGAGCACTATCAATTAAACGGTTAATACCATACTCACCCGGCTCATCAAAAATCGTATGCGTTTGGCCTTGTAAATCTACTGCAGTAATACGAGCGCCCGGAATACTTCCTTGGTTTGGCCAAATGAAGTTAACCCATTGCTGAACACCATTTTCATAAGTCATACGCTGACCATCGATATCAACGGTATATGAAAGTAACTGTGGGTTTGGAATTGGATAGAACTGGAAGTTCGATTGGTTGGTTGCTGGTGCTGCAGGAGCTTGAGCATTCAACTCACCTGTTGCCATACCATTGGCTGGTGAAACATATCTTTGGAAATTCATGACGAATTGAGGGTTTAAACTAATTCCTAAATCTTTCCAAGTTTTAGACGTTAATGTATAACCACGACGAATCACAAATGGATCTAGGCTTTCTTTGACAAAGCGAGAAATACTACCGTTCTCACCCAAGATTTGACCAATTTCACTACTTGTCGCCTGCAAAGAAGCTGATGAGTTAAATGGATATTTCTTAGCAAGATTTGCTGTAAATGGCTGATAAGCTTGCATTACCCATAATTTATTAATTTCGTCTTGGGTCGGTATGATTAAACTTTCAAAAGCTTGCGTAAGTGGGCTAACTACTAATTTTTGTAGTAATCGCTGATCAATTTCATTGAAACCAACCGCCATTTTTTCATCGACAATTTTTTGAGTTTGGTTAAATACAGACGTTTGCTCATTAAGGGTTTGCTTGACTAATGTCATCGCATTAGGTCCAATTTCACCCGCATTCTTAAGCTCGTTAAACTTACTACGAACGAGAGCTAAATTTGTCATATATTCATCAAGCAATGACTTACCTTGTTGGTCATCACGTTTGCGAACCAACTGATAGAACATTTGGTATTCTTGAGAAATAGCGCCTTGAGCATTATTTGCCACTTGATTAGCAACTTGCTTATCATCATGATTTAAAACTTTACGCTTAAACCATGCAATAAATCCTTTTTGTGGAGCTGCGAGCTCAGCTTGAACAACTGGGTTATCCCAGTTTGTTTCGACTGCAACTCTTTCAATTAATGTTCTAATTGGAGAATTTTGCGGTTCACCTAAGACATCAATATTTTTAACTTGCTGAGCAAATTGACCAGCTTTAGCGTAGTGAATACCGCTTAAGAATTTTCTCCATTCCGCAATATATTCTTGCTTATAGAGCGCTGTCAGCTGCTTTCTAATTTGCTCTGGACTACCTGAGAAAGTTAGATCATCAGATTGACGACTATTTAGAACCCAATCTTTACTATCTGTTGGCTTATCCGCGGCCTCTTCAATTGCTTTTTCTACATAGTCATTCCATGCCTTTTGAGTAAATACGCCAGGCAATGCATAACTTCCTAATACAACATTTTTATTAGCTTCACCTACAATCTGACTTACAGTCAACGCAGGGAAACGTACTGCTGCACGCATTTTTATTTCGTTATAAACACGATCACGTGCAGGCATTCCTCGAACAACCGAGAGCAATACTTGGCGTGTTTGATCAACAATTTGAGAGTCAGCTTCTAAAACTGGGAATTGCTTATCATTTGCTAAAGTCATTGCATAAGACAAAATCTGTTCAGCTTCTTGAATCATGTCTGCACGTGGCATTTGGCCTTTATTAGCATCTAACCAAGAGCGCCAGAAACGCGTAACCTGATCACTGAGATGACTTGCATCCATATATTGTGGATTACTCATCATTAAATAAGCTTTTAATGCGTTATAAGCATCTTGAGGATTGGTATCTGAAGGCTCCAAATATTGTTGAGACTGCGCAGTTTGCTTGATCTCAACATTCGTATGATTCGCTTTTAATGTTGCTTCATTATTTTTTACACGTTGCAAATATTGAGCAATGTTTTGCTGTGTCGGCGTTAATACAATCTGCTTAACACCTTTTAGATATTCGGCTTTTAGCTTTTCACGAAGCTCATTGCCCTGATATAAACCAAAACTAAATTTAAGTGGTCTATTTTCATCAAACTCGTCTAACTGCTGTAGACGTCTTTGAAGAATTAGCAAAGCTTCTAATTGAGTAGATAGTTGCTGACCAGAAGCTCTTTCTAATTGAACAACCTTATTTAAGTCAGCTTGCACTTCACCAATTAATTGTTGGTTGTTACGATAAGACCAAACCCATACACCTAAAATAATTGAAACACCCGCTAAAGCACCAATAAATGCAATATAGCGCTGACGTTTTCTGCCCGTATTTACATGCTGCTTAACTAAATCTTTATCTTTTAAAATAACATCTGAAAATAGACCATTTAAGAAATAGCCATGATTAGGTGTATTTTTTGAATAATCTTTTAAATCACCTTGAGCAATTTGAGTAAGCTGGAATTCTTGGGCAATTTGTTCAGTCATTGGACTTTCAATTACACCTTCCTGCAAAGCACTGGTGAAGTAAAACCCACGGAAAACAGGTTGAAATTGATATGGATTATCTTCAAAAAGTGTACCAATAAAGCTTTTTAAAGCTGGTTTTAGTGTTTTAAACTCTAATGGGAAAGTCATTACACTTGGTGAAATATTTTGCGAATGACGGCGGCTTAAATGAGTCGAACTTACCCCTTTTAGACCATCGTAAAGAATGTTGTAATGTTTTTCGAATAACTCTACAGCATTATGTGAAGAACTCTGTTCATATGGAAGCGTTGCTCCCCAAGCTTGGTTGTATTCTTGAGCTTCGTAAAACTCAAAGAATTCAGTAAAACCTGCAATTAAATCCATCTTTGAAAAGACTAAATAAACAGGCACAACAACTTCTAAACGTTCAGTTAGATCTTGAATACGTGCACGTAAGTTTTTAGCAAGCTTTAATGAGTTTTCAGGACTTTGACTAATGAGCTCAGCAATACTAACAATTAAAATCAAACCATTGACTGGCGCTTTAGAACGGTTCTTCTTTAAAATATTTAAGAAACCTAACCACTCAGAATGATCTTCACTATAAACAGAATAACGCCCTGCTGTATCGAGCAAAATACCTTCTGTAGAGAAGAACCAGTCACAATTTCGAGTACCACTTAAGCCAGCAGATACCATTTTCTGATGCGTTTCTTCAAATGGAAACTTTAAACCAGAGTTATAAATAGCCGAACTTTTACCTGCTGCCGGGTTACCAATAACCATATACCAAGGAAGCTCATATAATGCAGCATTCCCTTTTTTATCACCCAACTTAGATTTACGAATCAATTGAATTGATTCTTTCATTTGTTGATTAATAAGCTGAAGTTCTTCTTTATCTTTATTTTTGCCATATTCAGCTTGGTTATCTTTTTCAATTGCTTCAGCTAGCTCTTCACCTTGAGCAGCATGCTTTCTTCTTTGAATAAGCCAATAGATACCATAAACAATAAGACCTAAAGCATAGGCAGTTGCTAAAGCCCAGAATATATGACGAGGAATTGAAGTATATGAAGACATCAATGCCACGAACAATGACACGGCGATAATTGCTTTAGGATTCGTGATGTACTGCCACAAGTAGCCTAAAATTGTATGCATTCTATTCTCGTTCTAAGTCCAAAGTTTAAATTAGTTATTCAACACCATCGCATCATCTTCTGAATTTTCAGTGACAGATTGCACAAATGTGTGTGCTGACACTGTATTTTCTCCAAAGACAAAAGGAATGATATGTTCAGGAAAATGCATGCTTAGCATAAAGCCATAAATATCAGCTAAATGCTGGGTATGCCCTAATGAAGATTTCACATAAATATAGTGATGCGGTTCTACAGGCGTTTGAAGAAAGTGCTGCTGCAATTTTTTCGAAACTTTTATATCGGTCTGATCTGACAATATCAGTACATAAGGCTCCTCACCTTCATGCTGAGGCAAATCATTAAATTTAAAATTATTAAAAAGCTTTGCTGTATCTTGTTGGCCCACAACAACTTTCAGTGCCTTAGAAGGTTCTAATTCCTGAATTTTCACTAGAGGATCGGCCAGTAAACAGCTTGCCGCAAATTCAGCAGGAATATAATCTTTAATCATCCAAGATTTTTCATCGACCAGATCCTGATCAATTTCAGAATCAGCTACGACCAACAAGAACATCTCATATTCTCTTTTATGAATACCCTTTAATAGGTGTATCAACTCTTGGTAAGCGAGTTGCTCTCCAAAAAAATGATATTCAATATGGAGCTTTTGAGCAGGAATACCAATCTCAGCAAAGAATTCTAAAATTAATTCATTACTTTGGTTATCATTCCAGATATGTAATAAATCCTCCGAAAGAAGGATGTGTAAATTTAAGCGATTTAAACGATAAACTTCTACGATCGGCATTTGAACATCATCATATTCAGACTCAGGATCCACCCATGCCGGATGCATGTGATATTCACGGGCCTGTTGCGACTCATAAAATAAAGTTGAACGTTTTAAATGCTCGGCTAGAAGATATAAATTTTCTATATTTTGTTCTAGTTGCTGTCTTATCAATGACATCATACGAACTTGTCGTGGAGAAGCATATTCGCTCTCCTCACGATTCTCTTCATCCAAATCTTTAATTCGGTAAGACAAAAGAGGCAATCCGTAAGAATTTAACAGTTGATCATCCAACTCTGGACTTTTAAAGTTTTGTAGCTGCTCAATAATGCTTTCATTCTCACCTAATGCATGTAAAGCAAAAGCAGAGTAAATATTAAAATCTAGCTGTTCTAATGGTTGATCAGCTACGGCGTTTTGTTTTTGACTGTCATCATCTTTATCTTGATTTATAGCTTGTTCTTTCTTGTCTTTATAAGTCTTATAAGCGCTATAAACTAACCATGGCGATAAGATCACCAAGGTAATAACTGCGGGTAGCATCAAGAAATAAAGGAAAAAATCTCCTTTATCTGGATTATATTGAACATCACGCCAGTAGAAAATAATAATTCCACTAACCAATGAAAAAATAGCAATGAATGAGAGTAATATTTTTTTAATCATATTTTCTCTCCAATAAGGCTATAGCAAGTTTCATGGTTATGTACTTTTGGTTGTCGTGATATGAGAAAAGAACCCTGCCCTAAACCACTCTCGTTATTGTGAGTTAAGCAAATGGGTTGTATTTCTGACTCATCCAAGATAAGCCGCAGATCTATCGACAAAGTTGGGCTACACCAAGTTTCCACGAGCTTTTTAAGCTTTAAACTTAACTCTTGATTTGGTAAGAAATTTAGATATTGCTGACGTTTTAATGGCCCAATTTGAATTTCAATTTTTCCGTCAATCTGCTGAATGGTTTCCCCACAAAAGGTGTTAACACCAAGTAAACTCGGCTGATTTCCACCTAACGTTGTTAATTGGTCACTTGCCAATTTAAAAGATTCTTGTACGAATTCTTTAATCGTAATGTCATGTTTAAAAATACATGACAGCATCGTTTTTAATGCATGGACTGTATTATTTTGTCCCTGCATTAATCCTGAAAATTCTGCAAAATATTCATCCAAATCAGCTTGTTGATGCTGTGATCGCACATAGCCATTCAAAGCATGCAGAATATCTAAATAATCGTTTTTATGTTCTATCTCATATCTAATCGGCAGATTATAGGTAATACTCGACTCTACATATTGAGCTGTAAGCTTATGATTAAATAAGCTTAAAAACTCTTTAGTTTCAGCTCGTTGCTGACGTGACGCCTGTTTAATTTTATTCGTATATGTATAAGGCAATGCACCTTGTATGCCCGTAAGACCAACGATTAAATTCGTAAGATAAATTCGCTCGTCCGTTAATTCTAAATTTTCAATCTCTGTAGCAGGAAAATTCAAATTAAAGGATGTCTCAAACTTAAAATGATCACTCCAAGATGAACACATTGCACGACTTGAATCGTGTCTTAATAGTCGTGTGGCTTGAATAAATTCAAAAGACTTGGGCTTAGTAAAGAGCTCAGCTGTTACAGAAGAGTCTTGCCACCAACGTTCTGACTGCATTGGTATAACTCCTGCTGAGATGAATAATCCTTAACAACCAAATCAACAAAACTATTAATTTGAACCTTTAAATTAAAAACACGACTTAGCAATTGACTAAAAATGTATAGGCTATGTCCTCTAAATACCGATGAATCAATCCGTAATTCTGCTTTTACCCCTCTTACAAACATTGGGAATGGCTTTCCATCTACAAGCTTGTGAGTGAGAGAAAATTCGAGATGTTTGATTGACTCAATAATTAGATAATTTTCTTTTGATAAAGGTAAGTTGTACAACGCAAGTAACTCTTTAATATGAGATACCGCATCACCTTTCATTAAAGCTAAACTATTTAATGAAAGATGCGAAATAACACGCCACTGCTCACTCTGGCTTTGACCAAATTGATAAGGTTTTGTAGGTCTTTTTAAAACAATGGCACGGCGAGCCAAACTACTATCATTTAGATTTAATATATTATTGGACTGTCCTAATGCTTCATGTGGTAAGTCACGATTTGAGCATAATAGTTTAGTACTAATAAAATCCGAACGTGTTGAAGAAGGATTTAAGTTTTTTGAAATAATTGAATAACCCATTTCGACAAAATTGGGCTGTAACTTTTGATAATTCACCGAATAGAAAAAACGTGCCGTGTCAGAATGATAGTGGCTCATCGCAAAAAAAGGCAGTACTGGAACATAGCTTTCTTCTTGACTCGTTTTTTCGCGAACCATATTCATTTCAGTAATTGAATAGACTTGATAAAACTCAGGATGATGAGCATCTGTAATCAGTGGGTATTCTAATTGTTTATGTACAATTTTTTGAGGTTCAGCATATTTTTCAAATAAATTAATGACTGGTGTAGTGAACAACTTAAAATTAGCGACATTTAATTCAGAATAATTTCGAACTATGGCTTGATCATTTAAATTTAATTTAAAATGTATAAGCAGTTCAAAACTACTTTCTTCTAAAGATAAGCGCTTTAAAAAACCTAAATCGAGTTTCAGATAATTAAATTTTTCAGGAAAACAAAAATATTCCATCAGTAAACGATAAGCATGATGAGTATGTTGATCGAGTGGCAATAGACTTTCTTGCTCTGAAAAACCTGTTAACTCAAATGGATTTTTGTCCAATTCAACAATTTTCTGTCCTATTTTAACAGCAAAAGTTGTGCCCTTTTTAAAAATACTATCTAGTACTTGAAGTGGAAAATTAGAAATTGCATCTAAATAAATAGGTAATTTTTCGTTTATTAAACACGCATGAGCACGATTAAAAATTTCAAATTTCAAAGTTAAAGTCGCATTTTGACTTAAATGCATATGGGCACTAGGTGTACTTTTGAACTCTAGCGCTTGCAAGCTTATCGGGAGTAATTTGACTTCTTGCGTGGTATTAAACTCACACTGAACGCCTTTAAAACTGCGAGACTTCAAAACTGTGGATGCAGGAACAATATGCGCTTCTGTGAGCTGCTTTATTTTATTTATATCTTCAAAACTTATTACAGAACAAGCCGGAAAATGACGTAAGTATTGAGGGAACATCACCTCAAATAAAGAACGTGTAAATACGTCATAACTATCAGCAAGCTTTTTATCAATACGAGCCGAAATTAATGAAAAAGCCTGTATAAGACGTTCAATATGCGGATCATCGATCTGCTCTTGATTTAAAGATAGACGCTGAGCAATTTTCGGATATTTTTGGGCAAATTCACGAGATTGCTGACCAAATTCCTGTAGTTGTTTTTCGTAAAAAGGTAAAAGCTCTTCTATCACAACACACCCACTATGCTTAGGTTCTCGCTGAAATTACATATTGCTGCGTTGTTGGTTTTAACAATGCATCAAAAACGACAGGTTCATACAGTGGATGAATATTTAGATATGCTTGAATGCTTAAACACAATGCCCCCATATTGTGCCCATCCAACAACATCTCTACCCGTATTTGTCTTAATCTGGGTTCATGAGCTGCAATTGATTGTTCAATTGATTGGCAAATCTTGTCTCGATCTAGCGGATTAGCTGTAGAAAGCCCCACAAAATCAATAATACCGAACTGAAGTATCGATTTTTTAACTAGTGGATAATCATCGACTACATGATCCAACTTAGCGACTCGACTGTTAAGCAAGTCTTCTAAATCTTTTGCTACCGATTCTCTTAATTGCTGAATAGAAAGACCTTTCGCATAATCTTCACTTTCAGGAATTAAGCGGTCAAACAAAGTTGAACGAAATCCATAGGGATAAAGCCGATCTAAATTCATTCGAGTTCACAACAAGCATGCTTAAAGACAGCAGAGGCTAACTTTATGTCAGCCTCCACCAAATATTCACTTAAACAATTACGCCGCGTAAGAAGCAGTATTGTTAGAAAGTGACCATTTCTTAGTAACAGCACCTTTAGCAGTACCGTTAATATCTTGTTGATTGTAAGTCCACTCAACAGCTGCGTATTTCAAGCCAAACGCTTCTGTTGGAACACCTTCTTCATTAACTGTTGGAGTTACACTAGAAACTAGAACATGTTTCAATTTAATTTGTAAGTACTTGATGCGCTTATCACCATTTGCACGGTAGAAGTCGATTTGTACTTCATCAAATGTATAACCAGCTGAACATGCTTCCCATAATTTCGGGCTAGTTGCATCTAGGTCTTTAACAAAAACCATATCTGAATGTTCAACACGTTCAGCAGTATGACCACCAACACTACTTGAAGTAGCAGATTTAGGTTGACGAATGTTGTGAGACCAAGAGTTAACTTCTAACCAGCCTTTGTGCTCAGCGTCACGAGACTCTCCGTCAACTTTATACTTACCACGAAACTCAACGTATATATCTTTCATTTAGAACTTTCCTATTTTTAATTTAAAGTTATTCTTTCGCTGACCTTTATTAATTTGAGGACTGAGGTAACTCAGTGACAAGTCGTAAAGAAACTGACAACTCATCCAGCTGGAAGTGTGGTCGCAAGAAAACCACAGATTTGTAGTGACCTGGTTGAGCAGGGTCTTCTACAACTTTTACAGACGCTTCACGCAAAGGATATTGAGCTTTTGCTTCTTGAGAAGCACCATCGTCAAGTAATACATACTGTGACAACCACTCATTTAAGAATGCTTCAACATTTCCAGCAGAAGCAAAGCTACCCACTTTGTCTCTCATCATTGCTTTTAAATAATGAGCAATACGTGAAACGGCCATGATGTACTGAATTTGACTCGATAAAGCAGAGTTAGCATTTGCTGTATCATTGTCATATTTTTTAGGTTTTTGAGTTGACTGCGCACCAAAGAAAGCAGCGTAATCAGTGTTTTTACAATGAACCAAAGGAATAAAGCCTAAATCGCTTAATTCTTTTTCACGGCGGTCAGTGATTGCAATCTCTGTTGGGCACTTAAATACCACTTCACCATCTTGTGTTTTAAATGTATGTACTGGCAAGCCTTCAACTAAACCACCACCCTCAACACCACGAATTGCAGCACACCAACCATGCATATCAAATGCATTAGTTAAACGAGTACCGAAAGCGTAAGCAGCATTCATCCACAAATATTCATTGTGGTTTGCACCCGAAACATCTTCAGCAAAGTTAAACCCTTCTGTAGCTGTTCCTTCCTTTGGATGATAAGGAAGACGACCTAGTACATGTGGCAAGGTTAAAGCGACATAGCGAGCATCTTCACTGTCACGGAATGAACGCCATTGAACATATTCCGCTGTTTCAAAGATTTTTGAAACATCTCGAGGACGGTCAATATCTGTAAATGACTCAAGGCCAAGAATGCTTGGGCTAGCGGCCGAAATAAATGGCGCATGAGCTGCTGCAGCAACATGAGAGATTTGCTCAAGCAAATACATATCAGAAGGCGTACGGTCAAATTCAAAATCGCCGATTAATGCTGAGTATGGCGCACCACCAAAAGAACCGTATTCTTCTTCATAGATTTTCTTAAACAAAGTGCTTTGATCGAAGTCTGTAGCACCTTGGAAATCTTTTACTAACTCTTTCTTAGTCGTATTCAACATACGAATTTTAATAAGAGGGTTAGATGGAGTCTCTTGACAGAAGTAATAGAGACCACGCCAAGTTGATTCAATCTTTTGGAATTGCTCATTGTGCATGATCTGACTTAATTGATTTGAAATCAGAGCATCAATTTCCGCAATACGCTTATCAATTGATAAAGTCATATTTTCAGAAACTGTAATTGTCCCTGCCATTACTTCTTTAGCAAGTTCACCAATTAAGCTTTTTGCACGCGAATGTTCTTCTTCATTTCGAGCAATACGGCTTTCTTCAACAATCGAGTCTAAAAGCGTAGCTTGTTCATTTTCAACAAGTGGCATTGCTGCAGATTGAGTATTATTCATGATCAGCCTCCGCACTCAATTTACGAATCTGATCTGTATTTTTAAGAACTTCATCAAGTAAATCTTCCAAACGTTCACTGTTAGAAATTTTGTTTCTTAAATCAGTTAAACGCTCACGTGCTTCAACAAGTTTTTTTAATGGATCAACCTGTTGAACCACATTTTCCGGACGAAAATCTTCCATTGACTTAAATGTTAAATCAACAGCGATTTTACCGCCCTCTTCTGTCAACGTATTATCTACTTGGAAAGCAGCTCTTGGAGATAAAGACTCCATAACTTCATCAATGTTATCTAAATCAACATTAATAAATTTTTTATCTTTTAATTTTGTACGCTCAAGCTCAGATGCAGCCGAAAAATCACCCATCACACCTACAACAAATGGTAGTTCTTTCGCTTCTTTTGCATCACCAATTTCGACATCATATGTAAGTTGAACACGTGGAGGTCGAATTCGCTGAAGCTTCTTTTGTACGCTCTCTCTCTTAGCCATAAGATTCTATTCCGGATTATTTAATTAAAGGGTCAAAAGGCGAACTTTTTGATTTATTCACAGTGGCTGCAGGTGCAGTTTTAGGTTTTACAGTAGTCGTCTTTGCTGGGCTTGATACTCGTTTATTTGATGTTCTAGAAGTACTCGCTTTATTACGCGTTACATACTGTTTTTTATAACTTCTCTTTTCATTATCATCTGAGCTACTATCAGAACTCGCTTTAAAGCTCGATGGATCAGGAGCAGGCATCGCAGTGTGAATATTTTCAATTAACTGCTTTGCAGGAGGATAAGTCACATCATTGCTTAAATATCTCAATTCCTGAGTACGCATTTGCTGCAAAGAATTATTTGCAATGCTCACACCAGATAAAAACAAGACATCTGTTATTAATGAACCGCGTATATTTTGACTTTGCAATTGACTTGCTAAATTCAATGCTTTAACTGGTTGATTGGTCTGATAAAACCGCATAGCAGCTTTAGCTAATAAATCATTTTTTTGAGTTGTATTATCGCTATCACAAACTTGTTTAAAAATATTCAATAACTCAGGATCATTTTGACCTTCAGCTAAAGGGTTCTTCTTAATACAACTTTTTTTAAGTTTTACAGGCTCTAGTTCTGCTGCTTGAGCATATGATAGACCGATAATGTTTCCAGTCAAAAAAAGTATCAAAATACTTCGTTTCAACACAACTTTCATTCCTCTGTTTTCTTATTTATTCAAGGCTTTACCGAAAAGTTAATATTCTTAAAACATTAAAAAATCAGTCTAAAACCTTATATTCAAAAAATTTAGACGCAGTTTATCATATAAACAAACATATTTTATATAAAAATCATATCAACTTAAACTAAAAGTAAATAGTTAAGATGCTTATAAAATATAGCTCAATAAAGTTATTCTTATAAAAATATAATATTGTTATTTTTTGTAATTAAAAATAAGTTGCTGTTTTTTATAGATTAAATAAAAATTAAAACTAAACTAAAAATTATCATAAATATCACTTAGTTAAGATTTACGAAACATTTTCTTAAAAAGATTTTATCTAATAAAAAAGATAAATAGATTAAATGATTGTAAAAGATACATTTCAAATTTATGAAACTAGAAACTCAGTATAAATAAAAATCGACTTGTCAAGACTAATCTGTCTATTTGGTATATTTTTTATTTCAGTTTGCGAGAGCAACTAGAACTAATAAAGCCCGTAGATTTGCAAATAACCATCTTTCCTTTAGGGCCAAGCTCTTGCACAACTCAAAATCATATTTGATATCAAGAAAATTAAACTATTTGGCTTTATATTTTTAAAGAATATAGCGATTTTTTAAGTTTAGAAAAGCTCTTCTATTCAAAAGAGCCTTTTATTTAAGTATAAATTTATATTTTAGACTTCCAATAATTAGCTTTTTCAGGATTATACTTTGAACTACTATCATCCGAATAAATATTAAATAACAACTCTATTCCAGCCTTATTTCCATTGCGTACAGCCATTTCTGCATATCGTATTGACTTATCTAAATTTTGTTTCATACCCGCACCATTATAATATTTAAGAGCAGTATTATATTGCGCTAACGCATGTCCATGATCAGCCGCACGCTTAAACCAAACAAGTGCTTTAAGTGGATCTTGCTCTACCCCCTCACCTCGCTCATAAGCCAAACCTACATTGTTTTGTGATTCAAGATCTCCCTGTTCAGCAGCTTTTAATATCCATTTAAAAGATGCTTTGATATCCTTTTTAACGCCATCTCCACCATATAATTGAGCAGCAACTACTGTCTGGGATTGTATGAGTCCTAACTCAGCAGATCGAATAAAATATGTAAAAGCTTTTGCTCTATCTTGTTTTATATTTAAACCTTTGTAATATGCCAACCCAACATTATGAATTGCGGAAGGATTTCCCTTTTTAGCGCCTTCTTCAAACCACATTAAAGCTTTTTTATCATCTTTTTTTACAACTTCATTGCCATTTCGATAAATCAGCCCTAATTGAAGCATGGCATTTGAGGAGCCTAATTGTGCAGATTTCTCAAATAGTTCCAATGCTTTCTTTTGATCAAATTTTTCACCTTCGCCTGTGGCATACATGGATGCCAATACAAAAATAGCCTCAGCATCATTTGCTTTTGCAGCCTTTTCTAGTTCAAGTTTAGACTTATATTCAGATACATCTTTATAATCTTTAGTCAAAGCTCCGTGAGTGTGTTCTTCTTTGTCTTGAGTGCATGCAGATGTGAATAATATTAAGGTAATGACAAACAATCTAAGCTTCATTAAACAACCTTTTACTTCAAAAAATTTTTCTTATCAAAATAATCTTCTGGATAAGGATCTTGACCTTTTAAATTTTTTCTATATTTCATTACACTAATCTGAACACCATCATCAGTTAAGAAATCATTATAAAAGTCCTGTTCTTTAGGATTTTCAAAACCCAATTTTTCAAATATTTGTTCAGATAAATTGCCAAAATTCTCGTATGATTTTCGATAAGCAAAATAATTAACAAAAGCCATCATTCCTATGCACATGAGGAAGCTTATAAAGATCCAAGATAATAAAGAGAAAAAAGAATCCCAAGAGTAATTGAAATCAAAAATATAGAAAAGCAAGAACATTATTGACACCCCACCTCCACAAATAATAGTAAAGTAATAGGTTTGCATAATAATAGCTTTATAGCCCTTTTTTACCGATCGCCCCATTTCATAAATCATATATAATAAACCAGACTTAGGGTCGACTATTGCATAAACTTGGTAGCGCCCATCCACAGGGCTATCATTAATTACAGCTATCAGTTCATCATTTTCTTTAAAACGAACCGTCGTAAATTGCCCTAGTAAAGAATGTTCTTCTATTTCCCCCGTAAAGATGATGCCATCTTTAGCTTTACCTGCCATTACTAGTATAGGAGCACTGGTAAGCAGCGAACTACTTTCCGCGAGCACACCCGCAAAAGCAGTTCCAGCCGCAATTCCACCAATATTCTGATTTACAGGAATTTTAGACTTTGCTTTTTCTAAAGAATGTATTGGACCTTTAACTAGCTTAAGGTTTAATTTATGTTCCACTACTTATTCGCTTGTTGTATTCTTACTAAAATAATCTTGAGGGTAAGGATCATTACCTTTTAAATTTTTTCTATATTTCATTACACTAATCTGAACACCATCATCAGTTAAGAAATCATTATAAAAATCCTGTTCTTTAGGATTTTCAAAACCCAATTTTTCAAATATTTGTTCAGATAAATTGCCAAAATTCTCGTATGATTTTCGATAAGCAAAATAATTCACAAAAGCCATCAAAGCTGCTATCCCAAATATCCCCCCAAAACTCCACACAATTAAACGTAAAAAAGAATCCCAAGAATAAGAAAATCTAAATATATAAAATATTAACAGTGAAATTGATATCACCGCCCATGACAACAAGGTAAAGTAATAGGTCTGCATAAAAATAGCTTTATAGCCTTTTTTTACCGATCGCCCCATTTCATAAATCATATATAATAAACCAGACTTAGGGTCGAGGATTGCATAAACTTGATAGCGACCATCTACAGGGCTATCACTAATTACAGCTATCAGTTCATCATTTTCTTTAAAACGAACTGTCGTAAATTGTCCTATTACTGGATATCCTTCTATTTCACCAATAAAAGTTATACCATCCTTAGCTTTAGCAGCCATTACTAGTATAGGAGCACTGGTAAGCAACGAACTACTTTCCGCGAGCACACCTGCAAAAGCAGTCCCAGCCGCAATTCCACCAATATTCTGATTGACTGGAATTTTAGACTTTGCTTTTTCTAAAGAATGTATGGGGCCTTTAACCAACTTAAGGTTTAATTTTAAATTTTCCATTTAGACACTCACTACTGCATTATTAAATTCTTTTTCTTCTTCTTTAACATCTTTAAAAGCATCTTCACCATTTTCCTTTTTTAGCTTGAATGCACATTTTTGACACCAATCTTGCATAGCATTATCCAAAACATAATTCTTTAAATAAATTTCTAAAGCAACGAGTGCTATACCAGCTACACTCAGCATCGCACCCACACGAACAACCTTTATACCCAATAATGCTCGCCCAATAGCATATCGCTCAACCATACTATATAGTGTGGAATTACGCATTATAGGCAAGTTAAGAAATGCACTAAAGCCGACTGCTAATGTACCAAAGGAACTAGCAGCCTTTAAAAGATTTAAAGCAAAAGCATATCCATTACTTTCTTCAAATGCTTTGTTAAGTCCTTTTAAATCAATAATAAATGAAACAATAGCACCTGCAATTGCAAAATATGCCCCACACTTAGCAATATACGCGGCACGCTCTGCAAAAGAAAACTTTTCCATTGAGCTACTACCCACTTCTAAAATAGCAGCTGTTGTGGCCATCATGCCTGACATATATGACAAAGTATTATCTACTGATGGATCGATATTAAACTTAGAAATTTGTGTTCCTAAGTTAATTAACTCAAATATTGCAACCACACCGGCTACACGTAAGCTTGCGCTTGGTGAACTATTCGCAATAATTCGATCAATTTGACTAGCGGTTTTACTCGGATTTGTTGCAGCCGAAGAATATTTTTTCCAATTATTTTGAACCATTTCAGGTGTCAGCTTAATACGTCCTTTCAAAGTTTGTTCCGGAATAATATAATACAGCGCATTTTTTTTAACGTTTTCTGCCAACATACCACTATGGGCAAATGTATAAAACGTTAAGCGTCCAAGTTTTTTTGCAAATTCTGAACTTAGCGTATATTTCATACTCCACTTCACTGCACTTTGGGTCAGTTCAGACATCCAGTAAAACGTTTTTAATAGGCTAAATTTTTGCCCATGTAGCATGTAACTATTATTGGTTTTATCTGCCGCCCATTCTTGCCAAGCTTTATCTGCGGCAACAAATGCTGCAATCGCAGTTTTAGCCGCATTTTGTCCATCATCCCAAGAAATATCAATAATACTTGGTGCTGCTGCATTATATTTATTTTTTAAACTTTCTTGGTTATAACAAATTGCCCTCATATAAATATTTTCTTTGGCAATTTTTTCTACCCCCAACCAAGTTTCAAGTAATGCTTGTCCACTTGGCACCCCACTCATCCCATTAATCATATCCATGGCATGAACATAAAAAATATTTCCATATGGAACTTGCACATGATCATCATAAGCATGAAGGGCATTGACTACAGCTTTAGACAATAACCATTTAATATGATCATCTCCTATAGCTCTTGCTCCAGCTAAACATTCTTGAATTAATACATTAATTTTTTTATCAAAATTTGATTTAGCCACCATATCTAAATTTGGCTTATATTTTTGAATCCAAATCTGCTCTCCGTCCCTCCTACTTAATTTCCCCATATCTTCAGTATAAATACCTTTATTTGCCATTTGCTTCTCTTGAGCTTTCTTTAATAGCCTTTCTTGTTCTTCTTTTGACTTTCTTTTATATATTTTTTCTAACTCATAATTAATATCATCAGCATCTGATAAGTTTTTTGGTAATTCATCCCACAAACCCATTAATACTTGACTTTTGGTTACCTGAGTACTCAATTGGCTACGTTCATTTAACAATCTATTTTCTAAACAAATTTTAATACTATCAATACATTGAGAACTATGTAAACGATGCTCGTTTGTAAAATCCCCTTCTTTTTTTGCTAAAAAATCCATTACTTTTTTAAATTCTGAATTACGTAATGTATTTAATTTTCTTGTAATTCCTACAGGATCATACAATGCCATACAGGCAAGCGATTTAGGCTCATCTTTAAACTTGTTTAATGTTGCATCGATACGGTTTTTACCAAAACTGTTTAGATTATAAACCGTAGTTTTAAATTGGCTGGCAGCAATACAATGTTCTTGTGCACTTCCACCATTAATTAAAATTTTCTGCCATTTTCCTTCTGTTACAAACTTATCGGCATTTTTTTCATACTCGGATATTTTAGCCTTACTCATAGGCACATGTGTATGAATAATATATGCAATCTTCGCCTCATCTTTAGGATTACTTTCTACAGCTATGACAGATGAATTAAAACTATGACCTGCTCCTTTACATGCGAACTCTGGAACACTTTTAGGTGCCTCTTTACCCACAGGGAAATAAGACAAATGTCCATTTGGGGTAACTTTATATCCCGCCCATTCCAACGCTCCAGATGTTCTTTTCACTAAGCGATAGATATAACCAGTATCAATCATCTCAACCGCATATTTGAGATGGCTTAATTGAATATCTTTAACATTTTTACCTAAGGATGCAGGTAAAGCAGGTGGATTATCTTTAACAACGGTGTACCTTACAGGCAAAATATTAAAGCCTTTTTTACGACAAAAATTTGAACACTCTTTCTGGGCCTGTCCTGCACTACTATTTTGCATGTTTGCAGCAGTTGACTGTTTTGCTGATTTTGCAATTTCACTTTCTTCAATCTTCTTATTAATATTTTTAGCAACAGTTGGGTTACGCATATCCCCCACTGGTGCGGTTTTGCCCATAACAGGAATTTTATCCTGCTTCTGTTTTTGCTTAGCAATCATTTCATTAAATGAATTATTTGATTTTGACTTACCCAATATCATTTTTCGATTTTCTGTCATCTTTTTATCCATTCAATTCTTTAGCTATCTGTTCATATAAATCTTTCGTTACATAATCCATAGCATCTGTAAAAGACATTTCATTCATAACACAATGGTCGTAAAGCACGCTGGTTACTACAGGATGCTGTATAAAATTTTTATGTATAATTTGACTGTATAGACCATATGTGACTAAATCTAAATGATTTTGAATACCATAATCGTAGTAAGCTTCTTTAAGATTTTTATGTATTTCAATTGGATGTACCTTTATTAAATCAACTTGTTCAAACTCATTTAATTGTTGAAATATATTATTAGCAATCTCAATTAAATCTAAATCTATAGATTGCTCAAGGTTCACTTTTGTTAGATTCAATATTGATCGTGATTCCTCGTAAGACTTAAAGCTAAATAGACCTTTTGGATGCAAAAAATGCCATTCTTTAAAGCTATCTAATAAGCCACCTACATATTCTGTTTTAAAAATCTCATCTAAGTAGATCATGACTCTAGGATCATACCAACGGAAAAGAATTTTTTTACCTTGATCAGCAATTACTAATTTAGTTTTTATCTGATCTCGTAATTCCTCAAGTGAGCGTGTCTTCGCCACGCCAAACCCATGAACAAAATAGCAATCATTCGTAATATTTTTATTTCTCGATAGGTTTTGCAACAAATCTTCTTTGACCTGCTCAAATATTTTTTTATCATCAATACAAATAAAAAAGAGGTTTGACTTCGCAATTTCTTTTTTATGCGCTAAAGGGATATATGCAATATTTTTGTTTGATAAATTATCTAATACCTCGTTAAAAATAGAATCATTTAATGTAGTATCTAATAAAAAAATGATCTGACCATATTCACTCAGAATTTGGATACACTGTTCTTCAATTTTAGAAGTAATATCTTTTAAATCTTCATTTTGCGTTGTATTAAAAACCGATAAACTCATGATAAATCTACCTTAGCCGAACCATTCTGAGCGGCTTGAGCCTGCTTCGCAGAACAGTCTGGTAAATCAAGCGCAGGTGGATTTATTGATGACCCCCCCATAAACAAATGTTGCCCTGCTTTCACCTCAAGCTTACCGCCCGTAACAGGGAAAATGCCTGAACCATTCAGCTTAACTTGAGACCCATTGGCTGTCAGATTAATTTCAGTTGGGCTAGTAATAAAAACCGTGTCTTCAGTTGAGGTAATTTGTATACCTTTTCGAGCAATGACATCTAAGCCATCACCTTGAGCCTGAATTTCTACTTTGCCTTGGCCAGCAAAAAGTCGAGCACCCTCCTGAGCGGCAAATAGACTAATCTTTTGGCTCGCATGACTTAATATATTCTTTTGCGTACTAATATTAACGCTATCTCCAGCACTTTGAGTAAGCTGACCATTTGCACTAAGGTGTATATCTTCATTACTACTTACAGCGATACTTTTTGGAGATGCCAACAGCATCACTGCTGATTGAAACTCAGCAGCTTTTTTAGGATCTTCTTGTTTGAGAACTTCTAAGAAAGTCTGAATATTCTCAAGCATATCTAACGGGTCAGTTTGCTGATTTTTAGCAACTTCACTGAGTGCCTTGGCATTGCTAAGACCGCCTTCGATTTGTTGTTTGGCCTCATTTGCATCAAGGTGTACGCCTTGGGCTTGATCCTGTTTGTGGGTACTAATCAGTAAACCACTGCCAGCTCGAACTGCACCCCATTGGTCTGTTCTGAGTTCGAAACCTTCACCACGACCGTCACTTTCGGCTTTATCTTTTGGATGGCTTAAGTTACCCAAGTTGAGCTGACTGGCTGCATGACTACTTTGTAGCTGGGCACTGATTTGCCCTGTGGTGTCGTCAAAACGGAGCTGGTTAAAGCCTTTACCATCGACTTCTTCTGAGCGAATGCCACTGAGCTTTTTAGTGTCAGGTAGCTGGCCTTTCTGGTCAAACTGGGTTGGATGGCGTTCAGCTTCATGAATGCGTCCTACCACAAACGGGCGGTCAATGTTGCCGTCAAAGAAATCGATCACAACGATCTCACCAACGCGAGGCAAGAAGCGTGCGCCATAACCTTCACCTGCCCACGGGGTAAGTACATCAACCCAAGCGGAGTCGGTGTCATTATCGTTACTTCCTGCACCACCATCATGGCTATGGTCGTCAGTTCGGGTAAATAGGAAGCGAACTTTAATGCGCCCCCATTGGTCAACATGGATGCTTTCGCCTTCCAAGCCCACCACTCTAGCGCGCTGCGGATAAGCGGCTGGACGGTGCTCTAACGGGTTATATCCAGGCACCGCTTTAATATTTCTACGCGACAAGATGAGTTCATTACCCTGACGCTCGGTTTGGTCATTTAAATCGGATTGATATTTTTGCCATTGGCTTTGGCTAAAAAGTTGATCGATTTGCTGTTGTAAATCTTTAGGCAAATTATTTTGTAAATAGAAGCTTTTACCAATAATCAGAAATTCTTTGTCCGATCCAATATGCGTATCTATTTCTGGATGTTCATTCAATTCAAACCAATAGCCGACTTGCGTATCACGTACCGTAGTTTGTGCACGGAAATATTTTGATTGAGACGCATAATAATCAGATAGATTTTGATTGAGTTTTTCTAGCTGCTGGTGACCCGATGCGGTGGCTTGGTCTTCACCTTTTAAATCTTGCATCCAAGCAGGACTGACATGCCATGCATGTTCTAGACTTAAACTCGCATTATCCTGATTAATGCTATGAATATGCTTTGACTGAACACTTCCCATGCCTTCTTCTTGACTTAAAGCATCAGCCTGCCAGCGTTGCACATGCACGGCTGTAGATTGCAAGCTTCGAGTTGGAACAAGGCTTGTCATACTGTCTTGTTGTTCAACAGCACTACTGCGGTGATAACGGATATTTCTTCGATTTAATGCTAAATATGATTCATTATTAGCAATTAAACGTAATTTTTGCGGTTGAATCTCATCCGAGCTATCAGCGACCCAAAGCTGAGCTTCATCAATTAACCAGTTAATGCCTTCACTACGCCAAAGTCTGGTTAAAAACTCATAATCTGTTTCATTACTTTGCATAACAAAAGGTCGAACATCGTAATATTCGGTTAGACCTTTTAAATCCAAAGTTAAGCTAGAAGCAAATAACGGACTTTTGTTCTGCCATTCTGTAAATAGAATTTCAGTGATGTCCCGTACACTCTTATTCATAAACACACGGCTATTGCGGCGTTTATGCCATAGCACCGTTGGGTCTTGTAATCTCAGTTTATACAAAGTTAATGAACCATCACTCTGCCCCTGACTGGCTTCGGTAATAATTCCTGTAGTTCTAAATAATTGCCCCTGATCAGTTACTTGATCGACTGCAACCTGACAACCAATAAATTGTTTTAATGAAATATGAGCATTCGTAGAAAGACAAAATAAATCGGCAGTCAGTCCTTCATTTAGCTGATGCTGTCCTTCAATACTTTGTAAAAAGACTTGAGTATTCAACGATGGATTAGAAAACTGAACATGAAGCACGCGCTTTTGCGAGCTGATACCCAAATCTTCTAGAATTCTATATATATGAGATAACATCTTTTTTTATGAAAACTTTGTCAGGATTGGCATTATTTTATAAAATACAGAAACATCTGTCTATTTTGTAAAGAAAAACTTAACCATATGAATACACGAATAAAGCTATCTTTTAGTCGTACATAATTTATTTTAATAAAAAAAGTAATTAGAATACATTACTTATATAAAACCCCATTAAATAATGGGGCTTTTTTTAGTTATATATTTTAATTTTTTATTCTTCTTTTTCAAATTGCCAGTAAACCTCTCCCCAGTCTTGTTTTTTAATTTCTGGAAGAATCTCTCCAGCATTAAAATAATGTCGAGAATTATTACTAGCTACTGTAAACCAATAACCCGATTGAGGAGCCTTCTCACCTGCTTTAATCGCCATTCTATTATAATTATTTAATAAATTTTCCTCTCCTGCTGTTGGATTGAATGAATGATAGAAAGCAATTAAATCTTTAGGATAATAAAGATAATCGTATAATTCTTTGTCATCATTTATTTCCAGTAAAATAACGGCACAAGCAGCTTCAAAAGACCAATACCCATAATATCCACCATCAGCTTTATGGGTATCATGCCAAGGTGCACCTGCTAAATCTTTATACCATTTCTTTAAAAATTTATGTAAATGCTTCAGAGAAACCTTATTATCTTGGCTTACAAAAGCATTTGAAAGCTCAAAGTAAGGCTGGGGAAAAAGAACATCAGAACAGTCAAAACGATTATCATCAGAAAAAGCTAAAAATTCTTCAACGATCCAGTCTTTACCACCATTTTCGTGAGTATCTCCATCTACTAATTTGGCAACACTCATCAATAAGTCATTTCTTTTTAATAAATAACAAAGACTAATTAACCAAATATATAAGCAATAATCATCAAGCAACTCTAAATTAAAGACACTAAAATTTGGATCTTTATAATAAGTTCTTTGCTTTTCAGATAAAATATTAAATAAATTTATAACACTCTCAAAATCTACACGTAAGTGATCAATAGATCTTCCAGCAGTATAGTCTAGTATAAATAGATCAAATTGATATCTTGCAGCTATAGAATAAGAATCAATCCATCCCGCTTCAATATCCTCATCACTATTAGATTCACCTAAAAAGTCTTGAATAGCATTTATTAAGGCAGCTCTGGTAGAGAGATAATACTTTTCATCCCAAAATTGTTGTCTTCGACTAAAATCTTCATCACACATTATATTTCTCTATTAGGAAATTAATTATTATTTATGCACCATACTTGCTTCGAGCATAATCAACCAAGTCTTTTGGATAGTATGGTTTATCTCGATAACTACTGTCATCTATTCGTAAAATAACTGTAATTGCTGCTGCCTCTAATGACCAGTAACCTGGAAACTGACTACTTTTATGACGGTCATGATAGGATTCCCTTTTACTTGCACCATACCACTCATCCATATAAGCTGACATCAGAGCTGGGCGGTCAGCTTCATCCGCCGTAAATACTTTTTCAAGCTTTCTATATGGAAGTTGTCTTAAATATACTTCCGAGATTTCCCGATCTGGTAACCATGGAGAAACTAGTTTATCCAGTAAGGCATCTTGCTCATCATTTTCATAAGCCAGAAGTTCCATAATTGTTTTTAAATGCTCAGGTTGAGCAAATAAAATAGAGAAACAAACTAACTGTAAAGCTTCCCAATATTCACTTGTAATTAATTCTAAGTGTGGTACTAAATGTCCATCACTTTCAGAGCTTTGATGAAAGTCCAAATGATAGAATTCTGCTTTTTTAAGTGCATAAATAACATTAGGAAAGTATTTAGCTAGTTTCTTTACAGAAACACCTGCAGAGTAACTAAAGAATATAAGCTCTAAAGAAGCTTCAAAAAAATGATTAGATGATAAGTAAATTGCACCTTTAGGTTTATCTTTTAAAAATTCCTTGTCATTTAGCCTTTCGCCTATTGTTTGGACTGAGTCTAAAACTTGCGTTACCACATATTCGTAATCTTTATATTTTTGATAAGGTTCTCTTCTTAAATTTTTCCAGTCTTTCTCATTCAATAGGGTAATCATTTAAGTATTATTCCATTAAAAATATTATGGGTAGTAAACAATAATCTGCAGAATACTATTTAAATTTAATAAATTACGAAAAAGCCTATCCGTTAGATAGGCCTTATATTAAAAGATCAAAAAATAAAATATTATGGATTTTCTATATCTAAATACCAAATGGTTTCACCCCAAGTGTTATCTTTAATTTCAGGCATAATTTCGCCTTGATTAAAATGACGCTTTTGCATGTCATTGGCTGGACTATACCATTCACCAGACTGTGGGCAAGGTTGACCAGCTTCACAACGTAAGCGGTTAGCTTCTCCCTCTATAACCCCATGTTCATCTAGAACCATATACTTGCTTCGAGCATAATCAACCAAGTCTTTTGGATAGTATGGTTTATCTCGATAACTACTATCATCTATTCGTAAAATAACTGTAATTGCTGCTGCCTCTAATGACCAGTAACCTGGAAACTGACTACTTTTATGACGATCATGATAGGGTTCTCTTTTACTTGCACCATACCACTCATCCATATAAGCTGACATCAGAGCTGGACGGTCAGCTTCATCCGCCGTAAATACTTTTTCAAGCTTTCTATATGGAAGTTGTCTTAAATATACTTCCGAAATTTCCCGATCTGGTAACCATGGAGAAACTAGTTTATCTAGTAAGGCATCTTGCTCATCATTTTCATAAGCTAGAAGTTCTATAATTATTTTTAAATGCTCAGGTTGAGCAAATAAAATAGAGAAACAAACTAACTGTAAAGCTTCCCAATATTCATCAGTTA
The DNA here is from genome assembly GCF_034067285.1 of Acinetobacter pittii. Classification (NCBI taxonomy): domain Bacteria; kingdom Pseudomonadati; phylum Pseudomonadota; class Gammaproteobacteria; order Moraxellales; family Moraxellaceae; genus Acinetobacter; species Acinetobacter pittii. Next base: position 2,300,794 of record NZ_CP139286.1, read on the forward strand.
CCAGTTCTAAATGTGGTACTAAATGTCCATCACATTCTGAACTTTGATGAAAATTGATATGATGCTTTGCATAAAGCTGCCAATATTCCACTACCTTTGGAAAAAAGTCAGCAAGTTCTTCTACTGTTAGACCAGCAGAATAACTAAAAAAAACACTTTTAAGGGATAGCTGAGCAATAGCATTTGAAGCATTCATTAACCCAACATAATAATCATCAGGTCCATGATCAAAATCATTCTCTAGGTTATTTAAACCTATTTGAATATTTTTAAGATTAAAATCCAATCGCTTTTGATAATCTGAAAATTTTTGGTATGGTTCACGTTTAACTATATCCCATTCGGATTTATTCAAAACTTTTAACATATGCTGCAACCCTATTACTCAGGTAAAATATTATCAGGTAAAAAAATTAATGGCATCTGAATATTATGAATTTTTCCTTTGGACCGATCATGCTGCTCATATTGCTTACCAGTAACCATATAAATTTCTCGATTATATGTGGTTGGATTCTTCCTACTTACCCGTGCACTTTGAATAGAGTCCGTTAGATAGTCTTTGTGTGAAGCAGGGATAGTATTGTCCGATTCTAATGATGAATATATCCATCGATGACTCATCTGACGACCTTTAGACTTAGTACCACTTAGCCCAGCTTTCCCTTGACTGCCCGTTAGAGCCCCTTCATTTTTTATAGAAGTTTCTGCACTAGTCGATCTTTTACCTAACCCTGACTGTTCATTGTACTCAGTCTTCTCATCAAAAATTTTACCAATCTCGCTTCGATTACCTTCAATTGCTTTAGCATCAGAATCTGCCATTCCCGCTAAAAAAGCAAAATGACCAAAAATACTTCCCTTTGTTTCACCAACCAAATATTTACGACCTTTATGACTTCCAAACCACAAATGATCTATACCAGTTTGATTAATATCTTGTTTACGTATCCGGTCACCCACTGCATTACGCTTTAAACGATCATGTTCTTCTATTAAACGTCCATTATCATTAATTTTGCGTAAACCCTTTCGTCTTTCTTTTGAATAATAATCCACAATATGCTCAGCAGGCACCCCCGTAGACCAACGCTTTTTTTTCGATTGCCTAATTTCTTGACTACGCTTTGTTTTATTAGCAGCAGAACTCTGAACAGTCGGAGCTTTATCTTTTACTTGCTGCTGTGCTCCACCTCGTTGATGACTTGAAGGTTGTTGAGATGAGTTTTTCCCTTTCCCTGCAACTGTCGTCTGTCTAGGCGGAACTTGACGTGTCGTCTTAGCTGCTGCTGTACTCGGTAATGGGGGATGCATATTCAACATTTGATTAACTGTTTTTTGAATTTCTGCAAACGCAGAATTCATATATTTGGGAGCATCTTTTTTTACTTGTTGAAGCATACGAATTACTTCGTTTACTTTAGGTCTACCCATTACTTGTTTTGCTAACCAAGAATCTAACACATCTACAAATTCATCAATCATTTTATTAAGTAAGGAAAGGCATTCGTTTTTAAGTCGATTCCAATCCATTTCTTTTAATGCTTTTTTAGGATCTATTTTGGCATATTTACGCATAGCATCAAATACACGCTCTGCATTTGCACCACTTCTTGCAAGCTTAAACCCTGCTTTGAATGCATCTCCAAAACCAGGAATACATCCAATTAAAGTTATAACTAAATCTACCCATCCCATTATATTAGCCGGATTTGTGGCTACTAAGATAATTCCCTTAATTAAATCACGTAAATCAAATAATTGTCCTACAACCGGAACACATCCTAAAATTGCTGTAACAATAATTTGACTAGGCCCCGTACCGCTCCCATCTAGTAAGCCTAAAAACCACTTTCCCACATCATCATCTGCTTTTTTTAACTGCTGAGGTGTTACTCTTTGTGTTACAGGTTGTTTAGTCGCTTTTGCTGGTACAGAAGGTAAAGTCGCCATTAAATATCACCTTCTTGATAACTACGCTCGGATTCAGCTTCTTCATCTGTTAAATCTTTCGAATGCATTTCTTTATATGGTTTTGTCTCAGGTGTAATTTCATTTTCTAAAATATAATCATCATAGTAGTCATGTATTATTTCACTGTTATTTTGCATTTCTTCAATTTCATCATCAAAAAAATTATCTTTTAGATAAGCATTGTATGTATCAGAAAATGTTGCCCTCGCAAATAACACATCTTCTTCAGTACGTATTTTTTGCTCAGCAATAGGATTTTTCAAAAGATCTATAAAATGTTCTGGTTTAACTCTAATATCTTCACCATATAAAACTTTGGCTTTCTTACCTAACTCGATATTGTCAATTTTAGCGTAACCATTTGCATCCAACATACCTTTTTTACTGGTCCCATCTTCAAATAAAAGTTCATATGTTGCTTGTTTTACAGGAGATAAATCTTCATAAACATAATTAAGCTCTATTGAACCCGTATTTTTTCCTACTGCTGGCAAAGCAGGCAAAGTAGCAGAAGCACTCCCTCCCCCCATAAACAAATGCTGCCCAGCCTTCACCTCAAACTTGCCGCCAGTGACAGGGAAAATTCCCGAGCCATTAATCTTGATTTGAGACCCGCCTGCCGTGATAACAATTTCTTTAGAAGCACTAATTTCAATTTTGTCTTCTGTAGAAATAATCTGCACAGCTTTACGGGCAATTAAATCTGCGCCATCGCCTTGTGCTTGTATCTCAACTTTGCCTTTGCCTGCATAGAGTCTTGCCCCTTCTTGAGCCGCAAAAAGGCTGATCTTGTTTTGGGCATGCGCGATTAAATTCTTTTGGGTAGACAGGTTAATGCTATCACCAGCAGTTTGACTTAACTGAGCATCTGCGCTGAGGTGAATGTCTTCATTACTGGCTAGAGCAATACTGTTAGGTGCAGTTAATATCATCAAGGCTTGCTTAAAAGCAGCAGCTTTGTCTTGATCTTTTTCTTCAATTTGTTCTATGAATGTTTTTAAGTTCTCAAGAACTTCCAATGGATCAGTTTGCTGATTTTTGGCAACTTCACTGAGTGCCTTGGCATTGTTGAGACCGCCTTCAATTTGTTGTTTGGCCTCATTTGCATCAAGGTGTACGCCTTGAGCTTGGTCTTGTTTATGAGTGCTAACGAGTAAGCCACTGCCTGCTCGAACTGCGCCCCATTGGTCGGTTCTAAGTTCAAAACCCTCACCTCGGCCATCACTTTCCGCCTTGTCTTTTGGATGGCTTAAGTTACCGAGGTTTAATTGGCTAGCCGCATGGCTGCTTTGTAGCTGGGCACTGATTTGGCCTGTCGTGTCATCAAAACGGAGTTGGTTAAAACCTTTGCCATCCACTTCTTCTGAGCGAATGCCGCTGAGTTTTTTGGTATCGGGTAGCTGACCTTTCTGGTCGAATTGCGTTGGGTTCCGTTCAGCCTCATGAATACGGCCCACCACAAATGGACGGTCAATGTTGCCGTCAAAGAAGTCGATGACAACGATTTCACCCACACGAGGTAAGAAGCGTGCGCCATAACCCTCACCTGCCCATGGGGTGAGTACATCGACCCAAGCCGAGTCAGTGTCATTGTCGTTACTGCCTGCTCCACCGTCATGACTATGGTCGTCAGCTCGAGTAAACAGGAAACGGACTTTAATGCGTCCCCACTGGTCGACATGAATACTTTCACCCTCTAACCCAACCACTCTAGCACGCTGCGGGTAAGCTGCTGGTCGGTGCTCTAGTGGGCTATATTCAGGTACAGCTTTAATGTTGCGTCGAACAACATTCAGCTCAGCAAAGTGGCGCTGCTCAGGATTTTGGCTGTCGAGTTGGGCTGCCTTGAGCTTATCTTTTGGTAATAGGCGCTCAAGTTGCTGTTGTAATTCTTTCGGTAAATTATTCTGGTTATAGTAGTGCTTGCTTAAGATTAAGAATTCTTTATCGGCACTGTCATGCTGGTCGAGTTCTGGGTGATCATTAAGTTCAAACCAGTAACCGACCTGTGCATCACGAACATTACCTGAAACGGTAAATTGTTTAGAGTTCAAGTGATGGTAAGCATTGATGTGCTGGTTAAGCTGTTCAATCTGGCTATTGCCTGAAGCGGTGGCTTGGTCTTCACCGTTTAAGTCTTGCATCCACGCTGGGCTAACATGCCATGCATCTTCAAGGTTCAAGCTCGCATTGTCATAGTGTTCGCTGTGCTTTTGGGTGCCTTGTACGCTGCCACTACCCTCTTCTTGTTGCAGAGCATCGGCTTGCCAGCGTTGCACATGTACAGACGTCGGCTGTAGGCTTCGCTCAGCTTTAACTTGGGTAATGGTATCGAACTGTTCTGTGGCACTGCTGCGTTGATAACGTAGGCTACGACGTTCAAGGGCTTGATAGTGTTGGTTATCGTCAATTAAGCGCAAGACTTGTGGCTGAATGGACGCATTCGGGTCGGTGACAAAAAGCTGTGATTCATCGATTAACCAGTTAATGCCTTCGCTACGCCACAAACGGGTTAAAAAGTCATAATCGCTTTCGTTTGACTGCATCACAAATGGACGCACATCGTAGTCTTTCGTTAAACCTGCTGTGTCGAGCGTTAAGCTTGAGGCAAATAGCGGGCTTTTACCTTGCCATTCTTTAAATAAAATTTCGCTAATATCGCGCACGCTTTTGTTCATAAACACGCGGCTGTTACGACGTTTATGCCAAAGTGCAGTTGGGTCTTTTAAGGTGAGATTATAAATGGTAAGTGAGCCGTCGCTTTGCCCCTGGCTCGCTTCGGTAATAATACCTGTGGTTCTAAAAAACTGGCCTGTGTCAGTGACCTGATCGACGGCAACCTGACAGCCAATAAATTGTTTTAATGCAATATGCGCGTTCGTCGACAGACACAGTAACTCAGCAACGCTACCTTGATTGAGCGTATGTTCGCCCTCAATGCGTTGTAAGAAGACTTGGTTATTTAATGATGCGTTGGAGAATTGCACATGAAGAACGCGGTTCTGTGCAACTAAACCTAAACTATCTAAAATTTGAAATATTTTATGGGACATCATTATTATAAAAACTGAGTCATAATCGCCGTTATTTTATAAAAAACAGACAGAATTGTCTATTTATATAAAATAGTTTAGCTTTCATAACTTACATAATTTTTAGTTTATCTAAAAAGAAAGACGGCTTACTAAAAAATCTATAAAAGCACGAGTTTTGGCTGATAAATTAGAAGTATTCGGGTAAAGCAATTGAATATTTTGTAATGGTAAAGAAAAATCTGGTAATAACCGAATTAAGCGATTTTGTTGAATATCTTCATCAACTAACCATGCTGGACAAATAGCAACTCCTAAAGAAGATAGAACCATTTGGTGAATTGCAGTAACCGAGTTTGATTCATACTGACTTCGAATAAATGGTAATGAATATTGCTCCCCTAAACTGTTTTGCAAAATATATTGTGAATCTTGCCAATTTAATAAGGTATGGCCAATCCAAGGAACATCCGCTAAATCAGATATATTTTCTATAGGATGATCTTTTACAAACTGCGGAGTAGCCACAAGATAAATTGGATATTCTCCGATTTTTCGAGTTTTTAAAGATGAGTTTTTTAAATTTCCTAGCCGAATAACCAGGTCTAATTTTTCAGTCACTAAATCATCGAGAGATGAATTAAACGAGTACTGTAAACGTAAATGTGGATAAAGCCGACAAAACTCAGGAAGCAATGGGAGAATAAAACGCTGTCCAAACTCATTAGTTGACGAAAACCGTAAAGAGCCTGTAATACTTGTTCCTAAATGCTGACTACGTTCCAAAGCCTCAGCAATATGAAGTTGAATTTGCTTAAAATCTTCATAAAACTGTTGACCTATTTCCGTCAATGCAATGTTGCGGGTGTTACGAATTAAAAGGCTTGTATTTAACTGCTTTTCTAATTGTTTTATATCAATACTTACCATTGATCGGCTTAAGCCTAAAGTTTCAGCAGCCTTAGTAAATGATCCAGAATCAACGACCTGTAAAAAACTGGTAATTTGCTTAAGATTTTTTTGCACAATTTAGCCGATTGTTTGAAATTATTAAACAATGATTTTACTTCGCCTGCATCGACAATAAAAGTGCTGGATCTTACCCTGCCTGCTCGGAGGTAGGTATGTCTTATCGATATAAAATAGCAACGGTGTTTTTACTTGGGTTCTTTATTGATTGCATTAATATTTTTATGTCAGCAATCGCATTACCCAATATTGCAGCATCATTTTCAATCAACCAGAGTATGGTCGCTTGGGTAACAAATGCTTATATTCTAGGTTTGATTCTAATCATGCCAATGAGTTTATGGTTAGCCAGCAAGTTAGGAAATCAAAAGTTATTGTCTTTTTCAATGCTTCTATTTTCTTTAAGCATCTGGCTTATTGGCTCAAGTGAATCGATTTATAGCTTAATTTTTTGGCGATTTATTCAAGGCATAGCAGGTGGTTTATTAATTCCAGTCGGACAAGCACTGGTATATGCCTTATTCCCAAACCAAGAACGCCAACGCATTTCTACAATGATTATGGCAATTGCGCTTATTGCCCCTGCATTTTCACCAGCGATTGGTGGAGCGATTATTGATTCATTAAACTGGCGATGGGTATTTTTTTCAAATCTTCCCTTTTCTTTAATTGCTTCGGCTTTAGCATGGTTATGGATTAAACAAACAGAGAATGTACCTAGCGTAAAACCTGATATTTGGGGCTTACTTATTTTTAATATAAGCCTTTTATGTTTATTACTCTCCTTTTCGTTTTATGGGGATTATCATAATGCCACGTTGGCTATAGGCAGTTTTCTAATTTCGGTCGGAATGCTTACTTTTTATCTTCATCATGCAAAGAAAACCGATCATCCAGTTCTCAACCTACAATTATTAAAAAATAAAAATTTACGCAATGCATTTATTATTTATTACGCTGTTCCCGGTGTTTTTACAGGCGTTAATTTACTCAATATTTTTAATTTACAGATCAACTTTGGCTTTAATGCAAAACAAACCGGCTTATTTATGTTGCTCTATGCAGCCGGTGCATTGGCGGCGATGGTCAACGGCGGACTGCTCTACCAAAAACTGGGTAAAAAATATTTACTTATCATTGGAATTATATTGCATAGTCTTGGTATTTTCTTTTTAGTTTATATTTCCAATAGCAATCAATTCAGCCTTTTAATTTTCGCTTATTTATTGATGGGAATGGGAGGCGGACTAAGTGCCAATATTGCCCAAATTAGTTCATTGATTGATTTCACTGGAAAAGATTTATTACAAGGTAGCGTGCTCTGGAATATTAATCGCCAAGTTTCATTTAGTGTCGGCACGGTTGTTCTTATTTCAATATATAACTTGATGTCTTCTTCAAACGGCATAATCCGTTATCAACATACTTTTTTAATTGCAGCTCTACTCTGCATCATTTCATTAATTCCCATTTTAAAGGAGAAAAATCATGTCTAATCAAATGGATCAAGCTATTCAAAGTGTAATTGACTTGCATGTGTTGATCGAAAATGTATTTACAGGCCAAAATGCAGAACAAAATCTTAACCCACTTTTAGATAGTTTTGATCAAAATTTTAAGATGGTAACGGTTCAAGGGCAGAGCATTGGTTTAACTGAAGTGAAGAGTTTATTCAGCCAAAATATGGGCAAGAAACCTTCTTTAAAAATTAGCATTCTTAAAAGTGCAGCTTTATACGAATTTGAAAATTATTGTTGGGTGCAATATCAGGAACATCAGCAAACGAGTGAAACCGAAACATTACGCACTTCGACAGCCTGCATTAAAGTAGAAGGCGGAAAATGTTATTGGGTTTATTTACATGAAACTTTAGTTCCACTCGGCAATTAAAAATCGATGCCAAATTTTCAAAAGCCTCTTCACATTAGTAAGAGGCTTTTGGACGATTAGAAATGGAATGATAAGACTAAGAATTTTAAGGAAGCAGAATCACCTTACGGCAGTCCTCTTCTCTTTCATTAAAAATACGATATCCCTCTGCGGCATCTTCTAATTTCATTCGGTGGGTAATAATCGTTTCAGGTGATAAATCACCACGCTCAATCAGTTCTAAAAGTTGCGGTAAATATTGATGCACATGGGTTTGGCCCATTTTAAAAGTTAATCCTTTATCAAAAGCATCGCCAAACAAGAAACCATGAATCGGGCCTGCATATACACCCGGTACACTCACGACTCCACCACGACGAACCGCGGCAATGCATTGACGCAGTGCTGCACCACTTGAACCTTCTAGTTTTAAATTGGTGAGTACTGTCTCAATCACACTGCCTTTTGCCTCGAAGCCAATCGCATCAATCACAGCATCGACACCGCGGTAATTATCGGTATGTTGAATAATAAATTCGGCCGCATCGACTTCATCAAAATTAACAGGAATAGCACCGTATGTTGCCGCTGCATAGTTCAATCGATAGTCATTGTGATCGACCATAAATATCTTTTCAGCACCAAGCATCTTGGCACAAGCAGCACTTAATAGTCCGACTGGACCAGCACCATAAATTGCAACAGTTGAGCCACGTTTCACTTGGGCATTAGTCACGGCTTGCCAAGCAGTCGGTAGAATATCAGTCAAGAAAAGTACTTTTTCATCTGATAATGAAGTTGGCACTTTAAAAGGGCCTTTATTGGCTTTTGGTACACGCACATATTCCGCTTGCCCACCCGGTATACCGCCGTAAAGATGACTATAGCCAAATAAAGCTGCACCTGGTGGAATTTGTTTTTTATTAATAATTGCGCCGCGCCCTGTATTAGTGGTTTCACATGCAGCGGTCAGGTCAAGTTGGCAAAAGAAACATTCACCACAGGCAATCACAAAAGGAACAATGACTCGATCACCCTTTTTCACTGCGGTAACGGCGGGACCGACCTCTTCAACCACGCCCATAAACTCGTGCCCAAAGATATCGCCCTGCTCGGTTCTAGGGATTTTGCCTCGATATAAATGTAAATCAGAGCCACATATCGCTGTGGCTGTCACTCGTAAAATAATGTCATCTGGTTCTTGAATAATAGGGTCCGCTACAGTTTCTACTCGAACATCTTCTGCACCGTGGTAAGTAAGAGCGCGCATATTGTTATTCCTCTATTTTCTATCATGTCCTTTGATTATGAGGAGGCTTTCTTTACGATTTGCAACGTTTCTTACCTTTCACGTAAGGCATATAGTGCAAATGCAACGCTACAGAGATTTCAGTAACATTTAATGAATGTAAATAAATTAGTTTTTGCGAGGGCTGTTTTTGTTATTTAACTCAGTAAAAAGCCAATCATCCATGCACTAAAATGATTGGCTTTGTCTTAAAAATTTGAATTAATCTAACTTGAGTTGCTGTCTGAGCTTTAAAATATCGACCAGACCTTTGTCTCTGGTTTGATATAAATCGATATCTTTATATTGGTTTAAAAGCTGGTTGGTTTCTGCTTCCAATAACTCTGTTGTCTCATCTGAATGTTGAAATGCGTGCATATCATTCCACCATTCTGTCATTGGTGGGCCTAAATGATGAATTGCCTCTTTAAACCCTTTTTGGTTTGCAAGCTGCATATTAATATAGGGACCAAAGAGCGCCCATCTTAAACCCGGCCCACTGGTAATCGCGACATCGACATCTTCGGCAGAGCACACGCCTTGTTCAACCAATGAAAAAGCTTCTCGCCATAGCGCAGCCTGCAAACGGTTTGCGACATGCCCTTTTACTTCTTTATTTAAAACGATTGGGTGCTTACCCAAGTGTTTATAGAACTCAGAAGCCTGTTTTAAAATTTGAGGATCTGTCAAATTACCACCAACGATCTCGACCAAGGGTAAGAGATGAGGCGGATTAAAAGGATGACCTAATAAAACACGTTCAGGATGCCGCGCCTCTTTTTGAAAATCAGACACTTTTAAGCCCGATGAACTTGAGGCAATAATGGTATGTTCAGGGCAATATGCTGTGATTTCTTGATATAGCTTTTGTTTTACATCGAGACGTTCAGGGGCATTTTCTTGAATAAAATCTACATCTGAAACCGCATCTTTTAAGTAATTAAAAATTTCCAGATGAAGCAGCACATCTTGCGGAGAATAACGGTGTTCAGCATTTTGGTATAAAGCCAATAAATCGTTTAAATTTGCAGATATTCTTTTTTTAAAGACCGCTTCATCAATCGGATATGGGTCATAAACCTTAACTTTAAATCCTTTATGTAAAAATAAGGCCGTCCAACTCGCACCTATTACACCAGCTCCAACAACACCAACCGTTTTAATGACTTCCATATTTTCCTCGTAAAAATGTTGTTTTATTAAGAAATTTCTTTTGTTCCATTTCATGCCTATAATAAACATAGCAGATTCTAAGAATCACTGCTCTAAATGGATATTGACGGTGAAAGATATGAAGAACTCGTCTTCTCATGCTTACGATGAAGCATCTCCCTCTGAAGAAAGTCTCTCCTCGGTTCACCCGGATTTACGTGTTGGATTTATTCTGATGAATAAATTCACCTTAGCACCTATTTCCGGTTTCGTTGAATCTCTTAGATTTGCAGCAGACAAGTCTTTTCGTAGTTTGCAAATTTACTGCAAATGGGACTGGATGACTTTTAATGATGAGCCAGTTACTGCAAGTTGCGGATTATCCGTTAATCCAACAACCTCACTTAACCTAAAAGCTTTAAAAGAAAATTATGATTACATTGTCATTGCAGGTGGTTTACTCACAGAAACACGCAATCCCCCAGAAAAATTATTAGAAATACTCAACGAAATACATAACGCAAAAATACCAATTATTGCCTTTTGTTCAGGCTGTTTTGTGTTAGGAAATGCAGGACTCATGGATGGTCGGAAATGTGCAATTCACTTTACGACCAGAGAAGAGTTTTCAGAAAGATTTCCTAAAGCAATCACGGTGGTGGATAAAGCTTATGTTGAAGATCAAGGTATTTTCACTTGCCCTGGTGGAACTGCCATAGATTTAGCTGCGGATTTAATACGGCGTCATTGTGGTGATATTCGGGCACAAAAAAGCTTAGAATATTTACTCATTAATGCTGACAAACAAATCATTGATGAAAAAGACGAGATACATTTAGATAGCCCAACTACCTATGAAAATAATATTGTCTCTAAAGCTATAGCTTTTATGAGTGAAAATTTAAGTGCACACGTTACATTAAAAGAAGTAGCAGAGCATGCGAGAACTAACCCAAGACAACTGCACCGCGCATTTTTATCGAGTACCAATGAACCACCATCAAATTATTGGCGTAAATTAAGACTCGAACATGCCAGAAAATTACTTGCCAACACCAATGCTTACATCACCAATATTGCTATTGAATGTGGTTTTTCTGATGCCTCTCATTTTATTCTTTGGTTTAAAAAACAATATGGTGAAACCCCTTTTACCTATAGAAAACGTCGTCATGAAGTAGAAAAACTCAAATAATAATTCTATTTAACCACGCTACTAAAACGCGATATTTTATATAAATTGTCCTATATAACCTATTTTTTGACCTTAAATTCTTTTAACCTGTCATGCTTCATGCTTTTTCCACCTCCTATTAACGGCTCAGTCAATTATTTGAGTTATTCAGTTTTCCTATGTCAAAAAATTTAGCAACATTGATTGGTTTAAGCGCCATTCTCATGTGGGCATCTATGGTCGGCCTTGTTAAGCATATTACTGCCGCAATTGGTCCCGATATGGGTATTACGCTGATTTATACTTTCAGTGCCGTGCTATTGCTTATTATTTTTAGAGTTCCAAATTTTAAGTTAATTTCTAAAAAGTATTTAATTTTAGGTACCGCTTTATTTATTGCTTACGAACTTTGTTTTTCATTTGCAATTGCTTATTCCAAAACAGCTCAACAGGCTATTGAAGTGAGTATTGTGAATTACCTCTGGCCAAGCTTAACAGTTTTAGCCTTTGTCATTTTTAAAGAACTAAAGTTTAATTTTATTATTATTTTAGGTTTACTCATCTCAATTTCAGGCATCATTTTTATTCAGACCGGAAATAGTGATTTTAGTCTCAATAGTATTGTTGATAATTTTCATAGCAATCCTTTAAGTTATATTTTGGCCTTTGCAGGCGCTGTCATTTGGGCTTTTTACTGCGTGTTAACCAAGAAAATGAGCAATGGACAAAATCCAATTTCTATTTTCTTTATCTGTGTAGCACTCACCCTATGGATTAAGCTATTTATCACAGGTCACGCAACTCTACCCTCTATCGATCTAGCGACATTTATAACTTTAGCGGTCGCTTCTGTTGCTATTGGTTTAGGTTATGCAGCATGGAATATTGGTATTATTCATGGAAATATTACCATGCTGGTTGTTGCATCTTACTTTACCCCGATCATTTCATCTCTTTTGGCAATGCTCGTTTTACAAACTCAATTGTCTATGAGCTTTTGGCAAGGAACTGCAATGGTCACAGCAGGTTCCTTTATTTGCTGGATGTCTACAAACTGGTCAGTTATTCGTCCTTTCATCAAAAAGATCACGAGAGAAATTCAATATCTCTTTACGTCGAATCGTTAGAAATTGAACTCAATTTTGAAAACCCCACTATCGGTTTTTAACGCTTCTGCCGCGTGGCAAGCCAACATAAAACCGAGCCGATGCATACCATAGCTGCCCCCTGCCAAAACGACATTGAAAGCGGTGTTTGTAAAACGATTGCTGCCAGAGCTGCTGAAAACACAGGTATAAAATAAGACGCACCTGCCAGAATCGTTACATTGCCATGCAATATCCCGACGTTCCATGCGGCATAGCCAAAACCCATTGCCGCAGCAGCAAGCACAAGATAGATCACAGCATGGAAGTCAAATACCATTGGCGCCCCGCCAATGAGGAGGTATTTCACCCATAACACCAGCGCTGTAAGTATAAAAAAGAGTGTTACACCATTTTTTCCGTTGGCGATTCTTGCAGTTACCGTGCAATATGTCGCCCAAATTAATGCACCGATAAAAGCCAGCCCATAACTGAGCGGATTATCTTTTATATTTTCGAGCATACTTGCCAAATCAAGTCCTTGCTCACCCCCAAGTACCCAGCAGATTCCCAAAATGGCAATCACAAATCCGGGAATTATTAACCAGTTAGATTTTTGATTATTAAATAAAATAGCTGCGACCATGGTTAAAGCTGGCCATAAATAATTCACCATTCCCACTTCAATGGCTTGGCGATTGGTATTTGAATAACCAATAGATAAGGCAAGACATAACTCATAGGACACAAATAATAGACTTCCCCAAATTAAATAGCGCTTAGGGAATTCACTCAGTTTTGGAAATCCAATGCTAATCAGGAGAAAGACAGAGGCAACGCTATACATCATGGCTGCACCACCAGTTGCTCCCAAGCTTTCGCTTACACTACGAATTAATCCAACAATAGAACTCCATAGCAAAACAGCGATGAGCCCTATTAACGTTGCATTTCTCTTGCTTATCATATCTTTAAACCACTTCTCAAATTGAGAGTCGCTCTATTGAACGACTAAAACCAAATCCATATTTCTAACTTGCTTACCTGCACTCATTAAAACCTCCTGAACCACACAGTCCTGATCAGCTTTAATGGCAAGCTCCATCTTCATCGCTTCAATGGTAAATAAAGTATCGCCTTTCTTGACAGACTGACCCAGTTTCACAGGTACTGTACTGATCATGCCCGGCATCGAAGCGCCGATATGCTTCGGATTTGTCGGGTCAGCTTTCGGATGAGCCGTCACTTCTTTTTGGCTTGCCTGTTTAATCTGCACCAGACGTAACTGACCATTCAGCTCTACAAACAGATCAATCACACCATCTTTGGCTTCTGAACGGCCCAACAGCTTTATTTCCAGTGTCTTGCCGCGTTCAAGCTCAATTTCGACAGGACTTTGCTCTTTTAAACCATAAAAGAAGGCTGAAGATGGAATGCTTGATACCGTGCCATATTTCAGTTTGTGTTTCATAAAGTCGATAAAGACTTTTGGATACATCAAATATGACGCCAGTTCCTGTTCAGTTAGTGTTTTACCAAACATATTTTCAAGCATTACTTTCTCACCCACCAGATCGACTGGTGGCATCACTGCTCCAGGACGATCACTTAACGGGGCTGCACCTTTTAATACCTTGTGCTGTAACTCTTTTGGAAAACCATGTGCCGGTGTGCCTAGCTCCCCTTTAAACAGTGAAACCACCGATTCAGGGAAATCAATCTCAAGTTTCGGGTTTTTAATATCTTCTGAATTCAGGTGATTCGACACCATATATAAAGCCATGTCACCCACCACTTTAGAGGTTGGAGTAACTTTCACAATGTCCCCAAACAATAAGTTGACTTGTGCATAGGCATCGGAAACTTCAGACCAGCGTTCTTCAATGCCTAGAGAGCGAGCCTGTTCACGTAAATTGGTATATTGTCCACCCGGCATTTCATGGTGATAGACATCGGCTGTACCCGCACGCATATCTGCCTCGAACGGTGCGTAGATATGGCGGACACCTTCCCAGTAAGTAGAAAGCTGCTGCAGGTTGTTAGGGTTGAGTCCTGTATCACGATCGGTATTTTGTAAGGCTGCAACCACCGAGCCCATGCTCGGTTGTGAAGTGAGTCCACTCATGGCATCCATGGCGGTATCGACTGCATCTACACCCGCATCAATGGCAGACAAAATGCTGGCCGCGGCAATACCACTGGTGTCATGTGTGTGAAAATGAATTGGCAATCCGGTTTCTTCTTTCAATGCCTTGATGAGTTCACGGGCTGCGGCTGGCTTACAAATACCGGCCATATCCTTAATGGCAAGGATGTTAGCCCCCGCTTTTTGCAGTTGCTTTGCCATATCGACATAGTAGTTAAGGTTATATCTGCGGTTGTGGTCAAAGATATCACTGGTATAGCAGATTGCTGTTTCACACAGCATGCCTGACTCTCGAACTGCATCAATGGCAACCCGCATGTTATCGACTGCATTGAGCGAATCAAATACACGGAACAGGTCAACCCCACCTTGTGCAGCCTGTGCAATAAAGTGACGAACGACATTATCTGGATAGTTGGTATAACCCACTGCGTTGGATGAGCGAAGCAGCATTTGAAATAGAATATTCGGCACCGCTTCACGAAGTTGAGCCAGACGCTCCCACGGATCTTCTTTTAAAAAACGCATCGACACATCAAAGGTTGCCCCGCCCCAACACTCTAGTGAAAACAGCTCACTGGCCATACGGGAATAATAAGGTGCAATCGCCAGCATATCTGCGGTACGCATTCGTGTTGCAAATAAGGACTGGTGGGCATCACGCATGGTGGTATCAGTGACCAATACACGCTTTTGATCAAGCATCCAGTTTGAGAAACCCTCTGCACCCAGTAATTTAAACTGGTCTCGGGTTCCACTCGGAAGAGACTGGTTTAAGTTAAATGTCGGTAACTGTGCCAGAGCTGGTACAGTTTCAGGAAGTGAACGCCCTTTAAGTTCAGGTTGTCCATTGACGGTAATGTCCCCTAAAAACTCTAGTAACTTAGTCGCACGGTCCTGCTTAGGTTTAAGGTTAAATAATTCAGGCGTGGTATCAATAAATCGGGTGGTACAAGTACCTTGTGTAAATAAAGGATGGGTTACCACATTTTCTAGAAATGCCAGATTATTTGAGACACCGCGGATACGGAACTCCTGTAACGCTCGCAGCATACGAGCATTGGCTTCATCACCACTTGCACCACGAACCGTGACTTTAGCGAGTAAAGAATCATAATATGGCGTAATGACTGCACCGGTATAAGCTGTACCACTGTCTACCCGCACCCCAAAACCGGTTGCACTACGAAATGCGGTCAGGCGCCCATAGTCGGGCATAAAGCCATTTTTAGGATCTTCGGTGGTGAGTCGGCATTGCAGTGCGTGGCCTAATAGTTTGATCTGCTCTTGTGGTGGAATAAAACTGCTGCCATCGCCGACCGCAGCGCCTTCGGTCACCCGAATTTGTGCCTTAACAATATCAATGCCAGTAATTTCCTCAGTAACCGTATGTTCAACCTGAATGCGCGGATTAACTTCAATAAAGTAGAAGTCCTCTGTTTCGGCATCCATTAAGAACTCAACCGTACCCGCATGGGTGTAATCTACTGCGCGGGCCAGTCTTAAAGCAGCGTCACAGATTTTACTGCGCTGTATTTCAGACAAATAAGGTGCGGGTGCACGCTCAACCACCTTCTGGTTGCGTCGTTGTACGGTACAATCCCGTTCAAACAGATGCACGATATTGCCATGGGTATCACCCAAGATCTGTACTTCGACATGGCGGGCATGGCGAATCAGTTTCTCTAGATAGACTTCGTCATTGCCAAATGCAGATTTGGCTTCACGACGTGCAACCGTAATTGCATCTTCGAGTTCACTTTCATTTTCAACCACACGCATACCACGGCCACCACCACCCCAGCTCGCTTTGAGCATAAGTGGATAACCCACTTCAGCGGCCAGTAACTGACAGTCTTCAATACGTTCCGGTAGTGCCGATGTAGCAGGAACAACAGGCACACATGCAACTATTGCAACATTACGTGCCATTACCTTGTTGCCTAACTGACGCATCACTTCCGGTTTTGGACCGATAAAACGGATTCCTGCTTGGCTACAGGCCTCGGCAAACTCAGGGTTTTCGGACAAGAAACCATAGCCCGGATGAATCGCATCTACCCCAGCCTCAAGTGCAATACGGATAATATCTTCAATATCCAGATAGGCCGCGATTGGCTTTTTGCCAGCACCTACCCGATAAGCTTCATCCGACTTGAAGCGATGCAGGGCAAATTTATCTTCTTCTGCATAAATTGCAACCGTGCGGATACCCATTTCTGTAGCGGCACGCATCACTCGAATTGCGATTTCACCACGGTTGGCAACTAAGATTTTACGTATTGGTTTCATCTTTTTAACACTTTTAAATTACTCTCAAGCATTCTTGTCAGGTCTTTTTGAGAGTGTAGTTAATAGAAGTAGATTGATCAGTTAAGGCGCAACTCTTAGAAGTTATAAACAAGCATCACATTTAAGAGCTTGTTCCACTTACCATCATCGCCCGCTGCAAGTGAGCTACCCGTACCACCCACAAATGGATCGTTTTTACTCATTAAATATTCGGTATATAAAGAAATATTTTTGTAGTCCCATGCCACACCCACAATGTTGCGCTGTGAGTCGTCAAAACCCTGTTCTTTCTTGTTGAAACCACTAAACACAACATAAGGCGTGACGTTGAGTGAGTCTCGTACATTCTTAAAGGTATAACTGGTATCTACCGTGTAGAAATAACCCTTATTGGCAATATCGTATTCGCCATCAAACGAGCCAAAAGTAGAGCTTGTAGGGCTTACAGTATCTTTGTTGCTAATCGACTGCCTTCCGCCTGTAAGTACCACATTCAGGTTTTTATAGTTAATTCGGTTAAACACAGCCCATGTGTTTCGATTTCCATCTGCAGATGTCTTTTTATTTTCAATATCTGAATACCAGTAGCTTCCCCCAACTGATACTTTTAAATCATCTGTACTTAAAAATTTAAGGTCTTGATCAACACGAACCATCCACATATTTTTTTCATTGAGGTTAGTTTTAAGTGGATCAGATGAAGTGACTACATTGGCGGTATAGCGTGCAGAATCTTTACTTGTCCCGTGGTAGTTACCACCGTCAGTTGCGAAATATGCGAGATCAACTTTGGTAGCGGTTGGCATCTCAAAGTGATAGTTCACCCCTAAATCTAAAGCGTCTTGCAGACCAATGGTATTGTTAATACCCGCATAGAAACTAGTGTCCCAATAACGGCCCGGACCAAAAGGAATGGGTTGTAAACCGACCGTAATATTATCGGTCGCATTTAAACGGTAACCTGCATAGGCCTGTACCAAAGTCGAGAAATCACAAAATTTATCGTATTGATAGCAGCGGTATTGGACCTTACCAAACCAGTCTGGTGACTCATAAGCCACATTTAAAATTGCTGCGTCGAACTTAATTTTCTGATCAGAAGCAGATTCGCCGTAGTGTTTATCTTGATAGTTGGCTCGTAAAGTTCCAGAAACTGTGACTGCCCCTAGTTCAGTTTTTGGGTCACCGAAAGTTACACCAGCAAAAACAGGTGTAGACATACCGACTACAAACAAACCCATTCCCACTTTTTTGATATAGACATTATTCATTTACATTTCCTTATTTAAATGAATTTTTGGATAAAACGATCCCTTCAAAAACTTTTTTGTTTTCGAATTAAAAGTTAACGTGTTTTTTTAAACTCCCTTGGCCCCTAAGAACCAAGGTTTACAGAAGTTTTAAGACTCAGACACATCAATCCAGATGGTCTTTAATTCTGTGTATTGGTCATGTGCCCAAATCGATTTATCTCGGCCACCAAAACCAGACTCTTTATAGCCGCCAAACGGTGTCGTAATGTCACCTTCACCAAAACAGTTCACAGTCACTACCCCAGCACGAATAGCACGTGAAAGCTTGATCGCATTGCGTAAGTTACTGGTATAGACCGAACCTGCAAGGCCATAAACTGAATCATTGGCAAGTGCGATGGCTTCATCAATTGTATTAAACGTGGTCACTGACAAAATTGGACCAAACACCTCTTCTTTAAATAATGTATCTGTCGCCTTAATGCCATCTACTACGGTTGGCTGAACAAAAATATCTTGTTCAGTGTTGCCACCAAAAACGATGCTTTGTTTTTCAGCTTTTGCCTGATCGATATAAGACTTCACTTTTTCGTAGTGTGATTTGCTGACCATTGAACCTAGTTTATTGTTCGGATCAAGTGGGTTACCCATTTTCCAGTCATTTAGATGAACACCGATTAAACCTAATAGTTCATCTTTAACATCAGAATGCACAATTAAACGTGAAGATGCAGAACAGTTTTCGCCCATGTTCCAAAAAGCGCCATTCACGATATGCTGTGCAACTTGATCTAAATCGTCGACATCATTCATCACAACAGCAGGGTTTTTCCCACCACACTCAAGAACAACACGTTTTAGATTCGATTCGGCAGCATATTGTAAAAATAGACGGCCTGTTTCAGTTGAGCCAGTAAAACTCACCATAGTGACATCCATATGTCTACCTAGTGGCTCACCGACTTCACGTCCACCACCCGGTAGAATATTGAATACACCAGCTGGAATGCCAGCCTCGGCAGCCAACTCAGCAACACGCAGCGCAGTTAAAGTCGTTTCCTTAGCGGGTTTAATCACCACCGAACAGCCTGCCGCTAAAGACGGCGCAATTTTCCAAGCCAGCATCAGCAATGGGAAATTCCAAGGTAAAACAAGCCCAACTACACCAATCGCTTCGCGCACCACAAGCGACAAAGTATCTGAACCTACAGGTGCTGTATTGTCATAAATCTTGTCGATCAGTTCCGCATGCCAACGAATGGTATGAATCATTTCTGGCACATCAGTTAACTGGCATTCACTGACTGGCTTACCACTGTCTAGACTTTCCATAACAGCCAGTTCAACTGTATTTTTCTCTAGAAGATCGGCAAATTTAAGTAAAACGTGTTTACGTTCATTCGGAGACAAACGATGCCAGCGACCATCCTCAAATGCTGCTTTAGCTTTAGCAACCGCAAGGTCCACATCTTGGCTGTTACATGCAGTAATTTCTGCAAGTAACTCACCTGTTGCAGGGTTGGTCGTTTTAAACGTTTTGCCTGAAACAGATGCCTGAAACTGACCATCAATAAAGGCTAAAGTCTGAAACGATAAGTTTTGGGCAATCGTTGCATATTCCGATGCAGTCAGAAGCTCAGACATTAAACGCCTCCTGTAATGGCCGCAACGTCACGTTTAAGCTCTTCTACAATCACTTTGAAAGCTTGTTTCTTTTCTGCATCCATATCTTGTAACGGCGCACGAACACTGCCTGCTTTTAGGCCATTAAGTTCACAGCCATATTTAATGCACTGAATGAAATGACCAGTTTCGAGGAAATCCATTAATGGCATCATTGCAGCCATAATGCGGCGGCCTTTGTCGAAGTCTTTCTCAATCACACAAGCTTCATATAAGGCAATGTGTTCACGAGGTACAAAGTTTGAACCTGCACAAACCCAACTACGTGCGCCCCATGCAAAGAACTCAAGCGCCTGATCATCCCAACCGCAAGAAATTTCAAAAAATGGATAGTTACGCGCCAGCATATGTAACTGGTTCATATCGCCAGAACTTTCTTTAATACCGACAAAGTTCTTTGATTCGGCAAATACAGTGTCAAAAAACTCTTTACCCATGCTTACGCCCATACGAGCAGGATAGTTATAGAACATGATTGGTAAGCCTGCTGCTTTATCAATTGTTAAAGCATGAGCTGCAACTTCTTTTTCAGTTGGCAATGCATAAGGCGGAATAGTCACTAAAATACTATCGGCTTTAATTTCTTTAGCCACTTTTGCATATTCAACTGAATCTTCGGTACGAATTGCGCCTGTACCCACCATCAATGAAGTACGTGAACCAATAACATCTTTCGCATATTTAGCAAGGTCATAACGTTCTTCGGCAGTATGTGCGTAATATTCACCAGTTGTTGCAGCCACAATAATCCCGTGTACTTTTGCATCAATTAAATATTCTAAAACTTCTGCAAAAGCAGCTTTATCAATTGAACCGTCAGCAGCTAAAGGTGTGATTGCTGGTGTATAAATGCCTTCAAAAAATGTCATGATATTTTCTCCGTTTTAAAGTGTGTTGAGAGTTGCCATCATCAATTTGAGAACTTGGGATCATGGCAACTCGATCCATTGTTAATTTTTCAAAGAAGTTGCTTGTTCCAAACTCAACCCTTTGGTTTCTGGTGCCGTCATAATCGAAACAATCAAACCAAGTAGGGTGACACCTGCTGCTACAAACATCGTGTTGCCAATACCAATCGTGTCTAATGACATCGGAACCAGCCATGTACCCACCGCTGCGCCGATTCGAGAAAATGAAGTTGCCATACCAACACCAATCGCACGCATTTCTGTTGGAAAGAGTTCATTTGGATAAACCAATTCCAAGACTTGTGCCCCACCAATTAATACGGCGTATGCACAGAACAAAACCAAGACCAGCATTTGTGAACCATCAGCAAATGCACCCAGACCTAGCAATGCCAAACCTGACCATAAGAAACTGTGAATGATTAATTTACGACGACCCATCACATTGATCAGTTTGGTTGCAATGGCACAGCCCACCACGAACATTAAAGTAATTGCCACTGAACCATATTCAGCCCATGAGCCTTTAAGATTCATTGCCTCTAAAACACGAGGTGCAAAGGAATACACGGCAAACACAGGAATCACCGCACACATCCAAAACATCGAGCAGAAAAATACGCGTTTGCCATAGCCCGAAGCCAAGATTTGACTAAGAGATAAATTTTTAACTTCTTTCTGAACAGGCACATTAGCAAGTGAAAAAGATGGTCCGTATACTTGTTTAATAATGGCTTCCGCTTCAGCATTACGACCTTTACTAATGAGCCAGCGTGGTGATTCTGGTGTACCTATTCGGATTAAAATTAAAATCAGACCAATCACGGCAGGACTCGCAAATACCCAACGCCAAGCCTCGTTAAGATCCATCTTTAAAATCATATTGCCGAAGAGATAAGCTAGCATCGCACCAAAAAACCACATGATTGTAAGCATTGCTAAACGAGGGCCACGTGCTTTGGTCGGTAGAAACTCAGTCAGTAATGACCCGCCTGCGGCATATTCAAAACCGACTGCGATCCCGATCATGAAACGACATAAAAATAATACCCATCCGGAATCAGCCCAAAGCTGAGCTACAGAACATAAAACAAATAAAGTTGGGGCAATGAAATACAGTTTCTTGCGCCCTATCAAGTCACTTAGCCAACCACCTAGAAAGCCGCCAAGAAACATGCCGAACAGAGCGGATGCCGCAATCATGCCTTGCCAAAAATTGGTTAACTGTAATTGCGCAGCGGCCTGCATTAATGCAACTCCGATAATACTTAGAACATAGCCATCCAGTAGCCAACCACCACCTGTACGAATACTCAATAACTGATGAAATCCATTTACGGGCACATCATCAATTGACATATGATTCGTTGCCATTTTTATCTCCAATACTCGTCCACCGAAGTGGATGTGTTTCCTACACATTTAAGAAATTTAAGGTTGAATAGCCCCTGCGAAACTGAAAACTCAATTTCGCCACCTTCGCTGTTTAAAGCTGTTTACCTAATTAATTTGATTTAAAACCTATAAACCTAATGCCACTTACATCACTCTTCTAACCCTGCTTTTCTTTGCCCCCACCACAAGGTTGCATTGACACCAATGGATAAGAATGGCTCAGGCGGAACTTTGTTTGGACCTGAAGTTTCCAAAAGAAAATCAATCAAGTCGCTACGCTGGCCTGCAATCCAGTCAGCTAATAAAGTACCTGTGACTGTTCCGCGGGTAATTCCTAGACCGTTACAACACAAAGCACCATAAACATTTGGAGCAAGCTGACCAAAGAAGCCTTTATGGTTTTGCGACAATGCGAGTGAACCACTCCACGTATATTCAAATTTAACGTCTGGCAACATCGGAAAACGGTTATCAAAAGAACGCTGATGTTTATAAATAAAACGCTCTAGACAATGCGGTTTCGGTTTTCCATTTGGGTTAAAACTAAAACTGTTGCGCATTAAAATACGGTTGTCATGGGTACGACGAACAGTACTACCAAACGGGTCAGATGGAATCACACCCCAGAAATCCTTACCGCCTAATTCAGCTTGCTCACTTGGCGTTAAGGGACGAGTCATACTTGCATATAAAAAGACTGGCAACATGGTGCGTTTTAACTGTGAAAAACCAAAACGTTGCCCAAAAGCATTGTT
This sequence comes from Acinetobacter pittii, assembly GCF_034067285.1. Lineage (NCBI taxonomy): Bacteria > Pseudomonadati > Pseudomonadota > Gammaproteobacteria > Moraxellales > Moraxellaceae > Acinetobacter > Acinetobacter pittii. The sequence goes on from NZ_CP139286.1 coordinate 2,323,769, forward strand.
CGCCAAAATCAACTTATCCGCAGTGATTTGACCAAGGTCGTGCTTCAATACCACTTTATCGCCGTATTCAACTTCAGTGATTGCTGTATTTTCATATAGCGTCACATTCGACGGTAAACTGTCTGCTAAACCTTTGACTAACGCTGATGGTTGAAGCAGCATTGTTCCTGGTGTGAACAGTGCTTTTTTATAAAATGATGTTCCAATATGACTCGGTAATTCTGAACCATGAATGACTTGGTATTCTTGCCCGAGTTTGTCTAAGCCACGTTGATAAGCTTCCAAAACCTTGATACCACGGTCTTCTACAGCACCTTGATATTTACCGCTTGGACGCATGTGACAATCGATTGCGTGTTTATTGACTAAGCCATGCAAAATAGATTGCCCCAACAAATTGAGCTTCAGAGTAGTTTTGGCAATATCAATATCACCGATATAGTCTTCGGCACCAATATCATGTGGAAGATCAATTGCAAAACCCGCATTTCGACCAGCCGTACCAAAACCAACTTCTTGCGCTTCAATCAAGATGACTTCATCATTTGGAAAATTAAGTGCCAATTGACGTGCTGCCGCCAAGCCCGTATACCCTGCACCAATGACTGCCCAGCGCGCTGTACTTTTACCTCTATGGCTTGGTTTAACCATTCGTTTTGGGCTCAAGTGATACCATGCACATCGCTGGTCATCGGCAGGTAAGGCTGTAACTTTAGTCATTTCAAAAACTCCATTTATATTTTCCACTCACCTACTTTTCCTGTAAGTGAAAGTATTATTTGTAAAAGGTTTTGCCTTTAATTAATAAGTAAGTGGAACATCAATACCTTCCGGAACAACATATTCAGTCATTCGACGGCGAGATAAATCCATGTGCACGCGGATCAGCTCACCGGCTTCACCTGCGTTGTGACGCTCTATGGCATCAATAATCTGGTCATGTTGAATAACCGCTGTATCAAGATCTTCTTGCATATCTGATGAAGTCGGCTGGCGATAGAAAATCTTGCCCAACCGAGCATGATCAATCAGCAAACGCTCTAAACTCGGCATCAGATATGCGTTTTGGGAAATCTTTCCTATTTCCAAATGAAACTGGTTGTTATAGTAAACACGGCCTTCCAAATCATTTTCATCAATGGCTTTACGAAATTGCATCTGGATTTCTTTTAACTGCTTAATATCAATTGAACTAGCATTAATTGCTGCCAATTGTGTCGTAGCGATATAAACTAATGGCGCAGCTAAAAAGAAATTACGTAGTGATTGATGGCTCATCGAAGAAACACGAGCAGCACGATTTGCTTCAAGCTCAAGGTAACCTTCGGCGGCCATTTGGCGGATGAGTTCACGAACGGGTGATCTGGAAATTCCAAATTCTTCGCTTAGGGATATTTCATCTACAATAGCGCCCGGTGCCAATTCCATACTAATAATGCGGCGTTTTAATGTTTCGGCTAATCGTATTTTCTTATCCATGTTAACCACTCCATCCATAAGCCTGAGCTCGGTTCCTACCTTTATGGGAAATGTCTACAATTTGTATAATTCTCCATTTCTCAAATAATACAATGTGTCTACAATCCAAAAAGATAAAGAAAAGGACAGAAAATATAATGGATTTACCTAAATGAATTTTTTTAGAGTTACCATAACTCCGACGAATTAGAATTCCCCCATTGCCCAAAGCGTGCTAACATCCAAATTCTGACAATTACCAATGTCAAAATAATTTCTAGAGGAAACAAGATGTTAAAAACTAAAAAAATCAACATCGTACAAGAATTTGATGCACCCGTAGACAAAGTCTTTGCAACCTTAAGTGAGCATGAAAACCTAAGCAAACTTTTCGCTCCTGCTAAAGTGACTCGCATTAGCAACGGAAAGGATGCACGCAATGGTGTTGGCTCTGCGCGCAAAATGTCTATTCCATTGACCCCTTCGTTTGTAGAAACAAATTTAGTCTATAAAGAAAATGAACTGATCGAATATGCAATTACCAGTGGCATTAGCCCAATTAAAGCTCACCGTGGTGTCATGAAATTTACTGACTTGGGAAATAATCGGAGTCGTTTAGATTACACGATTAGCTTTAAAGGCCGCGTGCCCTTCATTGGTCTTATTATCAAAAAAGCTTTAGAAAATTGCGTGAGCCGTGGACTTAAAAAACTTAAGTTTTAATCGCCGCATCTAAAAGAAAAAGCCCAGTTACGGGCTTTTTTTAAGATTTAAGTTGAATGCTCAGATAGCATAAATAAAAAGTAATCTAGTAATTTATCCCGTTCATCTACGCTATTGGCACTTAATAACTGAACCATTGCTCCATCAATTGCAAATAGAAACATGTGTGCGTCTTTTATTGAGGCGGTAGTTTTGACAGTAAGAAGTAGCTTATAAATCTCATTGATAAACCAGTTTCTATAATCAACAACCACCCGGTACGCCATTGCATAGCACTTTTCAATTTCAAAAATTGCTTTAAATGGCAAACGGTAAAACCCTTCTAAATTGGCATGTAAAAAGTAAATTTGCTTGAGTTTATCGAACACCATAAGTTCGCTGTATGAATTGATAATTGAAAGGACTTTTACTTTGAGCGCATCCGTTTGAAAGGTTAAACACATCTCGATGAGTCGTGCTTTTGAATGAAAGATGTTATAGAAAGTCGCTTTGGGAATTTTGGCCTCAGCAATAATTCGGTCAACCCCCACCGTGTTAAACCCATCTTGAGTAAATAAATCTTTTGCCGTGTGCAGCACTCGTAGTGCTCTAAATGAAGATTCCAAATTGTTCATATATACCGCTTAAAATAATTTTTTGTTGTATGTAAAAAGAGATAGAAATGCCGTCACTCTTAAAATGAGTGCTAAAAACAGGCATGCAAAAACGACACAATAAAGTTGTGCTCGCCTATCTCGGGTTTATTGTTGCTATGATTTTTGAGTCGTAATGATCTAAGGTTGTAGAAAACTTAGAGTCGATTAAACCAATTTATAGACTGTTTAAACGGTATAAATAGAGAGATTTTGGCATAGGCCAATAAATGAGAAGAATTAGTACGCATAGCGGACTCCTAGATGAAATAGAAGTTCTACCTAATCACTGTCAAATGATTATGGTGGCAGAACGAAGGCGGGTTGACAGACCAGTCATCTAGGAACTGGCACGCACAAGGCGTCCCTCCTCCGTCCTACCGCTACGAAGGGGGACGAACGAGTTCAACACCAAAAAATTACTTTTTTGATGTTCTAGATGATAGCGGCCTGTCAAAGCCGACTGGCGATGTAGGCCAGCATGCAAAGGATAGTATTCACTATTGTTGGCGTCAAGCGTGGGAAATGACAATCGTATTAAAGTAGAGCGGTTGGGGAAATAAAAAATAGGTAAGTCAATCATCACTAAAATTTAACTTACCCTAATCTTACTAATTTTAGAAAAATATTTTATAAGGCTTTTGAATATATAAAATTAAATTTTTTATGGTTCAACCATTTCACCACTATAAAAAACTCTATTGGAATTATTCGTTAAACTTAAAGTCATTATTAAGTGATCTTGATCTAATTCATTAAACTTAGAAACCTCTATTGTTCTTCCATTATCACACTCATATAAAGCATATACTGACAAATCCTTATCTATAAGTTTAGAGTATCTAGTTTGTCCTTCTAAGGAATTTTTAGTATAGGTACAAGTTCCAGAAGTATTTAATTCTGGTCTATTAGCATTTTTAAAATCCATATTAAAAGAGACTCCTTTTTCATCAATGAAACGGATATCTAATTTTAAGTGTGAAGGACCTAAAGTTGTTAAATTAGGTGAGCTGAGGTTTGTCGAATTACTTTCATATGTCTCCTCCTCTAATACCTTTGGTTTCTCTTCTTCAGATGAAATATCAATATCCTTCGTATAAGAAGCACTACTCTCAGCTTGATAATCAATATTATTTATAGGGTTATTAAATTTATTCTCATCTTGATATCCGCTATCAGCTTCACTGTAGGCTGGTTGCTCAACATAGCTTTTGGGAGAATTCAATAAATAAATTATAATTCCTACACATATAAAAATAATTAAAATTAAAAAATAAATAATTGATTTACTATTTCTTTTTTTAGGTTCTGTATAAACAGTATTTAAATTTTTCTCATAGGAATTCGATTTTGAAAATTTATTCTTTAGCGCATCAAAACTTAGACCAATTGTTCCTAGAACTGTTATAGCTGCCATAACAATTAAAGGAGCAATAACTGAGCCTAAAACAAAAACACCTACTGTCCCCATAAAACTATGAGGTTCTATGATTGAATAAGCAACATAGTAAGGCAATAACAAAGCTAGAATATAAATACACCAAACAAAAAAATATCCGAATATTAGTAATAATGCCTGCACAAATAAGCTCCACCCAAGAATCTATCCCAGTGTAATATATTAAGCTGTTATTTGTTAATATTAAGGCTATTTAAATAATCTATCTTATCTATAACCACATACACTTAACCTTATTTTTTTCTACTTAACATTAAAAGTACTTCAATCTTTTTTGATATTATTTTCAGCTGTAATCTTAAAATTAATTTTAACTAGAGCTAACTAAGCAAGAATCAAATAATCCTTCCAATAAATTACCCACTAATCCATCAACTTTTTACGGCGATACAACCCACAATTCCCAGAAAATAGCGCTGCCAACAAACAAGTAATAATCGCATAAGTGGCAACATTCATTCCAAATAGCTCAATCGCTAAAATAATAGATGTTAATGGTGCTTTACTCGCCCCTGAAAACAAACTGACTAACCCTAAGCCTGCAAGCAATGAAATTGGTAAGTTTAAAGCTGCCCCTAAAGCATTCCCTAATGTCGCCCCTACATAAAAGAGTGGCGTAATTTCACCACCTTTAAAACCTGAACCTAAAGTGATGGCGGTAAAAACGGTCTTGTTAAAAAAGTCATAAAACTCAATCGGTACATAAAAAGATGAAATGATTTTATCTGTACCCAAACCGTTGTATTGCTGATGCGCGGTGAACAAAGTAAGTAGCATAATCACAATACCGCCGACCATGGTTCTTAATGGCAAATAGCGAATATATTTATAAAAGACGTCACTCGCAAAATGAATGGCGGCAATAAAGAAACGTGCAGCTAAACCAAAGATCAACCCTGCCGCAATCAGGCTCATGAGCGTGCCAAAATGAATCGCTGGAAACTCACTAATCACATAAAAGATATGTGGATGAACAATATCGAATAGTTCAGGAATGGTCGAAGCAATCAGCGCCGACACAAAACATGGAAAAATAGCTGAATATCTTAAATTACCTAAAGCTGTAATTTCTAAACCATAGATCGCGCCCGCCAAAGGCAAGCCAAACACCCCTGCAAAACCAGCACCAATACTGGCGATTAAACAAATTTTTCGGTTATCTTCCGAGATTTTTAATATATGGCTCAGATGGTCAATTAAAGCACCCGAAAGCTGAACTGCTGGCGCCTCACGTCCTGCTGAACCACCAAACAACTGCGTTAAAATTGAGGTGATAAAAATGATAGGACTCATTCGTTTTGGAATAAACGACTTAGGCTGGTGAATTTCATCAATCAGTAAATGAGTTCCCCGTTCAATCGGCGATCCATATTTTTTAATGAGGTAACCAATACCAAAACCCACAAAAGGCAAAAAGTAGATAAGCCAGTGATGTAGGCTTCTGACTTTGTTTGAAATATCAAAGGCAACAAAAATTAAGGTCGAGGCTAGCCCTGCTACGACTCCAATCACAATTGAGATGACGAGCCAATAGACACTGTATTTTAGAATTTGATCATATTCAGATGAAGGTAGAATTTTCATTCGCTTTCTTCAATTCGCCTTTGAGTGGATGCCAAATTCTCAAATTATTTTTATGCTGCCAGCTCATTAAGTGAGAAATGCTTAAACTGGGCTAAAAATTAAAGCCCGCATATGCGAGCTTTCAATACAGTGATTAATTTTTGGTATCACTAAACTGTGACAAATATCTCATAATTGGCGCTATTTTTCAAGTTGAAAATAGTTAACGAGTACTGTGAAAAACAACTCACTAAGTGAATAAATAAGCATTGGCTTTGACCCAATCAAACTAATGCCTAATCGGGTCAAATCATTTAATGAAGTCTTAATTAATACTCGCAATCACGGTTTCCGCATGACAGGTCGCGCCTTTCTCCGTACTAAGCTGAATAACACCACTGCGATGCGCCAGTACCTGCACTTCCATTTTCATAGCTTCCATAATGGCAACCACTTGCCCTTCTGTCACTTGTTCACCATTTTCGACTTTCCAAGTGCTAATCACACCATTAATTGGAGCAAGTAAATGTTCGGCACGTACTTCTGGCTCGGCAGTCTGCGCTTGAACTGCGGTTGCTGGGCCTTGTGCAAACATGCCCGCAGGTAAACCTAAACGGTGTAACTTGCCATCAATTTCAATATAGCTCAGCAACATCGGTTGTTGATGGTTTGGAATGCCTCGTTTAGTTGGCTTTAACTCTTGTTTAAAGTCGTTTTCGATCCAGCGTGTATGGACATTAAATTCATCGGTAAAGTCAGGTTCATTAAGTACTGCACGGTGGAAATCTAAAACAGAAGCTACGCCTTCAATTTTAAATTGCTTTAATGCACGTTTGGCGCGAGCAATTGCAACTTCGCGGGTTGGACCAGTCACAATCAGTTTTGCCATGAGTGAGTCAAAGTGGCTAGACACTAAAGAGCCAGTCCGAACACCTGTATCAACCCGTACACCATGACCAAACGGCGCTTCAAATAAACTCAACACACCAAAGGCCGGAATAAAACCACGTGCTGGGTCTTCGGCATTAATACGAAACTCGATGGCATGACCTTGTGCTTTTGGGGTTTCTTTAATAGAAAGCTCACGGCCCTGTGCTACGCGAATTTGCTCAACCACCAAATCGACTTTTGAGGTTTCTTCGGTCACTGGGTGCTCGACTTGCAAACGGGTATTTACTTCTAAAAATGAAAGCTTGCCATCACGACTCAGTAAGTATTCAACTGTACCCGCTCCCACATAGTTTGCGGCCTGACAAATGTTTTTTGCCGAGGTTAAAATTTGCTGATAAATCTCATCGCTAATAAATGGCGCTGGTGCTTCTTCGACTAACTTTTGGTTACGGCGTTGCAATGAGCAATCACGTGTGCCAAGCACCACAATATTGCCGTGCTGGTCAGCAATGACTTGCGCTTCTACATGGCGCGGTTTATCAAGATATTGCTCGACAAAACATTCACCACGGCCAAAAGCAGCTTTTGCCTCTCGTACTGCCGACTCATAAAGCTCTTTGACTTCTTCGAGTTTCCACGCGACTTTTAAGCCGCGGCCACCACCACCAAATGCGGCTTTAATGGCAATCGGTAAACCAAACTGTTTAGCAAACGCTAAAGCTTCATCTGCATTGTTGAGTGGATCTTGCGTACCCTGAACCAACGGTGCACCAACCGAAGCTGCAATTTTACGTGCTTCGATTTTATCACCTAGTTTTTCAATGGCACTTGGTGATGGCCCGACCCATTTTAAGCCTGCATCAATCACAGCTTGGGCAAACTCAGCCCGTTCAGATAAAAAACCATAACCCGGATGAACCATGGTCGCTTTCGATTTTTTTGCAACTTCGATAATGGCTGGAATATTTAAATAGGTTTCACTGGCAGTCGCACCAGCCAAGCCCCATGCTTCATCTGCAAGTTCGACATGCATGCTGCCGATGTCATCATCTGCATATAACGCGACCGATAAAATGCCCATGTCACGGCAAGCATGAATAATACGAACGGCAATTTCACCACGGTTAGCAATCAATAATTTTTCTGTATTCATCATTCATTCTCAAAATCTGTAAATTCGGCAATTTTTTTAAATTTGATGCGGCAACCCGCCGGAATCTGTGCCACCAAGTCCCAATGGTGTTTAGCAACTGAGGCAATGACTGGATATCCGCCCGTTAAAGGGTGATCATTCATAAATAAAACGGGCTGGCCACTCGGTGGAATCTGCAAAGCACCAATGCATGTGCCTTCACTTTCTAGTTCATGGGTTATTTTGCGAGTCAAAGGCTGTGCACCTGAAAGTCTTAGCCCGACGCGGTTGCTTTCATTGGTCACGAGCCACTCTTGCTGACACAGTAGTTCAATACTGTCTTGTTCAAACCAGTCTGTGCGCGGCCCCATCACAATATCTAGCTCAACGACTTCGCCAGCTTTTGGCAAGTCGCTTTTGCCCACTTCATTTACGCTAATGTTGGCTGCTTTGACCTGCCCTTGATAAATAGTATCTCCAAGCTTTAAAGGCTCTGGGCCTAGCACTGCCAAGCTGTCAAACGAAGCACTATTGAGTACAGGTTCAACGTCTATACCACCACGAACTGCCAAATAGTTTCTTAAACCTGCGGTTGGTGGTTGAATTTGAAATTCATCGCCTACATCCAAATCAATCGGTTGATAGCTTGCAAAGTCTGCGGTTTGCCCGTCGGCAAATTTCACACGAATGTTTGAGATGGCCCCAGTCACCGCAATAACACCTGCATGCTGCATTTTGGCTTTTAAGCCACCATTTAAAACTTCAATGACGGGTGTATCGGTTAGATTACCCACAATACGGTTAGCACTATGCATGGCAGATAAATCCGTTGCACCAGCCACTCCAACCCCAATATTGGTCTGGTTTAAGCGCCCTTCATCTTGAATAAGCATTTGTAAACTTGGTGCAGTGATCGTAAATAACGGCACAGATTGTTTCGGCTCAACTGTACGCGTGATTTGCTGTGGTACATTTACAGTTGTTGGACGATGTGTGACATCTTCAAAATGTACGGTCATGCCCGGTAACAGCAATGCTGGATTTTTCCGCTCTAAATCCCACATTTTCTCTGTTGTTGTACCAATTAGCTGCCAGCCACCCGGACTGTCTTTTGGATAAATACCAGAGTATTTTCCAGCCAAGCCCAAAGAGCCTGACGGTATTTTTTTACGTGGAACCGTTAAGCGTGGAATATCGGTAAAAGGCTTATCGGGACTGCTCATATAAGCAAAGCCCGGCGCAAAACCAATAAAAGCCACATTCCACACGCTTTGGTGATGTTTTCTAATCACATCGGCAACAGACAACCCTTGTAACTCGGCAACCTGAGCAAGGTCTTCGCCATCGTAACGAATCGGCACAATCACTTCTTGGCTGCTACGCTCAAATCCAGAATCAATTTTGAGGCTTTGAATTGAAGCAACCAGCGTTTTAAAGTTGGTTTCAATCTCGTTAAAAAAAACCAAAATTGTTTTTGCAGCGGGGACTAAGTCTTTAATTCCATTCAATTGCGTATTTTGCAATTTATTGTACAACGCCAAAGTTTCCTCTAAGCTCGCAAGCTCAATTAGAAAACAATCGGCGTTTACCGATAAAAAACGCATTTGCTTATCCTTTTAATTCTTCTTTAGTCCAGTTAGCCAATCCAAGCGCGGTCAGGAATGTCGGTAATAAACATATGACCCGGTGCATGGCTAATCGCAAAAGGAATTTTCGAGTTCATTACAGCCGCTTGCGGTGTTACCCCACATGCCCAAAACACAGGGATTTCGCCCGCTTCAATGCGGGAAGCATCACCAAAGTCTGGCTTATTTACATCCGAAATTCCTAAGCTTTCAGGGTGACCAATATGCACAGGCGCACCATGCACGCTTGGCATACGTGAAGTAATTTTTACCGCTTCACTAATTTGATGCGATGGAATGGGTCGCATAGAAACGACCATGTTTCCTGAAATACGCCCTGCTGGTTCACACTTGATATTGCTTAGATACATCGGCACATTGGTGTCATCATGAATATGGCGAACTTCAATACCCGCTTCTTGCAAAGCGGTTTCAAACGAAAAACTACAGCCAATCAAGAAAGTCACCAAATCAGGATGAGCATTATAAATCTCGCTTGCATCAGTCACTTCATCGACCATTTCACCATCTTTCCAAATGCGATAACGTGGAAAGTCAGTTCGAATGTCTGAGTCTGCGGCCAGCTTAGTTGCGTAGATGCCTTCTTCGAGCACATCAAGTACTGGGCAGCTTTGCGGATTACGATGTGCGTATAGTAAAAAGTCGTATGCCCACTCTTTTGGCACCGAAATCATGTTGACCTGTGTCATACCCGCCGCCATGCCTGCTGTTGGTTTATCAAAACCAGCACGGATTTTTAAACGCGCATCTAACGCGGCTTCAAGTTGAGCTGGGTCGACTTTAATATCCTTATACATTGTGCTCATCCTTATGCTTTGTTTACAAATGGGCGAATTTCAATATTATTTTTTACAAGCTCAGCTTTAATGGCTACTGACATCTCTAGCGCACCGTCGGTGTCGCCATGTAAGCAAATGGTGTCGGCCTGAATTGGGGTAAATACGCCGTCAATTGACTCAACCCCACCATTTTTAAGCATAGACACCACACGGCTCGCAACAAATGCCGAGTCGTGTAAAACCGCACCTTCTAGACGGCGAGATACCAGTGAACCATCGCTGTTATAAGCACGGTCTGCAAATGCTTCAGACACAACTTTTAAACCAGCCGCACGTGCCTGCTCGACTAAGTTTGACCCAGCCAAAGCCACTAAAACCAGCTCAGGGTTATACATTTTAATGGCATCAATTACTGCTGCTGCCTGAACTTGATCATGTGCAATGGTGTTATAAAGTGCGCCATGCGGTTTAACGTATTGCACTTTTGAGCCTGCTACTTTAGCCAAGCCATCGAGTGCAGAAATTTGATAAAGCACATCGGCAATGAGTTCGTCACGCGACAAATCCATATTACGGCGGCCAAAGCCTACAAGGTCTGGATAAGACACGTGAGCGCCAATAGTCACACCCAGCTCAACAGCTTTACGAACCGTTTTTAAAATGCCGAGCGGGTCGCCAGCATGGAAGCCACAAGCAATATTGGCACTGGTCACGACAGGTAAGATCTGATCATCATTACCCATTTTCCATGAGCCAAAGCTTTCACCCAAATCACTATTTAAATCTACAAACATGGCATTATTCCTTTATCACTTCACGCAGTCTGGCTTAAAGCTTGGTCAAATAGTTAAACACTGTCGTAAACGACATATAGCCCATCCACCACGTCAACAGACATGTTAATCCACCCAAAATAAGCAACCATTTTGGATAGTTATAATTACCCATTAAATCTTTACGGCATGCAGCAACATACACAAAAATTGTAAGGCCAATTGGCAACACCAAACCGTTAAAACCACCTACAAAAATGAGTAGACCTGCTGGAGTCGCGCCCAATACCACATACAGCAATAAAGCCAATGCAATAAAGGTAATGGTCGTATAATTGGTTTGCTTTGGGGTTAGGTTCTTTTTAAACGCGGTAAAGAATGACACTGAAGTATATGCTGCGCCAATGGTGCTACTAATCCCTGCTGCCCAGAAAATTAAACCAAATAATTTAAAACCGAATGTACCTGCTGCATATTGGAATGCTTGAGCTGCCGGATTGGCATCATGGCTGGCTAAATCAATCGTTGCACCGCTCACCACCACACCTAAAAAAGCCAAGAACAGCACATAACGCATGATGCCGACCACAACAATACCCTTGGTCGCAGCTCTAGCAACTTCATCAATATTTTCAGGGCCAACCGCGCCTTTATCGAGTAAACGGTGTGCACCCGCGTAGCAGATATAGCCACCCACTGTACCGCCAACAATGGTAGTAATAATGGCAAAGTCGATTTGATCTGGAGCGAAGGTTTGATGTACAGCTTGCCCAACAGGAGGCATTACAATAACGGCAACAATAATAATCAGTAGGATTTTAAGTAATCCCAACACAATCATGCTTTTATCCATGGCAAGCGTTGCTTTTCTTGATGCAAAAATCAAAATAGCTAACGCACCACTTAAAATACCGCCCCACTTTGTGTCTAGGCCAAAAAGTGCATTTAAGCCTAAAGCTGCACCTGCAATGTTACCGACACTAAAGAAAAAACCACCCAAGATCACTAAAAATGCCAGTAAATATCCACTACCCGGTAATGCTTTATTGGCAATATCTGATGCACGCATTTGGGTCAGTGTGACCACTCGCCAAATATTTTGTTGAACCACATAATCAATCAGAATGGAAACTAAAATGGCAAAGCCGAATGCCGCACCTAGCTTGACTGTAAACACAGCAGTTTGGGTTAAAAATCCGGGCCCCATTGCAGAGGTCGCCATCATAAAGATAGAGGCTACAATGGCCCATTGGCGATCTGATAAAAAAGAAGATTTCAGTAAAGACATATTAATGCGTTCCTCATCCATTTGAGCTTAACAACGCTATTTTCAAGTTGAATCAAGAACACCATTTTTGTCCTAAACGATATTCTTTAATCCTTTAAAATGACAAAGATTCCCTGTTCCCCAATCAACACAATCGGTGATCAAATCTTGTAGCTAAAATAAAAACATAGCTCATCCTTACGGACAATAAGGCTTTTTACATTAAGTTAAAAATTTAAATGATTGATTTTAAATAGTTTAGTCTTTAGTAAAAAATCAAGATAAGCTCTACTTATTGAAGTTAATAAGCTGCCTTTATTGTTTTACATACAAAACAGCTTATTTTTTTATTTGCTCATTGAGTCTTTTCATAGCACATTCAGATACCTTAACTGCAACTTCGGTCAATTTCTCTTTTAAAGCCACATCGTTTCCTTGAATGTAAATCGAGGTGAAATGGAAGGTTTTTAATTGAATAGGCGTATTTAATATTTCTAGTCGCCCATCGGTAATTTCTTTTAACGCCGTTAAGGTCGGCACCACAGCAATACCTAAGCCCTGCTCGGCTAAACGCAATAGAGTCGCCAATGAATAACTGGTAATCGAAAGTGGTTCATCAATTCCCTGTTCTTTCATTCGGGCTTTTAATTCTTTATAGGGATAGGTAATTTTTGGATAAGTTAAAATGGTATGTGACATGAGCGTTTTAAAAGACATTTGAGCAATTCCGCCTTTAAATGACGGTGAAGCCAAGAAACTTAGTTCAAAGTCACACAAAGTCTGTTCAATACATTCAAAAGCTAAAGTTGGTCCAAGCAAGAATGCCATGTCTAAGTCGCCTGTCCGAACGCCTTCTTGTAAGTTAGGCGTAAGGTCTACCACAATCTCTACTGAAATTTTTGGGAACTCTTGTTGAACCTTTTCGATATATTCAACCAACCATGTATAAACAATAGTTTCGGAAACTCCCAAACGAATGGTGCCCGTCAGGTGCTGGTTTTCTGTCAGTTCTGCGACCAGATCTGTTTCTAGGCGCATAAATTTTTCGGCGTACTTAAATAAAGTTAAGCCTTTATGAGTCGGCTTAAACTGTCGATAGTTTCGATCTAAAACTTTAAAGCCCAATTCATTTTCAAGAGATGTGATTTTTTGAGAGACCGCAGGCTGGGTGGTTTGTAATTTAGTCGCAGCCTTATTGAAGCTATTTAAAGTCACAACCCAATAAAATGCTTCCAGATTCTTTAAATTCACGTGTCATCCTGTCTTAAAAAACTTCCCTACTTTTATAGTATGGGAGTTGTTAGCATGATTAGGCTACCCATTTATGCATTTTTATTTGAGTTTGGCCTATTTCACTCTCACAAAAATAATATCCAAATCTTTTTTAGGCACAAACTTGGTTTTGATCATTTGAAATTGAGTTGGGCTAATCTTTTTGACTGGTCCATCCCAACAAAATGACACTAGTTCATCTTTATCTCGCTCAATGGTGAGCTTAAAGTTTTCAATCGGCTTTGCCCAATTTGCACCCGTCGTCAAAATATAGCCCAAAGCACTAAACGGCGAATTTTCTGCACTGGCTTTTTTTAAGCCTTGCTTAAATTGTTTATCCATACAAAATTGCTGGTTATATTCATCTGGATAGAGCGCAACAGAACCACCAACCAACGGTTTATATTCATGGTAAATTTTAGTCAAACTATTGGCTTTAAAGGTTTGTTTCCAACTATAGATCACTTGAGATGACCAAGGAATTACATCATCTTTTTTAAAATTGGCTAAAACTTTCTGTATCTGTGGCTTATTACATTGTTTTAGCTTATCTACATAATATTCATAATCATAGGTATTACGTAGCCACGGGTTTAACATATCTTTTTCACTAAACCCACATTGCTTAAACTCTTCTGTGGTATCAATCAGAGGTGATTTTTCATCTTTTTGAATAAACGTTCGCACATGCATCTCTGGTTTTATATTTTTACCATCCACCACAATCTTAAAACTTTTCAAAAGATGTTCGGTATGGGCAAAATCAGACTCAAAAAAATTATTAATACGCGGTAGCGGAAATAAGATCGTTTCTGTTACGTCCTTATTGCTTAAATTTTTATAGGCGTAGTCGACCTTAACCAGTTTTTTACTGATAAATAGATCTTCGCTGTGCATGGCAATCTGCGAATTTTTGAGATATTGAATCCCACCTGTACCTACGTAACCCGTAGAATCATTGGCTAAACCATAGGTTGATAACTGAACCAAAACAGCAAAGGTTATTGCAAACTTTTTCATTTTAAGTGCTCTATATCATTTTCTAATTATGAAATGTCGATCTGCAATAAAGCATAACTGTTTAAGCGTAGATGTTGTTAATCTTTTAGTGATGACTCATATATCTCTATAAACTCTAATTTTTTAGTGAAAACTTAATTTCTGCCTCGTCATCTTTTTAGGCACACTAATTTTCCCAATAAAGTTGGTTAGCCATAAAATGCATTCGTCACGATATTCAAAATGAGGAATTAGACTAAGATCAATTTTTATATCTCTATCGGCTACAGGCAAACTCAGACAATATTCAAAGTCGATAGAATTATATTTTAACTTCAGATCTTTTTCTTCGGCCTGTTTTTTGATTTCCGCCATAATGCGGTTGAGATTAACAATCAAATTATTTGAAAATTGATTATTCTCATAGACACGTTCATAGACGTTCTCAGCAACGTCTATATATTTTATAAGCTCTGCGTTTTCATTCATTTCGTTCATGCTCTCTTTTTTTAAAGATTATGAACAGCTAAATGTTTCATTGCGTTACTTGGCACATTGCTTATGTGAAAAATGTATATTTTTCTTTACCAAAGAATATAACTAAAGTTTTGAAATTTAAAAATAATTAGTTAATCCAAGCATATTTGTATACATTTAACATTTTCTTATAAATAGCTTTAGGGAAAGTAATAAATCGTGTGATAACTATTTACAGGCAAAAAAAACCGCCCCAGAAGGCGGTCGCTGAGTTAAAACCAGCAGGTATATAGAAGCAAGGTGGACATTCGCTTCTATATTCTTTTACGAAGGAGTTTTATTAGTTTTAATAAAATCCTCAGATTTAAAATAATTGATAATCATGTCTGCATGCTCTTCTTTTGGAGCAGTAACAGTCACAGGAAATGACGCATCTTTCGACATCTTAAAACCTGGTGGTAAAAAGTGTGAAATCGGCGGTAATTTAGGTTTTCCACCTTCTGTGATTCGCTCAATAAAACCAGCTAACCATAGAAGATATTCCCCTTCATTTGCGAACTTTGGCATAACACTCAGATCAATTTGAACCTTGCACTCGCTTAACGGCTTGGTTAAGTTTTCTTCAAAGTCTATATAGTTGAATTTGAGCTTAAACTCTGTTCCTTTAATAGCTTTTCGAATCTGACTAATTAAACAGTTAAGGTTCTGAGTAATGTCATCAGTGAATAAGCTATCTTTTTTTATATTTTTATAAACCTTTTCGGCTACAGCTAGATACTTTGGCATTAACCTCTCTCCGTACTATTGTTATAAAGTGCTGATCTATGAATGTTTTATGACTTTGATTATGCTTAAAGATATGTAAGTAAAGGTAACCTTATTAGCTTGGTTTGTAAGTAGTTAGAGCTTTATGTAAAGTGCACCAAAAAAACACCGAAAAAAATTATGGTTTTGATAACTCCTCCACAAAATAAACGCTTGAATAGAGATACTTTGAAATATTTTCTTTCATATTGATTTTTACCATTTGGTAAAATTAATATGTTTTCATCTGCTTATCACGTCGGACTAAACCAAGAACAGCTCTACGTACTCTTATTTCATCTTCGGAAAAAGGGAGATGCACTGTAAGTTCGTAAATTGAGAGAGAATTATTTTCTATCAAGAAGCAGTCTTGCTCTGTCGTCCAATGAGAAGTGGTTGTGGGAGTTTGTTTAAGATAACGTTTCATATTTCCTAGCAGATCTGTTTGCACATATAAAAAGCCTGCCTTTGGGGCAAGCTTAGTTTAAATTTTGTGGTGATCATTATTATAGCAGTCTGTAGATAATATGTTCAGTTAATATTGTAGCTACCCTAACTAAATATTATAAAAAAAGCCCACGCTCTGTGGGCTTCCTCTCGGTTATTTTGCGGCATTCACACCAACAATAAACTGGCTACAATGAGATCCTTCAGATGCGTTACCTAATTGCTTTTCAGAGAATTTAAATTTAGAAGCAACTGACTCATAATCTTTTTTAAGGCTTTGGCCTGTGAGCTCACCGAACTCTTTCACTTGCTCTGGTTGCAAGAGGCCATGTTCAACTGCTTGGTTTACCATTACACATGCTGTGGTCATCGCGTCATAACGTGCGGCAGTTTTAGAGTAACCGAGAGCACCTATTACTCCACCCACAACCAAACCAATAATTACCGCTAAAATTACGTGCATTTTATTCATTTTTTAAATACCTAAAAATCGAACTTAAAAAGGAACACTTTAAGATGTTGTGTTCAAGTTCAATTAGGATAGTCGTATTTACATGATATAAGAAGTTAGAATCTGTCACATTTATTGATAGAAAAAATCAGTCCTTTCTACTTCGCTTTTGTTTTTTGCTTGGCACTTCTAAAGGAATAGCCACCTTACCTGTACCTAACCCGCGGAAAAAATAATTAATGATATATAAAAATAAAAGCCCAAAATAAAAAATCGGGAAAATACTAAATAAGCTGACTGCTATTTCCCAGAACATCACCCCCACTCTGTAATTATAACTAAATGCTATAAGTCCACCTTTACGTCTAGGTCTGTGCTGAGAAATATCATCATCAATAAAATGAAAAATTCCGATAATCAAACATATAGCAAATGTACTTGAGACTAAAGTCTTTTTAATTAGAGGCTTTTCTAACCAAGGGTATTTTTTTGAAGATTCAAACTCGGCTTTAAAAAAGAATTTATAAATTTCTTCTTGATAAGCTTTGTTAATCCCGTGTTCTTTAATAAAAAAATAGCATACTGCACAGCCTAAAAAGAACATGACTATGGTTATGTAAATGCTATAAAGAATCGTAAAAAACGGTAATGGCCCTTTCGTACCAACAGTCACATGCATAATTTGTGTGATGTATTGATATAGCTCGTACTGCCATTCATTTTTTGGATAAGCAGGAAATACAAATAAAGGAATAATAAAAAGTATAGAACATAAGGCTATATTTCCTCTGTTTTCTTTACTTTTCCGTGCAAGCTTAGATATAAAGCTTTCTTTAGTGGTCATATTTATATCTTACAATTTGGAATAATGGGTTTAATTCTATAAAGTTCATTAAAACCCTTTTTTAATATTCATAACAATTCATTCATTTGAATTAATAACTGCATGTTTTAGATTAAATCAAAAATTAATCCAATTTATAAAAATTTTTCCTCTTTCTAATCGCTCCCTACCCAAACCCCATCAAGAAATACTCAAGTAACCGCTCTCTTTCATCTGGTTTGTTTGGGTCTAAAAGTTGAACCATCGCCCCGTCAATCACAAACAAGAACATGTGGGCATCTTGCTTTGTGGCAGTACTTTTTACTGTTAGAAGCAAGTTGTAGATTTCATTGATAAACCAGTTTCTATAATCAACTACAAGCTGATATGCCTTTGGATGTGATTTTGCAATTTCAAAAATGGCTTTAAACGGCAAATGATAAAGCCCATCTAAATCGGCATGTAAAAAGTAAATTTTGCGAAGTTTTTCAACCAGTGTTAAATCTTTATGCGCGTAAATAATCGAAATGACCTCATGTTTAAGCCCTTCCTTTTGAAAACTTAGGCTCATTTCAATAAGGCGCTCTTTTGAGTGAAAATAATTATAAAAAGTCGCTTTGGGTGTTTTTGATGACTCGATAATTCGGTCTATTCCGACATTGTGAAAACCATATTTATTAAAAAGAAATCTTGAGGTGTGAAGCACGCTTAAAGCACGGAATGAAAGATCTGAATGTGGCATAGTTTTTACCGTTATAAATTCTTGTTGTTTCTAAATGAGATACTTTTTGGGGAGAAAAAAGGCATAGCAAAGCCCGTAAAGACTGTGCGTGGCACATCTCAAGTTTTATTGTTAGTTAAGTTTTTAGACGAAATGATTTAAAGCCTGAAAACCTTACGGCGATCAAACTGCTTTAAAAGTTTAAGTTGTGTCGTTATAGCTTTTAGCAAAGGCTGCCAAGAAATAATGGATGTGCAAAGCCAACTCCTTTTTAATTGGAGTTCTGCCAGACATTAAAATTATGGTGGCAGAACGAAAGGGGGTTAGCAGACTGGTCAAACGTGGCCAGCACACCCGAAGGTGTCCCCCTCCCGTTCCGCCGCAGAGGGGGCACGAGGGCTCAACACTAAAAGTATGAAACTTTTAATGCACGTTTGATGCGGTCTGCTAAAACCGACTGGCAATGTGGCCAGCAGGCGAAGAATAATATTCACATGTCTTTCAGTCAAGTATGCAAAATGACATTTGTTTTAAAATAGATCATTAAAAAGTAAGGATAAATAATTAAAATTTATTGTTAAATTGGGATTTATAAAATGCCTATCAATCAAAGCTCTATCGATGTCTTAAAAGAGAAAACTTGCAAAAAATCATCTATGGCAATATTTTAGAGTAATTACTCTAAAATGAGATCTAATAATGAAAACTAAAAGAATTGGTTCGTATCACTGGATGCAAGCTACCAATGGTCAGCTCAGCTTCAAAGACAAAATTAAGTTAATTCAAAAAATTATGCTGCCCAGTGTTATGGCCTCTATAAAAATAAATTACTTTCGGTTCAAAACTTCCGATGATTTTGATATCGATCAGATCGTAATACCTGATACTCAAATGGTTAAAGTCGCGCTTGATGAACTAGAGGCTAAAGCAAATATATCTATCTACAATCATTCATGGCGCACTTATTTCTGGGGGGCTGCTTTAGGCAATATACAAAGACGGCAATTTGATGATGAGTCACTTTTAATAGCCTCACTTTTTCATGATATTGGCTTAACTGAGCAACATACTCATAGTAAAGGTTGTAACTGTTTTACCTATGAGAGTGCTAAACAATTTGAGCAAAAGGCTAAAGAACATAGCTTCGATGAGAAAAAAGTGAAGTTATTAAAGATGCTATCTGCTTACATATGAATGGCTATATAGATCATTCTGACCCAGCAGAAATTACTCTTTTACAGCAAGGTGCATCCTGTGATGTGATTAGTGACGGTCTATATAAACTCCCCCTATCTTTTCGAAAGGAAATTTTAGAAAAATATCCTAGAAAACAATTTAATAAAGAATTTATCGAGCTTATTAATTTAGAAACTAAGAATGTATCAAATTCTCGAACGAGTTTATTAAGTAGTCTTGGTTTACCCCTTATGATTAATTCAAACTTATTTAAAGAGTAGAAATATTAATATTTATAAGGTGTTTACACCAAGTATTGAAACGCCCTAAGTTGTATTCATTGTGACAAAGACAGATCCCTTATATTTGGAGTTCTGCCATAATATTAGGGTTGCCGAATTACCCTTTTATTTACTTTTTAAAATGTGGCAATTGTTGCATAAAATCATTTAAAGACTTCGGGCAGCCCCATAAGTAACCTTGAAACTCAGTACATCCATTATCTTTAAAAGTATTAAATTGTTCAGTCGTTTCAATACCTTCTACCAACACTCTGAGGTTCAGATCTAGACCAATTTTAATAATGCCTGTGACTAATTTATTACTGCGCTTATCCTCCAAAGCTGCCTGCACAAAGCTACGATCAATTTTGATTTGCTTAATCGGCATTTTTTGTAAATAACTTAAAGATGAATAACCTGTACCAAAATCATCAAGAGAAAGTTGGATTCCATTTTTTGAGAGGAAATGCATTTTTTCAATCATGCTTGCGCAATTATTTAAAGCAATGTTTTCAGTAATTTCTAAAATGAGCCGAGATGGATTTATGCCGTATTGCAGAATCAAATCAATCAACGTTTGCTCAAAGGTAGGCTGCATAAAATGATCAGCACTAATATTAATTGAAAGCGTAAGATCTTTGGTCTCGGCTTGTTTACTCCAATCTTGTAAAACTTTGCAGCCCTGAGTTAATACCCACTCCCCAATCTCTGGCATTAATCCATAATTTTCAGCTGCTGGAATAAAGTCTGGTGTTGGAACATAACCCAAAACAGGATGACGCCATCTGAGCAGAGCTTCCGCACCAATCAGCCTTTCGGATGAATCTATTTGGGGTTGATAGAAAAGCTCAAATTGTTCTTTCGCAAGTGCTAAACGTAGGTCTTGCACCATGGAGTTTTCGGTTTGTATTTCTAATTGCATGGTATAGATTGAAATACAAATCATGAGTGTCGCTACACACGTTGCAATCCATCCCCCATGGTCACGAATATCTTCAGATAGTGGTATAGCACTCTCAAGATTAAAAGAGGTTCCACTAAAAAATATAAAACACCCAATCGACAATAAAATTAAAATAAATTGTAAATAGCTTGGATTTCTACGGTAATTTAAATACCCCAATATCGCTCCAGCAGGTAAAAACAATTGGGCCACTTGCGGACGGTCATTGGTCGCCACATCAAAAAATAAGCAAAAAATGACTGGAAAAACGAGTAAAACAACTTGAGATAAAAGAATGCCCGCTGAAATACGATTTATATAAATAAGACAAAGGCTAAATATGGAGATCAGTGTAAAAAAGATATCCATATAAACAATTAACCACATTTGTGCGAATGCAAAATATATGGTCCAAAACAAACAAAAAATGATGCAAATAAAGATATTTGCTTTGGCTGCAATTGTAAGCTGCTGGTCCTTTACGGCGCGATAATTTTTCTGACGTTTTTTAAAGTAAGACGAAGCTAACATACATAAATCAACCTAAAATATAAAAAAGCACTCTCTTTGTCAGTCATGCTCTATTTCAAAATCCACCAATAAAACTTAGTTTTCTATAAAGTTATTATTTATCTAATATTTTTGAGTTTAAAAAACCGCCTACTCTTCACAATAAAATCCATTTATTTAAGAGGTTTAATGAAAAGATATCCGCTTTTCAGGTTCCTATAATTTTAAAGTATCAGTCTCTAACGATACATGCTTCGGCCTAACAGGCACAAGTCTTAAATACTCACAGTTTTACTCGCTTCAAAGAGACCCTGACCTATCTAAAGTGGAATATTTTCAACTCAGCTCAGGCTATAATATTAGACCTGCTCTAATATTTTATTTCTCCAATGAAGAATGCTTTTTCTGACAGCAAACAAATTAAACAAGTTTCTAGCTTCTCTGAACTTGTAAATACAAAGTTCCAAGGTGAGACAAATGCGATTTGCTGGCATAGAAATTTGGTGGGCGACTTTAAGGAAATTGTGAATAAAATTGAGTTAAAAGAAAATATTACAGAAGTTTCTACTGAAGACTTGCTAGCACTTGAGCTTTCAGAACAAGGTGATTTGGCTCGAGACATTATTTTAAAAGACATGCAGCTTTTAACTGATATGGGTGCCTCACCTGTACTTAATTTGCTTAAACACTATGAGCGCGATGAAGAGCTAGATTTTATTTCAACAGATGTATATTCATTTCATGTTGATCGCTCCCCAATTGAAACCGATACATTCTTATGCACCTATCACGGCGCTGCGAGTGATATTGTGCCCAATGATCAGGTTCAACAAAAAGTTTTAATTCCAGAAATTAGAGAAAAGCTCAAAGAATTACATGATGGCACAGATGCTGAGTTTGAAGCTTTTTTGGCAGAATATTTCTTTGATTTACATTATCAGCCTAAACCAAATGCACAGCCTATAAATTTAGGTACGGGACATATTTGGCGTTTGGCAGTAGATCATCCTACTCAAAAGGTTCTACCTTGTGTTCATCGAGCGCCTGTCGAAAAAGATGGCGAGTACCGATTGCTGTTGATCTGCTAAATATATTCTCTCTACATAATACAAGAAACCTCTCCCTTAAAAATTTAGATGTTATACCACTTAATAACTGAGAGCTTATTAATGATTTCTACAGCAAATTTAAAACATCAAATAAATTAAATGTCATCAATTTAAATTAGAATAATTTTAAACTTATATAAAAAAATTAGGGCTATATTACATATAATAATCTAGCCCTGCGCTAAAGTTTTAGTTTAAAGTTTTGATTTCTTATTATTTAGATTAATTCATCTAAATTTTCCAACATAGTCCCAAATTTATTAAACGCAGCAAATGCGCCGTCTACTACCAAATGTTGTTGATCCAAACTTAAGTTAAGTTGGTTTAATTGATTTATAAAATTTTCCCAATATTTAAGTCTACCTTCAGGATGCTCTGCCAAGTTTCTTGCACCAAAATGCTCTGATAGATAATAGCTCTCTTTAGCACTTTTCAACAAAATCGCTGCGCCTAAAGTAGACCCTTCAGAAACATATAGCCAGCCTAAAGCTTCATATATATTTAAAGTTTTCAGATCTTTTAACACATCATTTTCTGCCACAATACCAAGGTCGTCCATATCTTTTTTTATGGCATTCAACCTTTCAGCACATTTAATACCAGAAATTAAATGAGCAACACTATGTACATTAAAAATCTCTGTAACATAAACATGAAAATAATATTGAGCTAATGTGAAATTTTTATACCGACCTACATTATTAAAAAGATCCAAACTGATCATTAAATTTCTTAATCTTTCATGCTCGCATGCAGTTTGTCTTTTTATTTTACAGTGTAAAGTAGGTCTTACAAAAGTATTCATGTCGCCGCCCGAAAACAAAATTTCATTTAAATAAAAACAATATGTCTTAATTAAAAAATCAAAAAAAGACATAATAAATAATAAGTTAATTAGATATACCCTATAATTTTATGAGGTATATCTAAAATCAAAAAATTAAGTTCAATTATTTAAATTAAAAATAATTTTAAGATTCAACTAAATTAGAAAGTATGTTTTACACCCACACTTAAAGTATAGTGTTTGTTTGAGATACCACCTGTAGCACCACTATATCCCTGCTCGCCGTCTACATCTTGCCATGTTGGACCTTTTGCAAGCTTATATTCATTCCAGTTAAATTCGGTAAATAACTTAGTTCCCGGAATTACATTATATCCAACATTAACTGTTGCCCCATAATAATCAGAACGTTTTGCATTATTTGTAGAAACAAATGAACGTAGATAATGATTATCAAAATCTTTGGCTTTAGCCCATGGACTATATTTAACCGAACCATTTAATTCAAAGTTCTTGTAAATATATTGTCCTGCTAAACCAAAGTATGGAACGCTGAATTTCTGTTGATATCCAATAATTGAGACACCTGGTTCAAACTCACCTTCAAGAGTTTGCGCGCTGCCAGGGATATATTCACCCTCTTCATCACTATCAGAATATTTAAAAGTTCCACCACTCGCATTCCAGCTAAAGCGGCTCTCTTGGTATCCCACTAAACCACTTACCTTTAAAGAAGGTTTATTAAAAATCAACCCTTGAAAGTTAAGGTCAAATTCATTTGCATGGTTAAGTTTTGCATTAGGGTGATGAGACCAATCTGTGACTAAATTCGCGTCTTCCTCATCTTGCCAATCATAGTCATCCATTGTGGTTTTGTTACTTGAAACTGTTGTCCAACCATTTGCGTTAAATGATAACCATGGCAAAAATTGCCAAGATAAATCTGCTTTTACAATGGGTGCATTTTTCATTTCCCAGTTCAACTGGGAAAGTTTTTCATTATCAGCTAATACTAATTCGTGTGCTTTTCCGCCATTTAAAATACCTGATGACAAAGATGCAGATACATTAGAAGGAGTAAACTGATTCCATTGACTATCTGCATTTGCGTGAACAGCGCAAGAAGCTAAAACGGCAAAAAATAAAGAATACTTTTTCAATTTCAAATTCCCAAAAACAAAAAAAAAGGAGATACCAAAGCTGGTTTTTGTGAAACCTATCACAAAAAATATAATAAAAAAAATCAATTAATCCCTATGACTTAAATAAATAATAATGATAATGGTTAAATTAACTGGCTTTTTTTTTGGATATTTCATATAAAGTATTGAAAAAAGTGGAGTTACAAAAATTAGCATTTTATTACACTGCTTACATTATCTATACAATACTAAGAGGAGAAAAAGAATAAGAAAAAACACTTTTTTATAGGCTCGAAGTGAGTAAATTGTTTAGCTCAATAGCCTGCTTTAACTTTTAATTTTGATTAAACCGGCCCTCTTACTCAGATTTATACATATTATTCTTCTACTTTTTCTTTCCATATTAATAATAAAACCAATCACTTAAAAGACTTAAATAGATAATTTAAAAATTATTAGATTTATATTTTTATCAAACTCCTATTATTCAAATAATTATTACAAGTTTATACGACGTAAAATTATTAAATACCAAACTAAAACAAAACACTTAGCCTATTGACATATTAAATAAATAAATGAATAAAGATTTTAAAATAAAAAATACAATAAAATTATTTAAAATCAAAAGCTTAACCAAAAAAGAAAAATAATATATTTTTAAATAATTATAAAAAAACTTCACAAATAGGGCTTTGGAGTGATTGCTATCCTACATAGAGAAAAATATAGGTTTATGCACTTTATGACAATGAAATATATTTTTGTAGGAAATCCTACCTCTGGTGGTGGACAAGTAATTTCAGGAAATAATCTGCCTTTAAGTAAGGGAGTGGCTATTGCTTGTGTAGGAGACAAAGCTATCTGCCCTAAACATAACACTGTTTCAAAAATTATTACGGGCGATCCTAATCATAAAATAATGGGCAAACCTGTAGCCAGAATAAATGATTTACTATCCTGCGGTTGTAAATTATTGCCTCAATCAAGCTCAACAATTGAAGATGATATTGAAAATTACGGTATTAAGTTTCGACTCATCAATGAAATTTCGGAAAATCCTTTATCTAATCAATATTATAAATTAGAAATTTGTGGGGGAAATGCTTTTGAAGGTTTAACAGATGAGTATGGCAATACATGCCTATTAGAGTCAGGAAAAGAAGTTAAACATATCATTCTTACTACTTATGACTTATCTAAACCAATGGAAAGCTGGGATTAATATATGAATAATAAATTAGATAATATGCAATCCAATATCGCTTGGAATTTACCTATATGGGATATCTCCCCTAGAGAACAAAAGATTTATAAAACTACTGAACTATTATGTGCAACTCATATAAATCTTCAAAAATATTATACAGCTCGTCCTTATAATTTTTTAATGAATACCCAACAATGGGCTTCTATCGAAAATACGATTGAATTATTAATGGCAATACGTTTTGGTATGGAATGGGATACATATAAAATACCTGATACGCTCTTTAAAGATCCAGATTTTCACCACAAAATGTATAATAAATTTCATGACTATGTTCTTAAACACTCACAAAAAGAGGTTGATGAAATTATTAGGGAATTTGAACATACAGCTTTTAGAGTAAGATTTTTATCTACTTTTTCTATCGACAACCTCATCAATTTAAAAGATTTCGCCCAATTAAGTTATATTAATTTTTTACCAAGAAACTTAAATGACTTAAAATACAATCATATGAAATTAGATAGAAATAAAGCCTATAAGGATTTACTAGCGCTAAAAAACAATGCGGGTCCTTTATATATTAACGAAAAAATGTTTAAAGAAGTTTTTAACTTATAATCTCTTAAATTTACAAGTGTATGTCAATCCAATTTGTTTGACATACACACTTCAATAAAAATTCTTAATCTCAAATTTTATTATAAAATTTTTCATACTCATCACATTAATTTTCTATTTATTAGGCATAATCCCAATGTAATCATAAACCCCTAAACGAAAGTTAAATTTTGCTTGTTCCTTTCCTTCATCTTCTTTACAACACTCTATTGCTTCTTTTAATATTTTTTTTGACATATCTTCCCACAACTCTAAACTTAGATGTTTTAATCTATTAATAGAGTCGAGAGTTATCTCATCTGCAAATATTGCCTGTTCAAGATATTTATCATCATTTTCTACTAGATTATGAATTCCTGCTGATAGATGTGAACACACATTATCTATAAAGATTTGTTTCGCCTCGCTCAATTTAGCCGAAGGAGAAAAACAATCCTTTAGCAAAGTCACAGTTTTATCATTTATTTCAATTAGCCCTATACGCTTTAACTCTAACAGTATAGATTTCGGATGTTTTTCAGTAGAAATATTTTTAACTAGCCACTCAAAACTATTTTCTTCGCCATATATTAAAATTTTATGGGGTAAATCTAAACTTATCCATAAACCTATTACTCGGGCAGGTACACTAATTGGTAAACTTACATTATCAACTTCTATTAGCTCATGACGCCCATTGTTTACTTGTCGAAGCTCACTTACCTCTCTTCTACTTAAACCCGCCAGCAAACTAATTGATGAGTCTGTTTTTTTCTGATTAATTCTTTCTAACTCATAAATAGCTTCATTATAAAATAATGGTCTTAAAGCAGCTGAAAACTCACTGTATCCAATTCCCGATCTAACCAATAGAGGCATAAGTACACGCATGATTTCTAAAGCACTCTCTAAAGTGGCTTCTGACTCATGAGATAAAGTTGGCAGTGACAAGTTTAGATCCTCTTAATCCCTAATGAATCTTTCAAGATAATTTATCCATCCAAATTTAACATAAGAAAGCAAAAGCATAGTTAAGATATATAAATTAACTTTATTACTTTAAACACTATATATTATAAAACCATTCTTATATTTTTTACCAATCGTTATAATTTATAGTACAAAAAACCCATAACCATTTGTTTTAATGCAAATTAAGTTTACCAACTTTTTTGATTTTAATTAAAATTCTACTTGTACTGTTACCGTATCGCTATAAGTTCCTACAGGCAAGCTCGATTGGTTAGGTAATATCTTCGTTGTAAAAGAATATCCCTGCTGAGTACGACCGTTGTATTGGCCTGAATTGATTGTTGCTTGAGCACTAGACCAACTTTCACTTGCACTTCCCCATCTATTCATACTCGTATTCTTATAAATTTCATACTTCATAAAACTATTTCCTGAACTTAATTTCATTGCTCGTTGCTTATCTCCTTGTGCATACATACCGTTATTTAGACTTACTGTATACGGCGTTTTAGCAGAACAGCGAACCCCCATTGAAGTTACAACTGGTTCAAATTTATCAACAAATGCAGATGTTCCCAGATTGACATCGTTAACTGTAATTCTGCAATCAGGTAACACATCAATCATTAAGAATACACCAGAGCTCTCACCCGCCCCCCACTCAAGATTTCCAAGCAAAGATGGCCGACGAAATCCGGGACTAGAATGAAAAAAGCCAATCCCTCCAACTGAAAGTGCGGGCACTGAATAGAACCAACGAACTTCAAACAATGTTTCAGAAACGTAGCGCCCTGGAGCAACTGATTGCCCAGCCGGTATTTTCAAATAGAATGGGATAGCCCCATCAGGTCCAGAGAAAAAATTAATGAGTGAAAAACTAGTCAAATCTACTTCCTCACCCAACGTAACTAACTTCTTATTGGTATCAAGATAAATTACATTTAAAGAATCTGAGAGAGTTGCATTTACGAATTTTAAAGGCAGCTGACTGACTTGATATTTTAAGTAAGTTTTATTTCCCGCGCCTAGACCCGAACAGGAAAGTCCCGCACTAAACTGGGTAGAAAGTTCACCTTGCTCAGCCAAAGTAATCGATGGAATTGTGGTAGCTAAAAGATTATGACTAGTACTTACCTTACAATCCGCGTAAAGGTCAGTATGCAATACAGTAATGGCCACAAACATTGCAATTTTTAATCTTCTATTTAACATTACTGGATTTCCTCAACGCACATTACCGGTTTAATCAACAATATCTGTTGTTTCGCTTTTTCTGGTTGAATAGAAAAATTTGCTCTACATATACGTTGATCTGGCATTTGCACTTTAATTTGATTTTCTAATTCAAGATTTTCTAGATATGCAATACCATCTAGCCCCACATAACTTGATTCAATATGTTTACGATGAACCTTTGACGCTACGGGGACAGGCTCACCAGACGCCATGACTAAATGCACATTTGCAGCCAATGATTTTTTAATTGGAAAATTTACAACAATCCCTGAACCCAATCTGGCTGCTTGGCGTTTTTCAACGGTTGTTACATTAAAGTTGGTAGGTAAATCTAACGGATCGATACTATATTTTGCTGAAAAATAAGGTGTCACAGAAGGTACAAATACATAGCCATTCTTATCGCTGTGCCCAATCAAATTATTTTCATAACGTACCGGAACATCAGAGACACCCTGAGTATCAATTAATGAAAAAGAGTCACCGATACGATTGGCGGCAAATACTCCTTGCTGCATAAGAATTACAGCACCGGAAAGCCCAAACGAATAGTTATAATGATCCCCTCCTGAGAGCCCTATATCTGTATTGATATAACGATTCCTATAACTTATTCGTGCCTGATTCAGATCTTCACTGTGCTGATACATACGTTTATTAAGATCAAATCCAATTCCTCCCTCCATTGGAATTGCCCGACTATAGTTAATAAAACTAACATCTTCTCTAGGTCGGAAGTTATATCCTGAACTTAAAGTTGTTGAAGAGCCTTTGAGTGATAGAGGAATAGAAAGCTGTAACGCAGCATTTGTTTCTTTTGCATTTAGGTCATGGGTGGCACTAATGGAAATAGTAGCCCCATGCATATAAGTAGGTAAAATAGGGGCCCAAGAAATATTTAATAGTTTATTCGATATTTTATCTAATTTTGTCTGTATGTAGCCAACACCCAAAGTCCCGCTTTTTTCTAAAGCAAAATAGGTATTTGCTGTTGTCGTTTCTTGGCTATTAACCGAAACCAAATCGCTGTATTGCTGTCTTGATAAATCCGAATACCCTGCACTACGCTGGGTATGATTAACACTCAAACCAAATCTATTCTGGTTATAACTATACCCCACTGTAAGTTGATGACCTTGTTTTGATTGATTTGGTAGAGATGAAGTTTGATCAGCATGACTATGACTAAATGACTGACTGAAAACACCCCAATGATATAGTTTCATAACAGAGCCCAAGCCAAATAACTGCAGATTATTTGATAGCTCTGTTCGCCCTTCTGTTGTTATCCAGTCAAATAAGCCATATCGCATATCAGCAGCGAGCGCAAAATTGCCATAAGAAAAGTTTTTTACTCCATAATCTTCACGGATTGCCCCTGCAGATAGTGAATAATCAAATAAATTCTTTTTGAGTAAAGTATTCGAGATATAAAAAGGAACGCTACTTACGACTTGCCGACCAACAATATCGGTGGTGACAATAACAGCCTCGCCCTTACCATTAATAAAAGGAACATTATTTAGGACAAAAGGTCCAGATTGTATATCTTGGGAATTTGCTTTTTGCCCATTGATCAACAGATCTACTGTGCTTGGTAAAGCTGCTTGCCCCTTAAATTGAGGTAATGGATAGGTAATTAAATCAGGTCGTGTATTAAAGTTACGTTGCAGCTGTACTCCTCCTAAACGTACTGAACTTCCCCAATTTGTTTTATTTCCTGTAATGATATCGCCCACTAGCAATGACGAGATTTGATCCTGATTATCATATTGCCATGTGGTATCGTAACGACGATAGCCGTTACTTGGAGAGTCTGTAGGCTGGAGTAATGCTTTTGTCTTTATTTTTGAATAACTACCTGTGTTACGAAGCACACCCCATGGGGAAAAAAATCTTTGCTCTGTAAATAACGTACTATGCAAATCACCTGTATAAGAACGAAAATTATAAAAGTCGTAGTTATTTAATAAACCTAGGCTTGAGTCTGCACTTTGTTTGTCATACCAAACATCACGACCCAACATTTGTGTAGGCAACCAGTCGCTAGGCAAATTTAAGCTTAAAGACTGAGTGGCGGAGTAATATTCAAACACTATTTCTGGTGTTTGATTTAACGATACCCATTCCTTAACATCTCCACTATACCCTAATGTAATTACATCTTTATCAGAGAGCCCTATTGATACATCTTTATTGCGCATTTCTTGGGGTATTTTAATTTGCAGCTCATCCAGTTTTTCTTGCTGGATAAAATACTCATCCCCTTTAACAATAACAGGTATCGTTAAGCCGGTTGAATACTGATTAATCACTAGATCCAAATACATTTTAAAAAGTGGATTTAAGTCTTGAATGCTGCGTGGAGGCGGAGGTAGTTCATTTGCCAAACTTTTGGTAGATAGGAAAGGTACAGACGTAGACATCGAAAACAATAGACATTTAAATAGTACTGAATGCTTTTCTGTAAACCGATGGCTCATTGACGAGCCTCATCAAGTTTCATCTCAATCACTTGTGATTTGCTGCCTGAGCTATCTACTGCATATAAAACATGACGTTGCTTGATACTATCGAAATGTTTTATATCAATCTCAAATTTCATAGTACTTTGAGCAAGAACATACCCAAATGAAGCATTATCAAAGGCCACTTGTGTTGCCTCAGGTTTTAGCTTTATGCCTGAAAGGCGTGTAAATTTCTGGCCTGAATTTTTAATAAATAGCTCAGCTTTACCTTGTGGATTTTTATTTACCCACCAAGTGAGAATAGGTTTAGCTGAGGGATTTTTTTCATTTAATTTCTGGCTTAATTCATTTAAACCACTTCCTATTTCTTTGCCATAAACAAAAAGCGGGATTGAATAGCGCATTTGAAAATTCACTTTAGAAGCAGTTTTTGCCTCATCCTCACTTAATTTGATTGGCAGCTCATCCACAATGATTCGATAAGCCTGTTCCTTACCATCAGTTGCATTCTCTGCCTTTGTCAAACGCAACATGTGTTTTTCTCCAGCCTTAATTTTTGCAACAGGCGGGCTTGGAATAATTTTATTTTGTTCAGCATATTGATCTTTATATAGTTCTTGCGTCCATTCAAAAACTCGAACCTGAATCATTGCATCACTTTTACCCGTATTTTGAAGCCAAATTGCCGTAGCTTTTTCCTGAGATTCAATCTTTGGGTAAATAGGCCAAATCAGAAAAGTAGCTTGAGCGAAAACAGGAGATGCGATTAAAACCGCACTTAAAAAGACGCTAGAACCTTGCAAAGTATTTTTTAGAGTTAAAGTATTAAAAAACATATGACTACCATGAAATTGTAATTGCGACAGAATCTTGATAAAGACCAGGTGAGTTCAGTTGAGTATTAGAAAACTCAACCTTCCCAAAAATAGAAAAATTTAAAACCTGATTAATGGCTGTAGTAGGGCTGAGTTCATATTGCTTACCAGCGATATATTCTATTTTTTGATCAGCCTTGTTATAGAGACGGTAGGCAATAAACTCATTTTTAGAACTATGTTTCATATGGCGAAGCATAGTTTGAGCATGCTCCCCTCCATTTATAGAAATAAAAACTGGTAGTTTTTGGGTACAGCGGATATTCCAAGTTTGAGCATTATTCTCAATCTGTCCGATTGCTTTGAGATCTGTTAGCGCAGCATGTTGACCAAAATTTAAAAGTTGTTCGTTATTGGTAATAGAGCACCCATTTTCCAGAGTTGCTTGAACTTTAAAGTTTTGGCTCGTTTGTTCTTGTGCAGCAAAAACAACAGATATACTCTGCCCTAGCAATAAGCCAAATATTAATTTTTTCATAGAGAAGGCTTTAAAACTCAATTAATATGGAAACAGTATCTGTGTATTGACCTAATGAAACTGGCTTGCCATTATTTATGACTTGCCCAGAAAGTTCTAAATTAAAAACTTTCCCATCGTTGGGAATAGTGATTATTTCATTGGATTTAATGACTTGTTTTTTTGTGCCATAAAGCAAGTTATATGCTAAATAATCTTTTCCATTGCTTAACGCTCTAAAATACTGAGAAACAAAATCAGTAGGGATATTTTGGGTATGCTTCCCTCCATCAAATATAACTTTGACGGGAGCACGACTAGAACACAAAATTTTAATTCCTGAATTGCGAGCATTGAGTTGATGTAATTGACCATCAACCACCCCACTAAAAGATGCCCTTACCTCACCGAAGTTAATTTGGCCAAAACTTAAAACACGATCCGAAGTATTTTTTTGGTCATTAATAAGACATGAAGGTAATAATTCAATTTGTGTTTTTAAGAAAACAGTTTGCTGTCCTGAAAAAACCGGTAAAGAGTAAAGTCCTAAAATTAAAAAAGAAAAACTTCTTTTGAAAAAAAACATATTTATCTCTTAAAAACAGGTTTGTAAATTTACAAACCTGCTAAGGCTTTCATTAGAAGTTTACAGTAACTAATAGAGTATCCTTATAATCACCTTGTGCTTTTGGATTACTCATATTTGCGGCAATGGCACCAAATATTGGAATTTCTTGTGCTTGATTACCACTTGCAGTAAATGTTTGTGGGGTATTAATTGCATATAAATTTGTACGCGCTGCATCACGATAAATGTTATAGCCTATCTCATCGCTGCCTGAGATATGTTTTAAAGTACGGTTTGAACGCTCACCACCATCAATTGAGACTTTAAAATCAATAGGATCTGCACTATCACATTTTACTGATAAATGTCCTGCATTCGCCGTAGAAGCAACTTGTGCTGTTAATACGTTATTCCAAACGCCAGAGGTTTTACCAAAATCTAATGCACCAAATTTGTTCATATTTCCTTCAACTTGCGCCCCCTCAACAGAGCATCCTGCCGATACATTTAATAAAACATCGACTTGTCCTGTTACTGCAGCTTGAGAAGAGATGGCGATTGGAGAAAAAACAAATGCACAAAAGAGTAGTTTTTTAATGCTTGTCATAAGTATTCCTATAAAAGTGATAAAAAACACAAAAACAAAAGGTTTTTTTAAATCCATCACAAATATACTTTTCAAAAATGTGCAAATCAAACATTTTTACAAACCCCTTCAAACCATACAAAAAAGATACAAAGTAATTGATTTTTAACATTTCTCTCTATAATTTAATATTTTTCTATTTGTTTTTTAAACGTCATTTATTTTGCAAGAAATATAAAAATAAAAAAGCTCATATAAATATATGAGCTTTGAAAAAATACTATTTGTTGGTCTTTTATATCTTAATTTTTAAATGGTCTTAATTCTTTACGCAGAATTTTACCTGAAGCCGACTTTGGAATAATATCAATAAAATCAACCTTTCTAACTTTTTTATGAGGCGCTACCCGCTCACTAACCCACTCCATTAATTGGGCCTCGTTTAAATGGGCATTTGACTGCAAAACTACAAATGCATGAGGAATTTCTCCCGCATCATTATCAGGATGCCCCACCACCGCTACATCAGCAATAGCCGGATGTTGAAGTATAAGAGCTTCTAACTCTGCTGGTGCTACTTGATATCCCTTATATTTAATAAGCTCTTTAAGACGGTCAACAATATAGACCTCTTGATATGGACCAACCTCCGCAATATCACCAGTTCGCAACCATCCATCTGAAGTGATCGTAGAAAGCGTTGCGGCCTCATTACCAAGATAACCAAGCATCACATTTGGCCCACGAATCCACAACTCACCAGAACGTGTACGACCATCTGGCACTGCAGGAATATCTTCACCAGTTTCGACATCTACCACTTTAAATTCCATATTAGGAACTATCAGCCCGACTGAACCTTTCGAAATTTTATTATTTCCAATTGGCGTAATATGAGAGACAGCACTGAGTTCAGTCATCCCATATCCCTGAGCAATATCGACAGAAAAACGTCTTTGCAATTCGTCACTTAATTTTTCATCAAGTGGTGCAGCAGCTGTAAGAATTGAGCGAAGCGAAGATAAATCATAATTATCAACGATCTGATTTTTTGTTAGTGGGACAGCAATTGGAGGAGCTATATAAAGATAAGTTACCTTTTGATTTTGAATAAGACTTAAGAAGTCTGTAAAAACCATTTTTGCAAGCGTAACAAGAGTCCCACGTTTGTGTAAGGTTAAATTCATAATTATATTCATTCCATATATATGGAAGAATGGTAAAGCGGCCATCACCTTATCGTTCTTATTGACATCTAGCATCGATGCCGCTTGAGTTATATTTACCATTAAATTTTTATGGCTTAGCATTACTCCTTTGGGAACGCCAGTCGTGCCAGATGAGTACGGTAAAACTGCAATATCGTTTGTTGGATCAATTTCAATTGCTGGAGGAGTTAGGTTCTCTGCAAGCATATCTATTAAAGATACATAACCATCTGCTCTATCCAATAAAATAATATCATTTTTAGTAAGCCCCACTTCATTAGCAGCAGCTTCTGCATGTGGCAATATATCTTTTACTGTTACATAAGCTTTAGCTCTAGAATCATTAAGCTGTTTTACAATCTCTCGAGAGGTATATAGAACATTCAGTGTAGTGACAACAGCCCCAATCCTAAGAATTCCAAAGAATACTATGACAAATAAAGGAATATTGGGTGCTTGTATTGCAACAATATCCCCTTGTCTAATTCCTCTCGCCCATAAAGCACCAGCAAAAGCATCTATCTGAGTCCTTAACTCTCCGTAAGTAAACGTGGACACCCCATCTGTAACGGCTACTAGATCAAGCTCCTCAGGCAGAAGAGTTTCAAATATTTCTGTATAAAGGTCACGTTTCGGAATCTCAACAGAAGGATAAACACTTGAATAAATCATAATTTGTACTCGGTCATTTCTTTTAATTAAGGGTAATCAATACGACCCTACTATGAGTTCATAAGACTCTTTGAGTTTATCTATTTATTTCGTCAAATAAATAGATTTAAATTTATTAATACAAGTCAAAACATATAATTCTATTTTACTTAAATTCATTTAACCCTCTTATAAGAATTAACTCATCCTCATAAAGTTTAGCCAAAAGTTTGATGAGCTCTTCAATAGTATAAACACCGTAGAGACTATATTCTTGCCTTCTAATATTACAATTTATATATCTCAATTGATTTTCATAACTATTAACTTTATTGTTAATACATAAGTAAAATTTATATCCTTCCAAGAGCCCTCCTATATTTATTTTTTTATAGCTAGATTCATTGAAATATTTAACTCTTAAATTACTCATCTATATATTTCCTGCAAATAAAAAATTTCAATAAAACTTTGGTTAGACATTTTATTTCAGATATTTTCTCAAGACTTTTTCTATATCTTTACTCTTTAAGCCGGAAATTTTTTTTCTTAACAAATAAAGTTCATGATCTGTCCATCCCTGCTGTTTAGCTGCACAAAAAAAAATAGAAAGCATAACGAATGGATGTTCATTACGCTTAATAAAAGTTTTAACTAATTTATTAGTAACCATAGAACTGAAATAACTTACCAGATGTAAAACTGAATCGCATGACGTAATAAGTGAATTAAAAATAAGTAAAATCAATAACTTAATAAATTAAATTTCACATAACTTGATGAGTTGAAAGTTATTATACACAAAAATGTGCAGATTGCACATTTTTTAGGAGATATAGACTTGATAGCAGAATAATTCTGCTATCAAGTTCACATAGTTAATTCCTTATTTTATAGTTATAGTAGGATAAGTAATTGTAAATTTACATCTATTATTATTATTTTCAAATATATTAATTAAAGGCTTTTTATAACTTGTGGCTTGAGGATATAAATCCCATAAATCATCATTATCACGATTTATTTCACCATCTACTTTAAAGTTATTTAAAGTGTCACTTTTTTCATTTTCAAACTGAGTTTCAGTATATATAATTTTATCGCTTACAGCTTTACACTTAAACTCATTATCTAAGACTTTATTATTTAGAATTCCATAATATTTAGGATCATAATTAAATTTCCATTCTTGACGAACAGTTTTACTATACTCTAACTCATATTTTAATTTATAGAGTTTACATTCTCCAGGCTGATACTCTTGAATCAACTTATTGTGTGGCTGCTCAACTATAGTTTCATCATTATTTTTAATAATAAATTTTTCAGGAAAATCACTACTCTCGGCAACAAAAAATCTCGTATTATTTTTTACCAAAACATCTACATTAATTATTTTTTTAGAATTATTATAGTCTAAACTTTTACTTGGGGAGAACCTGATCACCCTTTCTATCCCGTTACAGTTGTCATGATAACTGTTATCAAAATTTCCAAATGGCAGATTCCATTTAAAATTACCATCCCCTTCAACAGGAAGAGCAGGTTCTTTTAAGCTACCCTTCCCCCCACCTGTACCCTGAATAGTTACTCCACCTACCGTCAAGTTCCCATTTCCTTGTTCACCACATCCTGAAATAATAAATCCAAGACCTAGCAACAAAGGAAGATGTTTAAAAAACATAAAATACTCAATTAAAAAAACCTGCGCAAATTCTAGCATTTTTTTATTTTTATATAATTCACGTTACAAAAAAAATAATCACACCTTCTTCAGATTTTAATATTTAAATTCTATTTAATATACTTTTGAAAACCAAAATACTTTAAAAACTTCATTAAACTTCTGACTATCTAGAAAACAAAATATATCCTATTACTTTTACCCTGCTTTTTATAATACTGCTATAAATAGCTACCCCATCTTTAATTAAGAATAAAAATAAAAAGATTAACCTTATATTTTACAACCATATAAAAATCAAACCTCTACTCTTTCACACTATTTCATCTTAAATACCACTTCATTTTTATCTTTCAATAAACCATTAAAAAATAAGTATATTCAATTATTCTTAAAAATGATTTTACAGTTTGTTATCATGGTTAACTTTTGTAAAAAATCTACATTTATTAATATAACTACCACACTACATATAAATATTTATTTTTTTTCATCTTTATGATGCGGCTTTATTTTTTATTAGCTTATGAAAATTAATAAAAAATAAATCTTTTATGAAGTAATAGCCTTTAAAATCTCTATGGAAAATTAAATGAATAGTAAGTTTGAAAATCTCCTAACTAAATTTAAGGGTGACGGTCCTTATCTATTTATTGACAATCAACCCATGATTGATGCCGCTTCCGGTACATTTAATCTACCTTTAGGCTATACACATCCTCGTTTAAGCAACAAGCTCAAGCAACAAATTGATCGTTGTGCACATTTAAGTTCTGCTTATACGAATGAGATGTCGCAAGAAATTTTGAAAAAATTAACGCCTTATTTACCTTCAGAAATTAATCGAATCTGGCTGCGTGATGTTTCTGGTTCTGGTGCAGTGGAATGTGCAATTCGAATGGCACAAAAATTTACTGGCCGTTCAGGTGTTATCACTCTCTATATGGCACATCACGGTCAATCGCTTGCTACAGCACAAATTTCAGGTAATGCATTTAGAATTAAAGATTTCCAAGTTGTAATTCCTGATTCTTTAAAAATACCATTACCCTCTACAGCAGAAAATCAAAGTGATATTCATAATTTTAATGAATATATAGACTTAGATCATTTGATTGAATTTGGTTCAAATAAAAATATAGCCTGTTTAATTATTGAACCAATTTTAGGAAATGGCGGAAATATTGTTATCCCGCAAAAATTTTATAGCTATCTCCGTGAGTTTTGTGATCGCCACAATATTGTGCTAGTTGCCGACGAAGTACAAACTGGTTTTGGAAGAACAGGAACATTTTTCGCCTCAAACGGTTATGCAAAGTGTTTAAACCCAGACATTATTGTCTTTGCTAAAGGTGCTGGTGGTATTGGTATTCCTGTAGGTGGTGTACTCATGAAAGAAAAAATGGATGTCTTAGAAGCTTTTGAACACTCAAGTACTTCTGGCGCGAACCCCCTTTCTTTAGTGGCTTTAGATGAAACTATTTCAATTATTGAAGATGAAAAAATCTTAGAAAACGTACAAAAAAATGAGCTCTATTTAAAAGTGGGTTTATTAAGACTACAAGAAAAATATCTAGAAATAACGAACGTTCGTGGGTTGGGTTATATGTATGGTTTTGACACCCCTTCTCCAGAGTTTGCAGCTCAATGCATCAAGACAGCTTCGAGTTTAGGTCTCATTATTCGTGGTGCTCGTTATGGAAAAAGTTCTGCTCTAAAAGTACGCCCACCTTTAATTTGTGAACGAGCCCACCTAGATGAAATATTAAATAAGCTTGACCAAACCTTCAACATTTTGACCCAAGTACAAAATAAGGCAGCCGTATAATGAAAGCATTAAAGTATTTAGACCAATGGAAAGTCAACTTAACTGAAACTAAAGAATTGCATTGTATTGAGGCTGACGATGTTATTGTAAATATTCAAGTTTGTGGTATTTGCGGCACAGATGTTGGAATTATTACGGGCGATTATCCAGTAGCACATCCGGGTGTTACTCTTGGGCATGAAACAGCGGGAGTTGTAACGCAAGTAGGCAATGACGTAAGAGATTTTAAAGTGGGCGATCGTGTTGTGATTAACCCAACATACTCTTGCCAAAAATGTAGAATGTGCCAAATCGGAAATTTTAATCACTGTGAAACGAAAGTAGGCACAGAGGCTGGCGTTTCTTATGATGGTGCTTTTGCAGAACAGTACCGCGCAAAAGAAAAATTTCTAGTTAAAATTGATGATCACGTTTCTTTTGCTGCTGCATCATTAACCGAGCCATTAAGTTGTACGATCACAGGTATAGATAAACTATCAATTACCCACACCAATATTCGTGCTGCCGTAATTGGTGCAGGACCGATGGGGATGCTCTACTTATGGGTATTACATCATAGAGGTGTGAATGCATTTATGGTCGAAAAAAATCAATATCGTTATGATTTTGCTCGCAGAAATCTTCCTCCTGCCGCTTCAATTTATCAAGATTTTGAAGAGGCTATGCAAGCAGAATATCCAGAACAAGACGCTTATATCGATTTAGTAGTTGATACGACTGGCTATTTGACAGAAGTTGTTTGTGAGCATCTTGCACCGGGTGGAAAATTACTCAATATTGCCCTCAAAGATAAAAAAGCAACTATCGATGTTTTAAAAATTGCAGATAAAAGTTTATCTATTATGGGTTCAATTGACTCGCTAAATAATAGCTTTGAACGCGCATATGCAATGATTCGTGATGGTCATATACCAGCAGAACGTTTAATTAGCCATGAATTTCCAATTTCGGAGTATGAAAAAGCATTTCAAATTGTAGGGTGTGATATTAATCAACAAAAGCTCACCCCACCTCAAAATCCTAATTGCAAAGTTTTACTTCGTATTGCAGAGGTTGGGTAAATTATATTATGACTCAGCTGACTATTATTTTTGATATTGATGGAGTGATTGTAGATAGTGAACAACTCCATTTTGATGCACTTTTAAAAGCGGTTCCTGAACAGGCTAAAAATTTTAATGCTGAACAACTCATAGGTCTGAGCTTAGAAGCAACTTTAGATACTTTAGGGATTCCAAAACATAGACATCTCGATCTAACAGTTCAACTTACTGATATATATAATATTATGTTACATACTAAATATTTAAGATCAGGTATCCAAGACTTCATCACAAGTTTAGAAAAGAAGCAGATCCCATTTGGCTTTGTATCTACAGCCCCTCGGGATGTCTGCTTATCAAATCTTGGTTTATTAGATTTACGAGGAGAAATACAGCTCATTTCTGGAACCGATATTGCACGTACAAAACCCTATCCAGATCCATATCTTGAGATGCTAAATATTTTAGAGGCAGATCCTAAACAAACAATAGTGATTGAAGACACTGATTTAGGAATTACCGCTGCACATCAGGCAGAGATTAAATATATTTATGGTTGGCCACATGCTTTGTCTAAACAACAAAACTATCTGCAAGCTACCGAAGTAATTCAATCTTTAGATCAGATTAATCTCATTAATTTGCTCGAGAGTTTTTAACTTCAACTCTTCCACATATAGTGTTTAAAAAAATAATTTGTAGATAAAAGAGAGTTCTGTACTCTCTTTTATCATCACAATACATGTTTGCTAGTTCTACACTTAATTGGTATCAAAATAATTTTAATATTCACCAATCAAATAGTAGTCTTTTTTGGCGATCATCACTTCCATTACTGATCTATAATGCCCCAACTCAAAGAGTTGCTTGTCTTTAAGACTATAAACAAAGTTACCATACCCATCATTAAAATAGTATTTAGTTCCTTGCGTTCTATCATTAATCCGGCATTCGGTTAATTTCAACTTTTCTCCCGTTTTAGGGTTATATGCAATAAATTTCATTCTCATCGAAAGTTCTCAATCTAAAATTATTCTTTAATTTCCTATTCAATAATCTATAGAAGATTATTACTTTTTAGCTTTAGAACTAATGCACGCTTCTTGAAGTGGATACAACGCCTCAGGCTCTAACAAATTTGTCATCATATTTTTAAAACGAACACATTCATTTGTCTCATAATTTTTCTTTGAATTTAGTGTGGTACAACCCATAGAAAAGCAACAAAAAATTAAAACTAAAGGGAAAAACTTCATTTTTACAACCAGTTATATAAAAAATAAAAAAATTAACTACCTACTATATTCAGCAGTACTCAAGAATAAATATTACAAACTATTGGATAAATTAAGATATTTTGGCGTTGCTAAAGCCTTTTAAAAAAGCACTACAATTAGCCGTTTCCAAATCATTATTTAAATTTTGTGGGGGAACAAAAAGCTTACTTGCAATAGCAGGATAACCTGCCTTTAATTGCCTCCCCGTGATCCAGCCCAACTCTTTAACCTGCTCTAGATCCATCATTTCATACTTCACGGCTTTGTTGACTATTACACAAGCAGTAATAGTTATCTCATCTTGTTTGGGAAGCGTTTTTGCATATACAAAAGAACCGACTGAACTACCAATGATTAAGCCAAAAATTAAAGACAAAAAAATATGTTTTTTAATCAAAACAACTTTCCATAATAAATCGAAGCATAAAATTAAGTTGGTTAATATATAACTTCAAAAAATAATTGAAATTTTAGTTTTGTTCACCTTTTTTATAAATCGTTGTATTTTTAAGTAATTAACTCTTGTCTCATACAACATGTATCGTTATAAACGCATAAGTTTTTTGTATATTTTATAAGCAACAAAACAATCCATATTGACAGGCTTCGAACACTATATTTGTGGCGTTTAGCTATAGATCATCCCTTTCAGAAGGTCTTGCCTTTTGTTCACCGAATGTCTTTAGAAAAAGATGGTGAGCATCGTTTGCTGTTGATTTATTAAATATTTTAGTGGTTTTAGTCTTTTAATGACTTAAATATAATGCCTCTTTATTAGTTGAATAACCTGAAGTCATTTTTATCCAAGAAAAAGTAAAAACAATAAAAAATTATGATTAAAGTAGTTGACCCTCACGTAACGTAAGCCCCTAGCATAAAACACACCTAAGGAAGAAGGAGCTAAAAAGATGCTGTTAAAAGTTGGTGAATTGGCTAAGCAAACAGGACTTACTGTCCGTGCTCTTCATCACTATGACGATATCGGTTTACTTCAGCCTTCGGTCCGTTCCGATGCTGGTTATCGACTATATACCCGTAAAGACATTACTCGTTTGCATCAGATTCAAGCATTACGAGGACTGGGAATGTCGTTAGCTGAAATCCATACGGTTCTTGAAGACCCCAACCTTGCACTTTTACCTATTATTGATCAGCAGATTCAAGCAATTGATCAAAGGTTGACTGAGCAACAGAAATTGCGAAATCAGCTCAGCAAACTTAAATCTCAGATCATAAATGGTGAAGAGCTCGGTTTGGAGGATTGGCTAAAAACTCTGGAGCTTATAGCAATGTATGAGAAATACTTTACAAAAGAAGAGCTTGAAAAACTGACTTTCTTACAAACAGGCACTAAAAGCCACCAAGAATGGCAAGAGTTAACTCAAGCAGCAAACGCACTATTTAGTGCTGGCGAACCATCTAATAGTGAAGCAGCTCAAGACTTGGCTCGAAAGTGGATGAAAACTCTTGAGCACAATACGCGAGCTAACCCTGAATGGTTAGTTAAACTAAATGCCATAAACTCAGCCGAGCCTGAATTTCAGAAAAAATTAGGCGTAACGCCAGAAGTGGTTGAGTTTTTACTTAAAGCTTTTTCTGAGAGTAAGCTGAGTATATTTGCCCGTTATTTATCTGTCGAGGAGTTTGCTTTTCTAAAAGAAAATTACATCCGTGAGATGAAAAAATGGCCTCAATTATTGGTCGATATTGAAAAATTGATTGATGCGGAGGTCCCACCAGATAGTGAGGGAGCAAAGTGTTTAGCACAACAATGGCTCTCTATGCTACAAGGCTATGCTGGCAAAAACCCAAGTACTCAAGAAAAAATCCGTAAAGCAATGCAAAATGAACCGAACCTTGCTGATGGAACTTGGCTCAAACCAGTGACTCTACAATTTCTGGAAAAAGCAGTGGCAGCATTAATGCGTGGTGCTTAGTTTTAGAAGTTAAGCCGCTTTTTATAAGAAGAGCGGTTTAACCAAGGGAGCTATCCTTGCCCTTTAATAAATTCTGCTATTCCTAAATTTACAGATAGTTGCTCAACAATCTG
Source organism: Acinetobacter pittii (assembly GCF_034067285.1). Lineage (NCBI taxonomy): Bacteria > Pseudomonadati > Pseudomonadota > Gammaproteobacteria > Moraxellales > Moraxellaceae > Acinetobacter > Acinetobacter pittii. Next base: position 2,366,747 of record NZ_CP139286.1, read on the forward strand.
GTTTAATTTCTTGCCAGAATCATCCATACATCCTTTATAGTGTTCAAATTTAGTCTTGGTCCCATTTTTATCCGACCATATAAAATTGACAAATTGATGCTCCGTTGCCCTTCTCGACCAATTGTTATCACTTGCGATTTCACCAGTTTTAGGTCTATACACGTGGAGTTGCTCCCCAATAAAGAAGCACTGTAAGAGTTATATAGTTTTCTTAAAAAATAAAAAATTCGATCTGTGCTTATCGTTAATGAAACTTTTTTAAACTATAGATATTAAAAAACCCGCTTCTCAATAAGAGAAACGGGCCACAAAAATAAAAACTTTCAGCGCAGTAATATATGAAATATATATTAAAAGTTTAAATATATAAATTCAATACATGTTTCATACTTTTTTAGAAAATTTAATTCCTTCTCATAGAAAGCTACACAAAACTCAGAGAAGCTTTTAAACCTCATCTTTATAAAAATATTGCCGAAGAATACTTTCTATAAATTCCAGTACAGCTTTAAGATCAGATCCATTTGGTACTTCACTCCAAGTAACCAAGTTCTCGACAGTACTATTCAACGCCACTGATTTAAAAGAAATACCTTTTAGATCGCTAACCACGGTTATAGTTGGTCCGTTATCACCAAATTCACTCCATCCTTCAATAAGTGGTAGTAAAATTTTTTCTATATCAAATGATTTTTCTTTGTTCAAAATAAAGTGATGAGCGACCAAAATTTTTGCAATATCTATAATTGCTTTATCTGCCATTTATTAACCTTTCATTATCTATATTTAATTTTAATACTCATTATTGAAAAAAAACCGCCCCAAGTGGCGGTAGCTGAAACAAATCAGCAGAATATAGAAGCATCATGGACTGACACTTCTATAATTTATGAAGGTACTTTATTTGTTTTAATAAAGTCCTCGGATTTGAAATAACTAATAATCATGTCTGCATGTTCTTCTTTTTGAACAACCTTCGCTAGAGGGATTGAATCATTAGAGAACTTGAAACCTGGCGGCACAAACTGTGAAATAGGAGGTAATTTAGTTTTGCCTCCTTCTGTGATTCGTTCTATAAAACCAGCCAACCAAAGAAGATACTCACCTTCATTTTCAAATCTTGGCATAACGCTTAGATCAAGTTGAACTTTACACTCACTTAAAGGCCGGGTTAAAAGCTCATCAAAATCAATATAGTTATATTTGAGCTTAAACTCTGTTCCTTTAATGGCTTTTCTAATTTGGCTGATAAGACAATTAAGGTTCTCGGCAATGTCATTAGTGTATAAGCCATCATTTTTAATCTTCTTATATACTTTCTCTGCTACAGCTAAATACTTTGGCATTACCTATCTCCGTACTATTGTTATAAGGTGCTAAATTATGAATAGTCGTTGTTCTATAAGTATGATTATGGCCCAAGAAATGTATCAAAAAGTAAGTATATAAGAGCAGAATGTAAGTAATTAAAGCTTTAAGTAAGTCTTCAAAAAAAACACATAAAAAAATTATGGTTTTGATAACTAATCCGCAAAATTTATGGATGAATAGAGGTAAAATGAAATATTTTTTAACAAGTTAATTTTACTTTTTGGTAAAAATAAAAATTATTTAATTAAATGTTTTCTCAAAATTTCCTATAACCCAATAGACCATAAAAAGCCCACCTTCCGATGAGCTTCTTTTTAACTACAAATGTGGTATGTAATATGCATAAAGTAATTTTGGTACTGTAGATAATCGAATTATAAATCAAAATACCTGGTCATTACTTTTAAGGAATTATCTATTACATGGGCTGGAAGGCTACCTTCTTTTTGTTGCTTATTTCCTCATTCAATTTAGGAATCCTTTTTGTCAATCAGTCTCAATTTGTTAAGATGGCAACCGTGAGAGTTTAAGTTAAGCTCTCACACACTGTTGACTCAATTTTGACATAAAAAGATACACGAAAAGGTGTACTTTTTTCTTACATTAGGTCAGTTTTGCACAGAAGTTGTTAGAATTGGTTGGACAGCCAAACTTTCAAAATTAACTTATTTATTATTTAAATTTAAGGATTTAACATACATGAATAGCGCTGAAATCATGGCTGACTTATCTTCTCATACACCTATGATGCAGCAATATCTCAAAGTTAAAACGGACTATCAACATGCGTTGCTGTTCTACCGTATGGGTGACTTTTATGAACTCTTCTTTGAAGACGCTCATTTAGCAGCCAAACTTTTAGGTATCACTTTAACCCATCGCGGTAAAGCCAGTGGTCGACCTATTCCAATGGCAGGTGTTCCCTATCACTCGGCAGAAGGTTATCTTGCTCGTCTTGTCAAAGCTGGGCGCACTGTCGCTATTTGCGAACAAGTTGGAGAAGTGACAGGTAAAGGCCCTGTTGAACGTAAAGTTGTCCGTATTCTAACCCCTGGTACATTAACTGATGATGCATTACTCAGCAGTTATCAATCATCTAATCTCGTTTCCTTGTGCATTCATCAAAACCAGATTGGTTTTGCTTTACTCGACTTGAGCGCGGGTATTTTTAAAGTTCAACAACAAGATTACAAGCCAGAACAATTGCCTATCGAGCTTGCGCGTTTAATGCCAAGTGAAATCTTGATTGATGAAGACTTGGTCGATACCAATATTATCGAACAGATTAAAAAACACTTAGATTGCCCGGTTACTAAACGCCCAAATGTAGATTTCAATCTAAATAATGCGCAAAAGACTTTATGTGATCAGTTTACGGTATCAACACTTTCAGGTTTTGGTTTAGACCCATTACCTTTAGCTAAAGCTGCTGCCGCTGCACTCATTCACTATGCAAAAGAAACGCAAAAAACTGCATTACCGCATATTCGTTCAATTCAACTTGAACAAAGTACCGACTTTATTGCGCTCGACCCAATCACGCGCCGTAACCTAGAAATTATCGAGCCATTATTTGAACACGGCACCTCATTATTTCAACTGGTAAATGACTGCCAAACTGCAATGGGTGGCCGTTTACTCAGCCGCACACTGATGCAACCTGTACGTGATACTGCATTACTAGATGCGCGTTTAGATGCGATTGAGCAACTCATTCAGGGATATCACGAAAACCCGGTTCGTTTAGTGCTTAAAGAAATTGGTGATATTGAACGTGTACTTAGCCGTGTTGCATTAGGTAGTGCGCGACCACGTGATTTAGTGCAACTTCGTCACGCATGTGCACAAATTCCAGCTTTAAGAACGGCGTTAACTCCAGTCATTCAAGCAAAAAAATCTAAGTTATTAGTTCAACTTGATCAAGAACTTGGAGATTTTAAAACGCTTCATCAGCACTTAATGGCAGCGATTGTTGAAAATCCTCCTGTATTACTTCGTGATGGTAATGTAATTGCAGAAGGATATGATGCTGAGCTCGACGAATTACGTCAAATTCGCGATCATGCAGGTCAATTCTTAATTGACTTAGAAATTAAAGAGCGTGAACGTACTGGCATTAATACCCTTAAAATCGGCTATAACCGTGTAAGTGGCTATTACATCGAACTCACTCGTGCTCAAGCAGAACAAGCCCCTGCTGACTATATTCGTCGCCAGACTTTAAAAAATGCTGAGCGCTACATTACGCCCGAGCTAAAAAGTTTTGAAGATAAAGTCCTGTCGAGTGAGTCGCGAGCATTAGCACGTGAAAAAGCATTATTCGAAGCTTTACTTGAAAATCTTCGTAAAAATATTGCTCAGCTACAAATGATGAGTTCAGCAATTGCTCAAATTGATGTAATTGCAAACTTTGCTCATCAAGCACGTTTAAACAATTGGGCGCGCCCTGAATTTACCCCGGAAACAGGCATTAAAATTCAGGCAGGTCGTCATCCTGTTGTTGAAGCATTAAATAAAGCACCATTTACCCCAAATGATACTTTCCTTGATGCCCAGCACCGTATGGCGATTATTACCGGTCCAAACATGGGCGGTAAATCAACCTTCATGCGTCAAACAGCATTAATCAGTTTACTTGCTTATTGCGGTAGCTATGTTCCGGCTAAGGCAGTCAAACTTGGTCCAATTGACCGAATCTTTACCCGTATTGGTTCAGCCGACGACTTATCTACAGGCAAATCTACCTTTATGGTTGAGATGACCGAAACTTCGCAAATTCTGCACCATGCGACCAATCAATCGCTGGTTTTAATGGATGAGGTGGGCCGCGGAACCAGTACCTATGACGGTTTATCTTTAGCATGGGCATGCGTAGTTGATTTAACTAAACGTGTAAAATGTTTATGTTTATTTGCCACTCATTATTTCGAGTTAACCGAACTGGGTAGTGAAGCAGGAATTGATAATTATCATGTGACCGCGCAAGAGCTTAACGGCAACTTGATTTTATTGCATAAGGTTCAGCAAGGCCCTGCGAGTCAAAGTCATGGTTTACAAGTTGCAAAATTAGCGGGCATTCCTGCCAATGTCATTAAAGAAGCGCAGAAGCGTTTGCGTATCTTAGAGAAACAGCAGCAGCAACATCTACAAACCAGTTTCCAAAATGATTTGTTTGCTCCACCAGATGCAAACTCTGGTCCACAAATCATAGAGAAAGTTGTCGAGATCGAAGTTTCATCCCCTGCTCTAGATTTACTTAAGCAAATTGAAGTCGATAATTTATCGCCTCGTCAGGCACTTGAACAACTCTATGAGCTGAAAGCTGCCCTCAAATCTTGATAAAGCACTTCCGAATAAGCAGGCTTAGGTCTGCTTATTCATATCGGAGAATAATATTTATATGATCTTAAGATCTCTACAACATTCAGAAATTGATCTTATTTGGCAGCAGATTAGCCGCCGTGAATTAATCACTCAAATGTATATTCAAAATCAACAGCAGCTAGGTTTAGTTGATTGTTTTTTTGATGTTCAATATTGGGATTCATATCATTTAGAAAATGACCCACCTAAGCTCAAACAACTCTTTGCACAAGGTTCAATATTTGTAGGTGCATTTGATGCCCATGAAAAACTCGTTGGTGTGAGTGTGGTGTCAAACCAAGTTATAGCAAACTATCCTCATGCTAAATTACTCCACTATTTCTATGTCGATGCAGACCAGCAAGGTCAAGGCATTGGTGCTAAGCTTATGCAAGCCGCAAAAGAGTCAGCCAAGCAACTCGGTGCGCACCAACTGTATATTTCAGCAACTCCAAGTCGGCGCACTGTAGACTTCTATATGAAGCATGGTGCGCAACCATTAAGTGCTCCAGATCAACAACTTTGGCAGCTCGAACCCGAAGATATCCATTTACTATGTAACGTTTAGCGCTAAAAATTTAAGGGCTATTTAACAAAAAAAGCAGAAAATCAAAATTTATGAAAGAAAAATGAAAAGTTAAGGTATTTATTAATATAGATGCCTTGACTTAAATGACATCTAAATAATTAAATAAAATATTTTTTAAGTTATTGTTTTATAAAATATATTATTATTTTAATTTTATAGTTTCGCAACTCATAAGGCTCGAAGATCTGTTTGATTATCAACGTATTAACTTATCTTCATATGCATGAATAAAGAATATCAATAAAAGCAATTGTTTGTTTACCCCTTTTTTGCCTAAAATAAGCTATTCGAAATGAAACCATATTTTTTAGGTAGCTGTCGCCATGACCTTTGTTGTCACTGAAAATTGTATTAAATGTAAATACCAAGATTGCGTAGAAGTTTGTCCTGTTGACTGTTTCTACGAAGGTCCGAATTTCCTAGTGATTAATCCGGATGAATGTATTGACTGTGCATTATGTGAACCAGAGTGCCCAGCAAATGCAATTTTCTCTGAAGATGAGTTACCAGAAGGTCAAGAAGTGTTTATTGAATTAAATGCTGATCTTTCTCAAAAATGGCCTAACATTACTCAAATTGGTGACCAACCAGCTGACCGTGAAGAATGGAACGGCAAACCTGATAAATTACAATATCTTGAAAAGTAATTTCAAAAAAGATCAGCAACCGCTGATCTTTTTTATACCCTATTCAAACATTTCATTGCAAATTCCTCGTAATTTGTGCACTGTTTTGCATTAAAATAGCCGCAATATTTATAAGTGCTTAATTTTTCTTATGCGGAAGTTTTTGCAGAGTTTGGTACCCTTATGCATAATCCCAGCGGTTATGGTAGGTTGTGTCAGCTCTCCCCAACACACAACAACAGGCAAAACCTCTCCAAGTGGTAAACGAATTTTTATTCCACAAGAGCGCGTTATTATCGAGCGCCCAATTCGTCCTAAAGTTGAGCCTGCATCTTATCGAAACTGGTTAAGTTCTGGTGAAAATTACCAGCGTGTTCGTGAGTACGAAAATTTCTTAACCCGAAACAATGTCGCAGGTATTGTGCCAAGCTTTGAGCTATTACGCTCAGCACGTGATTGGCAAAAATGTGGACGTTCAGAATATGCTGTGCCTAACCGCGAACTATGGGGAAATTCTTTATCAACCCTACGCGTATTTAAATATTTAGTGGCAGCAAAAGTTCTCACTGACTTTGAAGTAACTTCGGTTTATCGAGATTTACCTTTAAATGAATGTGCGGGTGGCGCAAGCTCATCTAAACATTTATTTAACTCGGCAATCGATTTCCGTATTGGTCCTGAGTTTCCACAAGCTCAAGATTATGCATTTATCGAAAATACCAAGTTTAAACTTTGTCAGTTCTGGGCTCAGCATGGTCAAAGCTTAAATATGGGTATTGGCTTATATAGCTCAGGACAGATTCATATCGATACACAAGGCTATCGTACTTGGGGTCCCGACCTCACCCGAAACAGTTCAATGTGTAATTTCTAATAAAAAAACTCCTTTCAACCGAAAGGAGTTTTTTTATTGTTCATTTCCCAATCAACCAAAATTTCTTGAAACGAAGATTTTTGCACTCTATGCATAAACGTTTAAAATAGCCCGATCAACATATAGGTAAATTTGATTATGCAGCAGATGTGGACAGACATTGACCAATATATCGATTCACATTTAATTCCCGAAGACCCGCGACTCGAATATGCATTAAAGAATACCGACGAACACGGCTTTTCAAATCATCTTGCAGTGGCTCCTAACCAAGGAATGTTCTTGCAGATGCTTATTCAAATGAATAAATGCAAACGAGTCTTAGAAATCGGAACCTTTGCTGCATACAGTACCATCTGGTTAGGCCGTGCATTACCTGAAGATGGTTATTTACTCACAATAGAAGGCCGTGCTACTCATGCAGAAATGGCTCAAAAAAATATCGATCACGCCAATCTTCCGGTAAAAGTCGACCTTCGAGCTGGCCGTGCCGCCGATATCCTCTCTGCAATTGAGCCTGAATCTATCGAACCTTTTGATTTTATTTTCATTGATGCAGATAAACAGGGTTATCCTGAATATTTAGAATTGAGTTTGAAATTTTCGAGATCTGGCACCATTATCGTGCTCGACAATGTAATTCGTGCAGGTGATATTTTAAATCCTGAGAATAAAAAACCGAGTATTGAAGGCATCCGTGAAATGTTTAAAGCCTTAGAAAATCATCCACAAATTCTGTCTTGTACAGCTCTGCAAACGGTTGGCTCAAAAGGTCATGATGGCTTCGCTATTGCAATTGTGAAATAATGGTTAAAAAATCATCTTTTCTATTTTATTATTTATAATCAATTAATTACTTTTATTACTGTTGCTTTTCCATATAGTTATCCACAAGATTTGCGGATAACTATATGCAAATCTCATCATTTAGCTACAAGTAATGGTACAGTCGCGTTTCGGAATATGGTTGTCGCAATACTTCCCAAGAAGAACTGGTGAATTTTGCTATGGCTAAATGCCCCTAGCACAATGATCTGAATACCGTGCTCTTGTTGATACTCTAGAATATTCTGCGCGACATCACCATAACGATAAACGGTAACTACATCGAGGCCCGCTTGTTTAAGATAATGCTCAGGTTCATTTAATATTTCTGGATGATCACCTACATACACCAAATGACATTGTAGTGTTCGCAATAAATCACTTTGGGCAATACGGCGCATCATTTTTTGGCATGTTGGCGAGTATTCATAAGCAAAGATAAATCGGGTTGGGACTTTAAAGTTTTCACCAATTGTCAAAACTGTACAGTTCGCACCGCGGATGAAGTTCTCGACATTACTACCAATTGGTTTATGTTTTTCGGCGGCTCTTTCCCCGACCCGACCTAAAATAACGATATCATTTTCATGTAAGAGATTAAAACTTTGTTCTAAAAAATCACCTTTTTCTTGGATTTTTGAACTGGTAATTCCGTGTTTTTCTTGAATAAGATCAGAAATGTGACGAAGTAAATTATTGCTATAGTCTAATGCGAGTTCACTCTGTTTTTGCTCTAGCTCAGCTAACTCTTTTAGCAGCATTGCATTGCTTTCAAAACCGATTACCCCACTAATTTCACCAAGATGATAACTGGCTGGGTAATAGTCCAGAATTTGTAATAATACAAGTTCCCGTCCGGTTGCTTTAGCAACCCATGCTGCTGCATCTGCAATAGCATTAATACACGGTGATGAGTCAATACACGCAATAACACGGTTCATGTTAGCCTCTCTTCTTCAGGTCTATTGCCTTGGAGATTATTATTAAAACTTAGCTTTAACTTAACATAGATAAAAATTGGTATGTTAAGGTTTATGTATAAAAACCAACTTTTTTGTTTAAAGATCAAACATTTTATTACATTCTTAAAACTGCATTATTCTCTTAAGCGAATAAATTTTGCGGGATTCCCACCGATAATATGGTAGGGCTCAACATCTTTGGTCACCATACTATTCATCCCGACCACCGCATGTTTACCGATTTTTATACCGTCTTTGATCCCCACATGTGCACCCAACCAAACGTCTTGCTCAATTTCAATTCCTTTAGAAGTGACAGGCTGTTGGTAAAGCGGGCGGTCTAATTGAATTCCATGATCAAACGCATATAAATGACAATATGCTGCAATTCGGACTTGGTCATGCAATTTTATGCCAGCTCGTCCACCATCTAAAATACAATGATGATTAATCGCGACATCGTTACCGATTTCAAGCGGTCCATGTAATGTGCAATCAGCCGCAATAAAACTATTATCACCAATGATAATTTTGCGCCCCGGCTCAGCAAAAATGTGTGCTAAGGGTGAAATAAAACAATTTTCACCAATCTCAACGGTCTCCATATCCATTAAATAAGCTTGATATTCTTTTTGCCACTCTTCAGCCCAAGCACGATTTTTCGGTTTTAAACTCCAATATAACCATGGCATATAGTTTAAGCGATGCTTATGTTGCTCACGATATTTCAATAAGGAATCAGTCATCTGTTAATTCCTCTTCTATTTTTAATTCTTCACGACCACGGGTTACATCTCTAAGTTTTAAGGCCAGCGGTTCAATTTGATGTATTTGTAACCGTGCCTCAATATCTACACCCGTTGCTGTGTAAGTTTCCTGATATTCAATTTGTTGTTGAGTCAACTCATATTGGAAGATCGCCCATTCATTAAAATGGCAAGAAAAGTAAATTGTCTTCTTCGCAATGAGTTCAATGCGTTCAGCCAAGAGCAAACATTGTCCAGCGCAGCCACCATATGCTCTAACAAGGCCGCCTGTTCCTAGTTTTATTCCACCATACCAACGGTTAACCATCACTATAATATTGGTTAGATCATTCCCTTCAATGGTTGCCAAGATTGGACGCCCTGCTGTTCCTGACGGTTCACCATCATCGTTAAAGCGTACGTTATGCCCAATTTTCCATGCCCAACATTGGTGAGTGGTCGAGATATCTTTGTTGTATTCTAAAAATTCTTTAACTTGCTGTTCATTTTCGACTGGCGCAGCGATGGCCTGAAATCTGCTTTTTTTAATTTCTTCTTCAAATGTAATCTGTGATGCAATCGTAAAAGCCATAAATTAAATAAAGCATAATAAAAATCAAATTATAACGTGAATTTAAAAGAATCAAACCCATAAAAAAGCCCCGAATCTCGGGGCTTTTTTTATTATCTTTCTCGTAATGCTTCTTTGGCTTTATTAAATGGTTTAAGTAAGTAATCCAGTACTGTTTTTTCACCAGTACGAATATCTACTGTTGCCACCATACCCGGTGTAATACCAAACGCTTTACCTTCTTTATTATAAAGCTTGTCAGAATCAGTGCGGATATAAACACGGTAATAGAATTGGTCTTGTTTAACCTCATCACGAATCGTGTCTGGTGAAATAACCGTAACTTTACCTTTTAAACCACCATAAATTGAGTAATCGTAGGCAGTAATCTTAACCAGAGCTTCTTGTCCCGGACGAATAAAGGCAATGTCACGCGGCAAAATACGCGCTTCAATCAGCAGTTGCTCATCGATTGGTACAATCGTCATCAGTTTACCGTTTTGTGGAATAACACCACCATGCGTAGTCACCGCAATTTCTTTTACAACCCCACGTACCGGCGCTCTAAACACTGCACGATCTAAACTGTCACTACGGCCCAGTACGATTTGTTGCTGTGTTTTACTATCAGTCGTAGCTTTAGATAGCTCTTCACGTGCTTTCACATAATACTGGTTCTGCGCATCATTCATTTTGTTTTGTAGATCATTTGCTTCACGACGTAGACGTAAAACCTCGACCTCACTTGCTGCACCTTTTGCAACTAACGGCTCTGTCATTGCCAGTTCTTGTTGCACCAGTTGTAAAGCCTGTCTTAAACCTGCAAGCGTTTGCTCAAGATCAGCGCGACGAGAGCGGTATAGCGCTGTTTCCTCTTGTACAAGCTTTGGTTCTTTCATCACAATTTCAGGGAAAACCAAAGGTGTACCATTTACTTCCGCACGCAAACGCGCTGCTGTCGCTTGAGCAGAGATCAGTAAAGATCTTGATTCACCGACATTTGACGCAAAACGGGTTGGATCAAGCTGCGCAAGAATTTGTCCTTTTTGAACAATGTCGCCTTCTTGTACATTCAGCTTGGTTAAAATACCGCCTTCTAAAGACTGAATGACCTGTTCTTTAGATGATGGAATCACTTTACCCGTACCGGTAGAAACTTCTTCAAGTTTAAATACCCATGCCCAGATAAAGAAAATAACTAAACCGATTCCCACAATCCAAATCACTAAACTGGCACGTGGTAATGGTGGCTCACTATAAGAGACATTCATTGAACGGGTGAGTTCTTGTTGTTGTTCGCTCATGAATTACCCCCTTGGCTCACTTGTTTTTGTTGGGCTGTTGATTGATTAAGGACCTGATCTCTTGGACCATCCATCACGATTTTGCCTTCGTTAACGACAATAATACGGTCCACCAGATCTAAAACAGCTCGGCGGTGGGTCGCAACGACCAAAGTACGATGTGCTAGCCAAACTTTTAAATGATCAATCAGTTGTTTCTCTGCCACATCATCAATCGCTGCTGTCGGTTCATCCAGCAGTAGAATGTTAGGTTGACGAATCAATAGACGTGCCAGTAACAATGCTTGTTTCTGACCACCAGAGAAACCAACTCCACCTTCTAAAATCAGGTGATCTAGCCCTTCTTTTTTCTCTTGAACAAAAGGTAATGCACCCGTCACCACCAAAGCACGAAGAATATCTTCATCTGTTGCAAGTGGCGCACCTAAAGTGAGGTTTTCACGAATCGTACCGTAGAAAAGATGTGCATTTTGGTTGAGTAGGCCCATATCACGGCGTACATCAGATGGGTCAATTAAAGAAAGATCAAGACCATCTAAGTGCACTGCACCTTGAGTTGGAACTTGCATACCAGATAGAAGCTGAAGCAGTGTCGATTTACCTGCACCATTACGGCCTAAGATTGCAATTTTTTCACCAGCACGAATTTTTAAATGGCGAATGGCTAAACTTGGTTTCGGGTCTTCTTCTCCATATTGGAACAAGACATTTTTTAATTCATAGTCGCCATTTAAAACAGCTTTATGTACCAGATGTGAACGGTCCGCCTGATCGATCGGGCGTTGCATGAGTTCATCAAGACTTTGTTTTGCAACTTTCGCTTGCTGTAAACGACCTAACACACCTGTAATTTGTGCAACTGGGCCTAACATACGTGAAGATAAAATTGAACACGCAACTAAAGCACCCGTAGTCATTTCACCGTCCATCACGGCAAAACATCCCACTAACACCACAATTGCATAGGTCAAGCCTTGAAGCATTTGAGTCCATGCCATTAAGGTCCCAACAATTTTACGCTGTCTCATCCCGATATCGGCTGAAACTTCGTTCATGTGGTTCCACTGATTTTGGAAACGAGATTCAGCACGTAATAGTTTGATATCTTCAATACCTTGCACCGCTTCAACAAGAATCGCGTTACGGATTGAGGATTCTCTCATACCTTCTTGTGCGAGTTGCGCTAGTTTTTTCTGTGCCAGAATACCCGGCAAAAGCATAAGAGGTACAACTAGCAACATCACCCAAAACAGTTTTCCACCAATAATGGCAAAGATTATTAGGAACAGGAAAAAGAATGGGAAATCGGCAATTGCACTAATGGTGGTTGATGTCACCAATTCACGAACCCCTTCAAGCTCACGAATCTGGGAAATAAAACTACCGGTAGATTTTGAACGGTCTTTATTTTTGATGCGTAAGGCATGACCAAATACACGATCAGAAACACGTAAGTCAGCACGTTTACCAATAATATCGGACAAATACACTCGCGATATACGTAAGGTAAACTCAAAAAGAGCTGCAATCAGTACACCACCTGCCAGTACCCATAAAGTCGGAATAGACTGTGAAGGTACAACGCGGTCATACACTTGCATTGAGAAAATAATGGTTGCCAGTGCCAACACATTGGCAATGAGTGAGGCAAACATAATATCAACGTAGCGTTTCCAGTCTCTTAGAACGATTGACCAGAACCAGCTCGCTTCATATGGCTTGATATATTCATCAATACGCGCATCGGGGATAGAGGTTTCAGGGCGCAGAATATAAACATTCTTAATTGTAGTTTTTAAGACATCTAAGTTTAAATTTTGAGAAAGGCCATGATCTCCACTAAACTGAATACTGACGTTTCCTTGAGTATCAGCTTTATCAATTACACCGACTTGACCGTCATTGAACTCGACCATGACAGGTAAACGCCATGGGTTGAGCAACTCTAAAGAAAATGGCACTTTACGTAAATTGAGTCCAACTTGACGTGTAATGAGCTGTAAAACATCATCAAGATTTTGATTTTGGTTCCAGTCAAGTTGTAAACGAATTCTTTCTTCTGAAGGCTCAATTCTATAATGTTTAGCAATCGTCAAGACTGCCTGTAACCAGGGCTGGTAGTTTATTTTTGTCATCATGGTTGTACTTCGAACCCCTGAATTGAAATATTATTTAAGTCATAAGCTTGGCGAGAACGTCCTGTTGCTGCAATGTACTGAACAATACTGCTGTAAATATCATAACGTGCAGTTTCGAGTTCTGAATTAGCACTATGAATCGCTTGTTCGGCATTTAATAAATCGACCAATGAACGTGTTCCGAGTTTGTACTGTTCTTGATAAAGCTCACGTGTACGAACTGTCGTTGCTTGGCGATTTGCTAAAACCTGCATTTGTCGTTGTTTATTTTCAATTTGCTCACGGCTAGTTCTGATCTGATCGAGAACATCCAGATAAACAGAATTCACTTTAGATTTAGCGGCTTCTTCTGCATAACTCGCCATTTTTACCTGAGAAGAAACTGCTCCACCTTGATAAAACTGACTGGTTGCTTCAAGCATGACCGAACTATACAGACCATCGTCTTCATCATTATTTGGATTTTTGCCATTAATGGCCTGACTCAAAGAACCTTTGACTGCCAAAGTTGGATAACGTGTTAAACGGGTCTGCTCTTTTTGCGCTTTAGCAACTTCAATACCCGCTTGAGCTGCGATCATTTTTGGAATGGTATTAAACTGAGGCTCACCATATAAATCAGATACTTTCACCAAATCATCTGAAATAATCCATCCCGTTCGAGAAACATCGCCACCCAATAATGTTCTTAAATGCTGCTGATATTGACGTAACAATGATTGCTGAGCAATCAGACCAGACTGAGCAGCTTGCAAATAAGATTGGGCTTGAATTGGATCGGCTTGGCTACTAATACCGGCATTTGCACGTAAATTAGCGATTTCCTGAATTCGCTGAATACCTGCAATTTGCTGTTCGGCAATCTTATTTAATTGAAGATAGCGCTGAATATTGATAATCGACTGTGCGACATCAAGTGCAATATCATCAATGCTGACCAGAACATTGGCCTGCTCGACTTGCAACTTAGCCTTCTCAACCGATACACCTGATTTCACTTTACCAAAATCATAGAGCATTTGAGTTGCATTTAAAGTCAATAACTGCCGACCACGCTCACCACTGCTCAAGTCACCTGTGGTAATACCACCTGAAATTTGAGGGTAATAACCCGCCTTTGCAACATCAATACCGGCGTTTTGGCCAGCTAAAGTTGAAATGGCTTGGGAAATATCAGGGTTACGCTGGATTGCGATTCTCACCGCTTCCTGCAAAGTCATTTTCCTTGATGGCAGAGTTGAATAAGATGAAGCTGCTCGATCATTGAGTTGAACAGTCGGAAACTCCTGAACTCTAGAACGATCTAGCTTAAAATTACTCAGCTCTTGCATTTTAGCAACTTTAAATTCATCACTACTTTTAGGGGTAAAAAGCTGCGATAAGTTGTTTTTCAATGTGTGATATTGCTCACTTGGTTTAGCGGCATATATCACCATAGGTACATGCAATGTAGTTAAAAGCATCAACCCTTTCAGGAAAGCCGGCTTTTTACATGTCCTTTTTACTCTTCTCTGGTTATATCCAATCATGCTTGTCTTGTTGATCTTGTTTGTTATCGTTTAAAAGCTTCTACATTCTACATATTTTTTTGCATAAAGAAGCATAAATGAAGGAATAATTCACACATTATTTTTTCATCAATTGTTTGGGCTAATTTATTGTTTTTAAAATATAAATATAAAAAAACTAAAAAGAGGCACTGACCTCTTTTTAGCCAAACAGATTAACTTTTTTATTTAAACTGTAAAATCGTCACCTAAGTAGACTTTACGTACCTGTTCGTTATCCAGAATTTCTTGTGGCGTGCCTTCGGCAATTACAGCCCCTTCACTCACAATATATGCACGTTCACAAATTGCTAGAGTTTCACGTACGTTATGGTCAGTAATGAGTACACCAATACCACGATCTTTTAGGGTCTGGATAATATCTTTAATATCTCCAACCGAAATTGGATCGACGCCGGCAAACGGTTCATCAAGTAACATAAATTTAGGATCAGCAGCCAATGCACGTGCAATTTCAGCACGGCGGCGCTCACCACCAGATACACTCATGCCCAATGAATCTTTAATATGACTGATTTTAAAGTCATTCAATAATTCAGTAAGACGTTGCTGGCGCTGTTGCTTATTTAAGTCTTTGCGTGTTTCTAAAATAGACATAATATTTTCAGCAATTGTTAGCTTTCTAAAAATAGAAGCTTCTTGCGGAAGATATCCAATCCCTTTACGTGCCCGCTCATGCATTGCCAAATCAGACATATCAAGATCATCAAGGTGAATTTCACCTTTATCCATACGCACGAGTCCAACAACCATATAGAAACTTGTTGTTTTTCCTGCACCGTTAGGGCCAAGCAAACCAACAATCTGTCCACTTTGCATACTAAAAGATACGTCTTTGACGACCCAACGTTTACTATAGTTTTTTGCTAAGTGCTTAATACACAAAGTTTGGGGTTGTTGAAGAGCTTGTTGCATTAGTCACGCGCTCCTGGGAAACTTTTTGAAGTTGATGGCGGAATAATAATCTGAACACGGTTAGATGATGAGCCTTGTGCTTCAACATCGCCTTTATTCATACTATATTTCAGTGAGTTACCACGAATACTTGAACCATCTTGATATAGATATGCACCACCAGTCAAAGTAATAATGCCTGTATCTGCATTATAAACAATGGTTTGACCCTCGCCTCGTGCAACGCCTTTGTCTGCACTAATTTGCTGTTGGAATTTAGACGGTCTACCTTTGGCAGTAATCGTTTGAATTTCACGCTTAGCGTTTAGAGTAGCCACAATTGAGTCGGCTTGAAGCTTCATCGTACCTTGCTCAATCACAACATTGCCCGTATAAGTCGTTAAACCCGTTTTCTCATTATAAGTTGCACGGTCTGCCACTAACGAAATTTGTTGATTACGGTCAGACGGTAAAGCAAAAGTCGAAGCAGATGATAAAGCAACGAATGTAATTACCGCAGCTTGTTTTAGGAAAGCTGAAGAACGTTTTAAATTAAGACTTTGGTGCATACTTTCCTCGAATATTAAAAAATTCGTACTGACCATTATTCAAATTGGCTTTTAGTCCTTTGCTGACAAAATCGCCTTGCGGAGATTGAACAACGACCTGATGATTCGTTTCAATTTCTCTGGTTTTTGGATAGCCAGTTAACTCATCAGTATGGAATTCAATCCTCCCTTGTGGCGCAAGTTTAGTAGCGACCACATCGCCCGATAATATAACTTTACGGTTATCATCGTAGCCATTTGCCTGTTTTGCAAAGAACGTTGCATCAACTTTGCCATCTTTATACATCGAGGCATTGAGTTGATCCAACTTTGATGTTTTTTGTTGCATATCCTGTTCAAGCTGACGAACTTCAGCACGAATATACAAATTGCCTTGATCATCAGTTTGAGTCAAATGGACGCCCTGCGCTGAATATGTCATATTCTTCGCAGAACCAATGTCTAGTTTTTTTGCCTTGCCACTATAGTAGTAATAACCACCACTTATAGCAGCAACTACTACAGCAACAATTGATAAAACTCTGGTATCCATGAGCAGGAATAGCCTACCTTTTTAAGTAATCTTATTATTAATGCGGTACTGCAAGATATTTTTCAAGAAGTTCTTGGTAAATGCCTTTTGCGATCAGCAACATATCACAGACTTCACGTACAGCACCACGCCCGCCCATCGACTGGGTAACCAAATGCGCACGGCGACGTACTTCTTCGTGACCATTTGGCACAGTAACACTCATGCCTGCAATCGCAAAAGCCGACAAATCAGGCCAATCATCGCCCATATACAAGCAATCAGACGGCAAAATATTAAACTGTGCGCATGCTTCACGCAGCGCAGAACCTTTGTCTTCACGCCCTTGAAAGACTAGATCTACACCTAAGTCAGACATGCGTTTTTCAACAATATTACTTTTTCGGCCTGTAATAATGATGACTTTCATGTTCGCTTGCTGCACAAGCTTCATGCCTAAACCATCACGAATATCGAATGATTTAATTTCATCGCCACTATTGGTTAACGTTACAAAACCATCACTCAAAATACCATCCACATCCAGAACCAATGCCTGTAAATGACGTGCTTGTTCTAACAATGCATAAGATGCCATTGATTAATTTACCCCTGCCTGAATAAGGTCATGCATACTAATTACACCAATCACTTTATTTTGGTCATCGACCACCACAAACTGACTAATTTTTTTCAGGTTAAGCTGTTGTAGAGCTTCTACCGCACGTGCTTCTTGAGAAATAGTTGACGGTTTCTTTGTCATCACTTCAGAAACAGGCAAATTCACATCGAAACCTTGCTGTTTATCAATTAAACGGCGCAAGTCACCATCGGTGAAAATACCAAGCAAATGGTCTTGGTCATCTACAATCGTGGTCAAGCCTAAACGTTTATTAGAGATTTCATAAAGCACTTGATTCATTGGCGTGTCTGGTGAAACTTTTGGCAGCTCATCGCCTGTATGCATGAGGTGTTTCACATGTAAAAGTAAGCGTTTACCCAACGCACCTGCTGGATGCGAGCGAGCAAAATCATCTGCAGTAAAACCACGTGCTTCTAGTAAAGCGACAGCCAGTGCATCACCCAAAACTAAAGTTGCTGTCGTACTCGAGGTAGGTGCCAAACCTAATGGACATGCCTCGTCAGACTCGCCTAAAGTTAAAGCAATGTCGGCATTTTGCGGCATTGGGCCTTTATCATCACGGCTAATGGTAATAAGCGGCACGCCAAGATGTTTGATTAAAGGCATCAACATCATGATTTCATCACTTTTTCCAGAATTGGAAATCGCAATTAAAACATCACCACGAACCAGCATTCCCAAATCGCCATGCCCAGCTTCGCCCGGATGCATAAAGAAAGAAGGTGTACCAGTTGAGGCGAAAGTTGCAGCCATTTTACGGCCAATATGCCCTGACTTACCCATGCCAGTAATCACAACACGACCTTTACACTGTAACAATATTTCACAAGCTCGATTAAAACTGTCACCAATTTGTGTTGCTAACACGTCTAAGGCTTGTTGCTCAATACGCAATGTTGCTAATGCGCTGCTTTGGAAATCTGTAGGATTGGGCATACGAGTTTGACTCAAAATAATTGATCTGATCTCTTGTGAAGATCGGTGATTTTAATCAAAAGATTTGGGGGCATTCTAACATAACTCAATCACCTACACGTTTTTAAATGTATAAGATTTCACAAGCTTATAAAATTCTTGCATAAAACTTTGTGAAAAATGATGCATCAGTTATGATGTAACACTGTTTTTGTTGAGTGTTTGAAAACCCTTATGCAACCGTTTGTTTTATATAACTCTGAGCAACGAAAAAAAGTTGAATTTGTACCTCGCAAAGAAGGTCACATCGATATGTACGTCTGCGGTATGACCGTTTACGACTACTGTCATATCGGGCATGCTCGAGTTATGGTTGCATTTGACTACATTATTCGTTTCTTACGTAGTCAAGGCTGGAAAGTTCGCTATATTCGCAACATTACCGACATTGACGACAAAATCATTAAACGTGCGAATGAGAATGGTGAAACAATCCAACAACTCACCACTCGTTTTATCGATGCAATGAATGAAGATGCAGCGAACTTAGGCTGTTTGGCACCAGATGAAGCACCTAAAGCGACTGAATATATCGATCAGATGCAAAATATGATTGGCAATCTGGTCAACAAAGGCTCTGCTTACCCTGCTTCAAACGGCGATGTTTATTTTGAAGTGACCAAATTTGAAAAATATGGTCGCCTCTCTGGCCGTAAGCTTGATGATATGCAAGCTGGCGCAAGTGAGCGTGTTGATGTAGAAGTTGAAAAGAAACATCCTTTTGACTTTGTACTTTGGAAACATGCAAAAGAAAATGAACCGTCTTGGGCATCCCCTTGGGGTAATGGCCGTCCGGGTTGGCACATTGAATGTTCTGCAATGTCGACTTGCTGCTTAGGCAATCACTTTGACATTCATGGTGGCGGTTCAGATTTAATGTTCCCACACCATGAAAATGAAATTGCGCAAAGTGAAGCTTCGACTGGTGAGCAATATGTAAACTACTGGATGCATGTTGGTTTCATTAACGTTGATGGTGAAAAGATGTCTAAATCTTTAGGCAACTTCTTTACGATTCGCGACGTGATGGAGAAATTCCACCCTGAAGTGATCCGCTACTTTATTGTGTCTTCACACTATCGTAGTCCAGTGAACTTCTCTGATGTGGCACTCAAAGAAGCAAAAACTTCTTTAACTCGTTTCTACCATTCATTTAAAGCTTACCAACAAGTTTACGGTCAAACGACAACTGAATCGCTTGATCAAAGCTTTATTGAACGCTTTAACAATGCGATGTGTGACGATTTCAATACTGCTGAAGCAATGGCGGTATTGTTTGAACTGAACAAAGAATTGAACCGTGCTGTAAAAGAAGAGCAAGCCGACCAAGCGACTATTCTTTATTCGACATTACGTCACCTCACCAACATTTTAGGTTTGGTACAATACAATGTAGATGATTTCTTAAAATCAGATATTGGACAAGAAGCGCTTGCTTTGTCTGATGCTGAAATTGAAGACTTTATTCAACAACGTGTGGATGCTAAAAAAGCAAAAGACTTTGCTAAAGCAGATGGTATTCGCCAGTCTTTGCTCGACCAAGGTGTTGTGCTTGAAGATACTCGTCAAGGTACAGTTTGGCGTCGTGCTGATTAAATGTTCAATTAAATCACAAGAGTGTTGACACTTTAGTGAAACACTCTATAATGTGCTCACATTGCGGGAATAGCTCAGTTGGTAGAGCATAACCTTGCCAAGGTTGGGGTCGCGAGTTCGAGTCTCGTTTCCCGCTCCAAGATTTTATGTATTAAAATCAATAGGCTGCATAATTTTAACGAGTTATGTGGCCTGTTTTTTATTGTCGATCGGTCAGCTTTGACTACTCAAAATAGTCAAAATTCGCATTAAAAAACGCTTTATATTTCCGTTGCGACACCAAAAAAGTAGATGTCTTTTAGGCATTCACGAATTTTGGTGTCGCGGCGACACCACGAAATTTGGAGTGTTATTATGCAAAAGCCGGTTAAGCGCGGGGACGCGTGGCGGATCACTGTTCGTTACTTAGGAAAACGTTACACAGCTACTCGAGATACTGCGAGTGAGTGTGAACAATGGGCCGCAAAAAAATTATTAGAATTACAATCTCAACAGGCTAACCCTGAGCCTGAAAAAATCCATATCTCCTTCTATGCCCTTTTTGAACAGTACTATCAAGAAGAAGGCAGAAAAATGAAGAGTGCCCGCTTAATTGTTCAAATGCTTAAATGCCTAAAGAAAAATTGGGGGAAATTAGCAGATGAATCAATTCATGACCTATCACCAGCACTTGTTAAACAATGGCGTGATAAACGTTTAAAGCAAGTTAAAGGTGCAACAGTCATTCGAGAAATGGCTATGTATAGTTCAGTTTTTGACTTTGCTCGGAAAGAACTATTTATAACTAAAGAAAATCCATTCAAAGAAATATCAAAACCTACTGCTCCTCCTCCACGTAATCAAAGGATTTATCAGAACCATATAGATGCTGTTTTAGCTGGGCTCGATTATGAATGGGGAAAAGTGCCTGTTCAGCCAAGACACCGAGTTGCCTGGTCATTTCTATTTGCGCTTGAAACTGCAATGCGCAAAGGTGAAATACTCAGTGTAGAGAAATCATTAATCTTTCCTGATTTCATTCGCTTATTAGATACTAAGAATGGTACTTCTCGTGATGTGCCATTAACTTCCAAGGCAAAAGAGTTGCTTTCTTGGTTGCCTGACGATCCTAACGATGACCGCATGATTCCTCTTACCTCAAATGCATTTAGATTAATATGGCAACGTAACTTACGGAGAGTTGGCTTAGATGGTGTTATTACATTCCACGACTCACGCCATGAAGCTATCACCCGTTTTGTTCATGACTACCGTTTACCAGTAGAGATCCTAGCGAAAATTACTGGCCATAAAACGATTAGTGTTTTAGTGAATACTTATTACAATCCCACAGCTTCGGAAATTGCCAAAATGCTGACAGCTGCTTAGAATACTTGCCAGAATGAGGCATTTTCCATGTCTCATTCTTAAACTGATAGATAGTTTTAGTTGTCAAAACTTAATAACTAGAACAGAAATTTTATACATAATTAATGATAGAAAATGTTTAAAGATATTTTAAGAAGATTTGCCTTTTTATTTGTATTTTTGCCAGCTTTGCCTGCAATATGGTATGGATGTCAATATGCTTTTTATTTAGGGCAAACAGAAGCAATTGGAGCCTCACTTGCAGAGGCAGGCTTAAGCAATTATGAAGTTACATTTTTCGGTTCTCTAACATTTACAGAGATTTTATTTGAAGCTTTTGATAAACTTAAAGTGGCCATATATAAATTATTATTAATTTTTATTAGAGTCATATCTTTTCTAATCTTAATGTTTATTTCATTATGGCTTGGTTATCATCCTTCTCGCCGGCATGAAATTAAAAGTTTTATTTATTTAAAATACTATAATTTAAAGTTTTATTACACTTATAATTATAAAACACCAAAGCCGATTAAGCTTTTAGAGTATTACTACTTTACTATTTTTGTTATTTTCCTACTTTCCATGGGTTTTGCTTTTATACACAATGCATATAAAAAAGGCGAAAAAAATATTAAAGAAAACTTATACCTGATTTATGCAAAGAAAGACTATTCATTCTCAGGAACTGTTACTGAAGGAGATAAAAAATATAAAGTATATAAAATAGTTTGTGGTAATTACAAATGTATTGGTTTAGATATTGATAACAATAGGAATACTACCTTCCTTCCAGAACAATACAAACAAAACTTTGATTATCAAAAATTTATAGAGAAATTTAAGGAAAAGAAGAATTCTTAGTGGAAGAAAATTCTTTAAAAGGTGAATAGGTGAATAACTCTAAAAGCGATATTAATAAATTTAGCAATCAAATTACTGAGAGCGTATATGCCCCAGAACTACCAAGTATAGCAGATATTCCTCTAAAATTTATCGATCTAGATCAACTTGATGAAATTGATTTATCTAGAAATCATATTGTACCTGCAATTTTCCATACTATTAATGAAACATTAGC
The DNA here is from genome assembly GCF_034067285.1 of Acinetobacter pittii. NCBI lineage: Bacteria > Pseudomonadati > Pseudomonadota > Gammaproteobacteria > Moraxellales > Moraxellaceae > Acinetobacter > Acinetobacter pittii. The sequence goes on from NZ_CP139286.1 coordinate 2,389,300, forward strand.
AAATAGTGAAAACTTAATATCTTTCCTCAATAGCAATATAAAAAGTAAAAAATGGTTTATTGCTAGTGATTATGCTTTAGGAAATCCTGAAAAGAAGAGTGAATTTATTACTTTTACATTAATTCCACAAAATTTTCCAATCAACTCATTAATGTCTGGAATAAACAAACTACAATATAGTGATATTAAAAAAACTAAATTTATTAATCCTGCTTTTTTAAAATTTATTAATTCTGGACTATTTTTCCATATTAGTATACAGCTTCCAAAAGAAAAAGATAATCTTATCCCTAATATAAGACACCATTTTCAGATTCTCCTAAAAAGTCTAGGCATGAGTTCTAACTCTGAAATAATAAAAAGTCAGGTAAAATTTTTTCAAGAAAAACTTTTTCGAGCAAATAAAAATGAGTTACTACTGATAATCGAAATTATTTCCTGTGTAATTTCTTCAATTAACTTACAGCTCTTCAAGTCAATACCAGATCTCCAAGATATTTGTTGGTTCTCCGACCGAGACAATATTCTTACAACTCTAGGTCAAAAATCTAAAGAAAAACTTTCTCCTATGATTTTCCATATAGTTGATATTAGAAGTAAATATCTATTCCAAGCAGTTAAATTACCCTTCTCCAAAAACTACAAAGTTCAACTATCTTTTGGAAAACCAGAATTTCATGGAAAAATGTGGTATGACCCTCTTATAAGAATTCCTGACTATATTGCAGGCACGCTAGCTGATAATGATCAAAAAAATATGACTGTAACAAAAGAGAAGTTTTCTGCTGTTATTAGAGAGGCTATTTCAGATTCAAAGTATCATTTTATTTTCAAGTTATCTTTACAACAAAACACCGCTACTGCAATAGAAACTCAATACAAAAAAGTCGAATAAATTTTAACCTATTATTAAATACTAATTTTGAGGTTACTTATGTGCGCAAACTATGAACCTATATTAAAAGACCGAGTACATCTACTAGATCTATTCGAACAAACGTTCGACTATAAGACCGATATTTATCCTGGTTACGACTGCCCTCTTATATTTTCTAAAGATGGCCATATAGAATGGCGGCAAGTTAAGTTTGGTATGATTCCACCTTGGAACCATGATTTAAAGTTCTCAAAGTATACATATAACGCTAGAACTGAGACAGTTGATAAAAAGCCGAGCTTCCGACATGCATGGGCTAAAAGCCAATTCGCGCTAATACCTGTAGAAAAAATTTATGAGCCTAGGTATGTGAATGGTAAAGCAGAAAGATGGGGAATTTATCGAGAGGATGGCTTACCTTTTACAGTAGCTGCTATTTATGATTCGACTGTGATTGATGGGCAGCAAGTAAGATCTATGTCGATGCTGACTATTAATGCAGATAACCACCCCTTCATGAGCCAGTTCCATAAACCTGAAGATGAGAAACGATCGATTATTGTTATCCCTGAAGAATTCCGAGAAGACTGGCTCAATTGCAAAAAGGATGATGCAAAGCAGTTTTTCTTTGAAATGCCGATCGGTGAATTTACTGCTGAATACTTTCCTAAACAAAAATTATTTTAAGACTCTCTATAATATTTGAAATAATAACTGTTTTTAGACAGTTATTATTTCATAAAGTTTTTAGTTATCACTGTCGAAAAATTGCTGAATAGCGATACTAATTAATGTAAAAATAGTTGTTACTCCGAGCAATCCATACCAGCGTCCGAACCAGCGTTGTTCTTGATCAAACCTAAATTCTCTCGTTGTTAAACCAGCCCAATCAAGCCAGCCATAAGTTTCGGTTTTATAAGAATAAAACTCTAAAAGTGGATAAAAACAGAAGCTCAGTAAAATACCAAAAATCAGGTAAAACCAAAATTTTGGATATCCAAAATCATCATAAAATCTGTATGAAAAGTAACAACCAACCGACCAGATCACTAATAAAAGTAAAGTGTGAAAGGCCGTTTTTAAATCAAAACCAAATTTTAGACTAAAATAAAAAATTATTGCTGCTGATATGATTAATAAATATGAAAAAATTCTCATTAATATTATTTCCTAAAGGGAATTTAAACAGTTCAAATCAATACTAGAAATTTTTTTATAATGATAAAACACCCTATTTGTAATCAAATATTTCAAGAAAATTATCATTTTAAAAACATTATCGGTCTCTATAGAAAAAGAATAATCTGTCTAAAGTTATAATAATTATTATCAGTTATAAAATAAAATTGATTATATATATGATTATAAAATAAAATTTTATTGTAAATAAAACACAACAAAAACAATTAGTTAAAAATAAAATCTAAATTATTTATTATTTACTTTTATTAATTTTTTGAGTATCAATCGTTAAAATATCAAGTATATTTTAAGAAAAAATTATTAATAAAAAATGTATTATATACCGCATATTAGAAATAGTTTCTTTTAAAATAATTTTTTAAGTGATACAAAAGCAAAATCTTTATTAATTCTATATGTTCATTTTATGACCAATGGTGGGGTTAAGCACGTCAGTTTGTGACTTCTTCTTGTTTATACACAATTTTTTTAATTTGAATTTTAAGCAAGCTCTAGCATATCATCTTGATTATGTAACGAAATCAAGGAGTAACTATGAGCACTATCGAACCTTTTATTATTGAAATTAAGCCACACCTTAAGCTTGGCAATGCTTTGAGTGATGTGGCTTCCATAAAACTAGTTACTCCTTCTACCCATTTATCAATACCATTTGCGATTGAAAAGGTATCTGCTGGCTTTCCTTCGCCAGCTCAAGATTACGTTGATCGATCCCTCGATATGAATGAGCACTTAATCAAAAATGAGACGGCAACATTTATTGTCAAAGTAGCCTCTCTATCAATGCTAAATGCTGGAATTGATATTGACGACGAGCTAATTGTTGATAGAAGTCTTGATGCTAAACACAACGATATTGTTGTCGCTCTTATTGATAATGATTTCACGGTTAAACGTTTAATGATTGATGGAGATGAACATTGGCTTAAAGCCGAAAATCCTGAGTATGAAGATATACATCTCAAAGACGGACAAGAATTAATAATTTGGGGTGTTGTAACTTACATTCTAAAAAATACAAGAAAAAGATCATGAAACACGAGGAGAAAGTCTTTTTTCTCATAGACGTTAATAATATGTATGTCTCATGTGAGAGAGTCTTTAACCCTAGTTTGAATAATAAGAGTACCATCGTGCTCTCGAATAATGACGGCTGTGCAGTAGCCCGTTCAAATGAAGCTAAAGCGCTCGGGATAAAAATGGGTGTCCCGTTATTTCAAATCAAAGATGTAGTTCAAAAACACAATGTCACTGTTCTCTCAAGCAATTACGCACTCTATGCAGAAATGTCTAGACGCTTTCATAAGATACTTGGCTCATATGTCACAGAGGAAGAAGTTGAAGGTTATTCAATTGATGAGTGTTTTGTAGATTTTACAGCCTATGAGAAGAATTTTGATCTTCAGGTCGTTGGTCAAGATATGCGTGCAAAAATATTGAAGTGGCTAGGATTGCCAGTATGTGTGGGGATTGGAAGAAGCAAAACAGAATCAAAGATAGCTAACCATATAGCTAAAAAGAATGCTGGATTTAATGGGGTTTGTGATTTAGTCGGCATGGATCCATGTAATAAAGAATATTACTTCGCGCAGATCGATGTCTCGGAAGTTTGGGGAGTAGGTCGTAAGCATGCTAAAAAATTGCATTCTATGGGTGTAAAAACTGTATTAGACCTAGCGTGTACAGAAGCACGTGAAATGCAGCGCCAATTTTCAATTGTCATGGCACGTACAATTAACGAATTACAAGGCATCTCTTGCATTGAGATTGAAGATACACCGCCATCAAAAAAACAAATTATTAAGTCATGCTCCTTTGGAGCAAAAGTAACCGAACTAGATGATTTGAAAGAAGCTATAGCAATGCATGCACAAGAAGCATGTAAGCGGTTACGTGATGAAGAATCGTTATGCGGTTGTCTACTTGTATTTGTTCAATCAAGTCCATTTGATGAAAGCGCACCATTTTATAATAAATCAATCACAGGGTCGTTCCCTGAACCTACCGATAGCGCTTTAGATTTTGTCAAAGCTGCCACGAAGATGGTGAGTCATATTTATAAAGAAGGTATTAAGTATAAAAAGTGTGGAGTGATATTAACGGGACTTGAACCTAAATCGGGCCACACTTATGACCTGCTCACAGATTTTGAAGCGATAGAAAAGAAAGAACAATTGATGAAAACGCTAGATAGCGTGCATACAAAATTTGGCAAGAAAAAAATCGGCATTAGTACATGTTATGTACCGGGCCGCAACTGGTCGATGAGTAGAGATAAATTAAGTAGAAATCCATTTAAGTTTGATCAGTTATTGATGATTTATAAATAAAGCACTATCAAATAATTTTTATAAGTGCAGGCTAGATATTTTATAACGAGTTAAAAGATTTCAAGTTAGCTGAATCGATTATGATTTGATAACAGATCATGAGGATCTGGAGAAAACAAAACTATAGATAGAGAAAAACCACCTTTCGGTGGCTTTTCCAAATTACTTACATTATGTTTATAGAATTGCTTTTTTTGCAATCCCAGGGAACGCATAACGTGTCTATGCTTGTTATAATACACATATTTTTGGGGTAGTACAACTACCCTATACTTTAGATCTAAAAACAAGGATTACTTCTTCAAAAAATGAGCGATTTTATTTCTACCCCTAGATTAAGTACATATGAAAATATTTTGAAGCTAACTGATCCGAATCAGATACTAAGAGCATATTACTGGAACATTGCCTTAGCTGGAGCCATTTATCCGCTAATGCAGACTTTAGAAATTACTTTAAGAAATGCTATAGACGTTGCTGTAAAAAAACATCATCAACCAAATGGATCAAACTTCATTTCGTATAAACATAATGACTTATGGTTTGAACAATTAGTTAAAGCAATACAAGACAGAAAAATTGCCAAAATGCGTCAACAGAATGCTTTGAAATGGGTAAAAAACGGTAATCGCATCAAATATAGTACTACTGAAAATCATGTTAAAAAAGCACGAGATGATGCTTCAATTGTAAAAAGCTGGGTGAAAGGTGAGGATATATTAAGCCGATTACCTTTTGGATTCTGGACAACCTTGCTTAGCAAAGACTATGAAGACATTACTAATAAACATTTATTATGGCCAAATCTTTTGCAACATGTTTTTCCAAATGCCCCTTCAAATATCAAGAGGAAAGACATTGAAGATCACTTTAACTTAATAAGAGAATTCAGGAACCGATTATCCCATCACGAACCTATCTGGAAGTTCTACTATAGAAATCCTACGAATAATTCATTAGATTACTCAACACCAATTTTTGGATTGAATGCTTCTTTAAATTTACTGAATAAGCAATATGATGATATGTTGATGCTTCTTCAATGGATGTCAGTCACTGCTTACAATAATTTTAATGATTCACGTATTGGCAATGAGTTCAAGAAATTATGTTCTATTGATGGCTTCTTTGCTTATGTTGACAAGGAAAAAGTTGCCAATTGTTATCCAGCTTCAAAAGCGAAAAGAGAGTTCTTTAAACTAGCAAAAACATTGCAGAATGTGAGTGTAGTGTATATGAAAACGAATGGAAAACGTGGGTATATACTTGGACTAAATGAACCATCGCTGCCCTAACTGATAAAATTAAAAAGAGATCTCCAAAGATCTCTTTTTTGTTATTGCATAAAGGTTATTTTTACTGTTCCAAAGTTAATGTTAGATCATTAATTATCAATTACTTTCTACTAATAATCTAAAAGTAACGAGATAAAAAACAGCAATTTAATAATAAAATTCTATGATTGACATAAGCTATTGATAATTTGATATTTAAATGTTCAACTGAGTATTAATTAAAAATATTTTGTTTACTTATGAAAATTTTAAACCCTGAACAACATAGACTAATGGTTACTAATCATCTTAATAGCCTTTTTTCAAGACATGAATTTTTCTTAAATAAAATTTTAGAATGTTGTAGTGAAACTAAAAAACATTGGGGAACTCCGCAAGAGGATAAAATGCCTGAATTAAATCATTATTTTGATGCATATCTTAATTCATTTCAATCAATTAAAGATAGCTTAGAAACTGCGTTGAATGAAAAAATTGATTGGAGTGTTTTTTTTGAAGATATCCGTTATGGTAAATTTATGAAAGAAGCACGAAATGCATCAACCCACGATGGTTATTCCATTATCAACAGCACAATTGATGGTAAGTACTATATATATAAAGATATCATGAGACTTCATCACAAAAAATTAATTATCATTGACGTTCCAAACGAAGATATTGAATATATATGCGCACATTTCAGCTATTGTCTTTTCAATAAAATCAAAAATTTACTTAGTAAAAATAAATCAAGTCTACCTAAAAGTTCTATTGAAGATATTAAAAATCACCTAGATCCAAATAGTTTTAAAGTTTTAATTCCTGCAGAGGTGAAATACATGATGAACAATGCATTTGAAAACGATGAACTAATCAATAAAATTCATGAAATTGTTACCCAAAATAATGCAGAAAATGAATATTCCAGTATCAATAATATTTTAAATATTTGTAAAAAATACATAAATATTTAAATATATTTTTCAAGTCGTAGATTACTCTGAAAAATTATAATTAAAAAATTTATATACAAATTGGCCCTTAAAGGGCCTTTACACAAATACCTACACTCACATTATTATTGATCGTATGAGCTGTGCATCCTGAAAATAGAATGCACAGTAATGTGATTACGGAAGCTATCTTTGAGCGTTTGCAATGAAAGACTTTCATACTATGAGATCCGGTTAGCAATCCAGCCATAGAAAAATTGTTCCTGGCTTTTATTGCGTTCACAAATTTCAATGTAACGTTGGCCTTGCATGATGTTGAGAACTCTTAGTAAAACCTTCTCCCCATCTTTACCACGCTTGGCCAAGTATGTTTTAAGTGCATTTAAAGTAGCTGGCCCATAAATCCCATCGACCGCAAGATCTGGCCAACCTGCTTTTCCCTGGTTATTCAGCAAATTTAAAGCACGTTGTAAAAGAGGTTTTGCAAAGCCGGTGCCACAATTTACACCGGTATCTAATAACTCCTCCGCTACTGCAGAAGAAATCGAATTCACTTGGTCAAATCGTGGAACTGTCCAATAATTTTTGCGATAAATTGACTTGGCCACATCTAAAGGTAGATCACGCATATGGCCTTTAAAACCATGTGCGCGAGCAACGGCTTCAGTAATGCCGTACTTAGTTGCCCCTCCTCGATCAGCGGGGTTATTCACATAACCGCCCTCGCGTTTAATGAGTTCTTCAAGATATTGTTCAATGTTCATTTCACTTTCCTTTAGATGTAAAAAAGCCACCCGTAGGTGGCTGTTGAGAAAATTAGTTGATTCGCTCTTTACAAAGCTACCCCACAAATGTCCTTAGCTCCAGTAGGATAAGTAAACTGCAATTTTGACTTATCCGTAACCAATTGCAGCCCCACTGTTTTACCTGTTAAGGCTGAGTTGGCGAAATGGTCTTGGTTGATAGTTCCCATAAAGCTGATATATTTTAATTTATTTTCCATAGTAAGATTTAAGTAGCCGTAGTTCACTCCATTAACAATATAACCAACCTGTTTAGTATTTTGATTTACATAAACACCTACTCTAACCTTTCCATCTGCTGGAACTTGTACGGGATTACTTGTTCTATTAGCACTTAAGTATGTTAAATGACCATTACCATCTGATTTATATGTAGCGCCAAAAGAAACAATTGAGTCTCCATTTATAACACCTGAATAGTTATTACCTTTTGCAAACATTAAATTTAATGTTAATTCCACTTTAGATTGTGAAGATCCAGTAATAACAAAACCATATTCATACATCTGAGAAGTACTGCCAAGATTTACCTTGAGATTATTCACATCAAAAATGAACTCCTGAGCAAGAATATCTGAAGTAGTAATAGGCTTATCTACTATCGCGACATTGTCTGGCGTATTAGAGGTATATTGAGTTTTAAACTGAATATATTTTTTAGAAGCTAAAAGCTTATCGACATTTTTATTGGAATAATAATTTATAACGTCATAACCAGACTGATTCGTATTATTTATATTAGCAACTTGCTCTGCATAACGATAATTAGCTGCGTTTGCTCCATTTGCTACTTCAAAAGCTTTTATGTCTTGTAAGGTCGCATCAAAACTATAGGAACACTCGGCAAAAGCAATACTTATCCCACTGAAACCCATTACTGTTGCTAAAATTATCTTTTTCACGGCATTATCCTGTTTTTATTTTGAACATTTAGTATAAACAAGTCTTTAAATCATTTGCTTAATTCCGACAGATGACAGAAATATAAGTGGGTTAATTAATAATACCGCCCGAAGGCGGTTAACTATTTTGAATATCATTTTTGGCTTTCTTAACTTCTTTGATAACTTCGATAATCGTCTTACCTTCCTGTTTATTGATAAAGTTAAAAGTCCACCGGACCAATGCCCAACCAGGAATACCACATACAAAGAAGAATCCACCAAGTGCCATCATCCCCCAAATATCAGTAATCCACTCATGAAGCCCCCACTTCACAATAATGAACGAACCACCTGCAAGACTTGATACAACCGTACAGATTAAGCCTACGGCCCACTCTTGCGGTGAGCGTGGCATACGCGTCATTAATACCACTGCTGCAACTAAGGCAACCGCTAAAGTCACCATAATTGCCGCACCATAAAATTTTAAAATTGCTGTTAAACCGCTAGTGGAAACTGGTTCCATTTATATCTCCAGAAAATTTAAGTAAAAAAACCGCTCGGAAGCGGTAGTCGTTCGTTGTTCAATCCATCATCGGAGCGATAAAAAAGCACCCGAATTGGGTGCTCTAAGTTCTTTCAAAGTATTAAAGGGTTTGTAAAATTTTTCCTCCATTAATTAATTTAGTTGTGAGTGGTGCAACGCCGACAATTGCAGTACCACCAGCACCCGGTTGACCTTCAGTCGTGCCGTGATATCGCCAGTTCCAAGTTCCATCGTTTGTGGACTTGGTACCGCGCTGCCCCCATCTACCACCATCACCTGATAATGGAGATCCATAACGGTCATCCTGAAAACGATAACCTTTACCGGGCACTGAAGCTTCAGCATCAGTGACTTTTACAACCATGAAACTGTCAATAAAGTACCACCGCCAGTCCTGAGTATCACTGTAGATTGGTTGTCCTGTCATAACCCTGCCAAACGGCGCACCAGCCCCACCAGGAATGCCCTGCACTCCATAGCCAAGTTCAGGGTAGATGCCACTAGGAGTTGCACCACCACCTGAACCTCCACGAGCCAGTGTTCCTCCATCAATGATCAGGTTTAATTTACTGTGCCGGTTCATTAAACCTGGTGCTCCTTGGAACCCGTCACGACGTGTTCTGGTAAAGGTATAATTGGAATCACTAGATAATCCTCCATATGCTAAATGAGGGAGACCTCCATCACCTCCACGCCCAACAACTGCGCCTTTGATTAGGAGATTCACAACTAGATCAGGTGGAAACACTCCTGTATCAATCGCTGGTAATTCAGGTGCAGCTGGAACAATGAACTCTTTAGTTTCTGAGTTATTCGTATGCTTATAAACCATACGTGTTTCAGGCCGAAGTGAACTTGAGCTTGAAACCAATGCCCCTGCCTCAACCACAAAACTAATCTCACCTGTCGTTGGCAAATTACCCCTCTGCATTTGATATAAACGCGCAAGGTTAATATCTAGCTGGTCGTATCGAATGTAGATCGGTGAATCATCAACTGGTACGTCAATAAAGTCCTTGTCATTAAGGTAATAGCGCACATCGTAATTCACTGCAGTAATCGTATTCGAGAATTGATCTACCGGATCTTTTTTTGCGACAAGGTACGGCAAGGAACCTTTGGTATCATCATTAACTACGGTGTAGATGGTATTCACAAAATCATCAGAACTTAGCTTTAATGCAGCGTTCGGTAACCGTCCTAAAATAACCTTGTTCTTAGCAGATCCTGCAGTAATGGGAATCAAATCGACACTACCATCTCCCATTTGCAGATAAATGACGTAGCTCTTACCTGCAATGAAATCGACATCATGACTTAAGGTAAGAATTAAGCCTTCTTGCTTTGTCACCTCACCACTTTGATGAATTCCATTTCGATAATCAGCTACAGCGATGCGATCACGTAAAACCAGTAATTCCGATTCTGGAGCTGCATCAAAGGTGATCGATTTGCGCTGAAAGCGGAGCTTGTTCCAAAGCCTGTACGCATTGAAATGCGCTTGCCACTTATTACGTACACCTACCGATTTCACCTCTTTTGGGTTCTTGGCTCCTTTATCCGGCAAGTAGATATTGATACGGCTATCATCGGTCGGATCCGTGTATTCATAGATCAAACCATCGTAATCGTCCATTACACCAAAGGTCAGATCATGCTTATAACTATCAGGGATGATATTCCTGAAGTTAAACAGCAACACCGAGTTATCTGTTGGCCGTTCAAAATAGATCTTGAGCTTATTGTTTTGCCGGTATGCTGTACAAAACACAGCATCACAAAGGTTAGTGACCAGCTCCTCAAAGGAGAGATTGGTATCATCAATGGTGGTACAGAACTCTGCAGCTAACGGTGTACCGAAGTAGTCGACAATATCGTTATAAGTACGATAGATATTTTCTATATCAATTTCGTCGATCGTACGGCGTCCGATTTTGTCATCCAGTGCCATCGACACCAGTGCATCAGCAAAGCTTGACGTTGGAAATAACTCCGTCGTCATTGCTCCATTCTTATATGTTGGCAACATCCGCTGAAGATCAAAATTGATCTTGCGCGACTTAACTGCAAGCGCACCTGTAGTTGCATAAGTACGTGCACGAAAAACCGTTTCATATTCATACTTAGTGCTTTGCAGCGGGAATGCTCCGTAAAGTGCTTGCCACTTCACCTCATCAACTACACTTTCAACAGCCGGTGTAGGTGTTAAACGGCGTGCACGTACACTACAACGCCCCTGAAATGTGACCATATCCAGCGTTGCACCAATAGTCTGCCGTGACTTTGCTGAACCTTTCAGAATGATCTGTTTCAGCATTGGATTGCCAATGGCTGCACCCGATTCATTCACTGGTGTGACCTCAACTTCAATTGTCACGTTTACAGCCGCCTGATTGCCGCCTGTTGATACCGTATAAAGCCCATTACTGGCTACAAAGTTAAAAATGACACGGTTACGTTCAATGTTATCCAGGATGAATGGACCAATCCATTTCTCACCAATCGATGCAAGCTTTGGAGATAAAGCACCTGTTTGCTGGTTACTGAGTTCTTTTAGCTTTAACCAGTTTGGATTAACTGCAGCAGGATTTGATAACGTCATACGATCATCAGCAACGGATAAGACGCTATAAGTACCGTTTAAATCGTATGTTTGCCCGTTATAGGTAAATGAAGCATTAGTGATTTCAACACGGTCATTGCTGACAAATTTAGTCGTTAAATCGGTATTGTTTGCAGCTGCTCGAAGGATCTCATTTGGATAAGTAAATTGAAGATAATTAGTGCCTTCCAGACTTTGAGTATCAGCCGGTCGAAGGATCTGGCCATTCACTGAGTTTTGATGCTGAACACTTAAAGGTGGTGTGGTAATTTCGGTACCAAGTGAAAAATAAGGCTGTCCAGAAACAATATCAACGCCTGGTCGGAAGACTTCTACTGATGCCCCGGCAATATCAACAATATTGGTTTCACCATCGTACGCACCATTAATTTGATAGTGGCCACGACCAATACAGCCAACAATATGCTCAACTTCAACATTGTTTTCATAAACCTTGTAAGGTACAGCAATCAGATCAGGTGTATTCCATCCAGCACCATAGTTATCTGTAATGCGACCGTTTACCCTCATCTTATTTTCACGATTTGAAAGTTCATTATTTGCAGATGAGGATTGGTTGTTATTCTGATTGGTTTGAGCAATCGATGGTGCAGGCATTAAAAATGCAACCGCCACGCTTAAAACAATAGAAACGATTGCCGCAATAAGTGCAGGCATACCTTTCGGATTTTCAATCACAATAAAAGTGCCAGGTAAGAAATCCAGTTGTTTTAAGTCATGAGCATTCTTAGGTGTAACTTCATTGGCAAACGAAATTTCCGCATGATCCATATTGCTTGATGTATGAAAAATACGGACATGCTCAGGCATAGATTCATATTTGGAAGTTAGCCATTGCCCTATGGTGTGAGCATATTCCACTGTCTTTTCTTCAGACAAAGGATCTTGTTTATAAATAATCTTAATCATAGTAACTGACCCGACTAAACCCCATTGCTCTGATAACGTCTTCAGCTAAATAAGTGACCCCACCTTCCATTAGATGCAGTACACGACCTAAACGAAAAAGCCCCACATGCGGGGGCTTATTTCTTTGTCTTGGATGGAAGGCGACAATGCAGCCCTCCTTCGGCATGGGCAGCGGATTTAAGATTTTTAATCTTGATGGCAGGAATGTAATTTTGCCCTTAGGTTGCATAAATAAATCCAAAGCTTCACTACGATCTATTCCGTAGAGATCCATTGCAGCTTCATGGGCAAAATGAACGCAGTTGTACTGCTCTTCGTCATATTGCTTATCAAGCAAATGATCATGACTTTTCATACAGCCCCCTTCAGACCACTAAAGCGATCCAGTGCAAAAATATCTCCAGTCTTCGCGGTATTTAATCGTGGTGATTCAGCCTTGAATGTCACAGCTTTATGGTTCATTGATATGCCTGAAAGTTTCAGTCCTAACAAATAATGGATTGGTGTATTCAAGTTGTCCGAACTATAGAGTCGATAATTTACGGTAGGCTTAACGTCTGAATATTGCCCTTCAATTACCCTTTCAAACTCATCCGGCAAGACATCCCCAAGTCCTGAAATTGAAACAGTTAAGGTCTGGTCCAGATCCCCTAGCATTCCAGATCTTTGGATAGACATAGGTAGATATTCATAAAAGACCTGACCAGCCCCTGCCTTATGCTGCATATAGACGCCCCGATCATCATTGCGGACAACCCGATATGTGTTTAGAAAAGATGGATGTGATAACTCAATACACTCCAGCTGATAGATATCGACTTTGCGATTGAGAAAGAACTTGGCATACTCGTTATCCATTAGACCTCCCAATCTTTAATCAATGCTGCATCAGCTGTAAGGTTTGGCTGATTCTGAATAACTTCCAGCTGAGCAGTTACCCGGTAAAGATTTCCATTTACTTCATTGGTTTTAAATGAATTAGGAATAAAGTTGCATTGGTATTGCTGTCGCGTTCCCTGGTCAATGACAAGATCCGCATAAAACGAGGCTGGCTTGTTTTGGTAAACACGCCAAAAAGCCATCATTTTATTGAAATCGGTTTTACTTAAATTCCAGTTCATATCGACAATATGGCTATTACGTTTTACATCGATGTAATAGCGTCCACGCCCGCCATCCATCTGCTGACGCTTCACATCATCACCTGGTGTTACGCCATAGCCATTTGTTTGAGGATTTAGCTTTAACTTGTACATAACTTTCCTTCAGGTAATAAAAAAACCACCTCGAAAGGTGGTCTTAATAATTAACGATTACGTCTTGTGGTCGTATTCTCAGTCAAAGACCGGCTAATAATTGAATTTGGATTACCAATTTGATCTCCTACAATTTTAGGTACCGATTTGGGAAGCTGCTTATCCAGTTCATCTTTAACAATGATCCGTACAGTTTTCTCATCCAGTTGTTCAGCCTCAACTGTTGCACCACTAACCTGATTGATAACTTCAATCTTGAAATTGATAGTCGGTGAAGCAGGTCCAATTGAAGGCATAGTCTCAGCTTGAGGACGTGAAGTTTGCCCTAAAGTGAAATCCTGTACATCATCCAGATTTGAGCGATCCTGAACAAAACCATTTGAAGAAAAGTAAACTTTTCCGTCATGGAATAAATCTGGATTAACTAAATTAGGAGATTTAGCAGCCTTTGTATTGCCTTTATAAATAATCTGGCCATCCTGAACCGGTTGATTAAAGATGTCAGATTGCTTTTGACTTTCCATAAAGGCATTAGAGCTCATCAATGCACGGCGCATGACACTATCAGTTGAGGCATTGTTATTGAGGAAAGCTTCAGGGTTTGAACTCTTACGCATTTTCTCAACTAAACCCACACCGCCCCATCGTTTAATGTCTTCTTGAGACCATACGATTTCACCTTTGTGTACAGCTCCCGCAACTTCATATTTGCCACCTCGCCCAGTAAAACCACCCTCAGCAAAGCCTTGATCTTTAATTGCCCGGATATTTGCAATAATGCTGGCACCTTGTGCAACGGCCCCAGCAATCAAAGGCAAGTTATACGGAAAACCAACTTTTGAAGCTGCTGCGATATTTTGCTGAATAGCAATACCTGCAGCTGCAATTGCATAAGCTTTATCTGCAGCAAACATGAGCTTATAGGCTTTGGATTGTTCACCAAACATAGAGCCGAACATAGATGTGACTGAACCCATCATTTGCCCACCAAGAGCAATCTGTGCGTTTAATCTATCTTGATGATACTTGTCTTCAATGTCCTTAGTGTTCTGGGCATATTCATTGTAAATTTGACTTCTTTGCTCTTGAGCAGCTTGAATAATGGCTGTCTTCTGATTTTCAAAATCCTGTTGCTGAATTAATCCAGCTTCCATTTGTGCATTCAGATTGTCTAAACCATTTTGTTCATCTAAATCAGCTGCTGCATATTGACTATCAGCTAAGTCATTGGCAGCGCTCAAACGGCTGAACCGTTCCTGATCCTGTCTGTAGAACTCACTGGTACCATTTATATCAGCCTGAATACCCCCCAGTTCTGAACAGCGTTATTCACCTTATCGCGTGTCTCTTTGTCCTGTGTGGCTTTAGATAACGCGATTAATTTTTGACGCTCTTCAATGGAAAGCTTTGAATTCTTAAGAATCTCCTCCCGTTCGAGTCTATAGCGTTCCTGCATGGCTTGGGTTTCTGTCAATAAAGTTTGTTTAGCTTGAAATAAACGCTGCTCTTGAGCGAGTTTCAACAGTCCTAATTCCTGCTGATATTGCTGTTCTAGCAATTCTACTGCTTGCTTTTGTTCAGATTTACTTAATTCAATATCATGAGCCGCATTGAACTTTTTGCGATCAAAATTTTCTTTAAGTAGTTCAGCCTCGGTTTTCTGGAACTCCTTGTAATCCTCAAGTTTGCTTCTAATCGCTTGTTTAGCGATAGCGATATCATTATCGGCACGGCGCTGTAATTCTGCCTTGATTTCAGCAGTACGTTGTGGGGTAAACCCTGCTTTATCAACGGCCTCCAGTCTAACCGTTAAGTTATTCTGGATCCGCTGTACTTCACTGGCAACCTCATTTTCAAGTGAACGCTGAGCATCTAACTGACGATCAAGTTGCGATTGAATATCCCCCGTAGCTTTATCACTGCCTTTGCTTGCTCCGCTCTTAACCTTGCTTTGCATACTCGGCGATTGATGAAGCAACTTAAGAGAAACACCATCCTCAAAGATCACCTCGCTGACATAGCCACCACCTTTGCTGTCATACCATGTCTTAATATCTTTCACGGCGACATTGGTCGTGATCGGCGTGCCTTCAGGCATTGAAAAATCAATACCCTTATGAAATGAAGAAGCCCCTTTGGTAGGGGCTTTTCGTGGACCATAATTAGAACTGATCTTATAGGAGGATAATGGTTTTCCTCCTGCTTGTAATCGGGCTAGATGTTCATTCGATACTTTCTGGCCAGACATTGAACCACCATATCGAACGTCGAGATGAGGACCCGTGCCAATCCCAGATTTACCCGATACACCTACAAGGCGTTTGGCAATTTTCTCCTGCTGCTCCAACTCCTTTGTCTGCTTACGTTTGGAGTCAATTAGTTTCTCTTCTCGCTCCTGTTGTTCCTCAATAATTTTGAGGTTTCGCAAAGCACTATCAATTTCATCTTTAGATAAAATCGCACTCATTCCTTTTGCTTTTTGCAGTTCTAGAATCGCGTTAGCCTGAGCAACTGTATATCCCGAATCAAGCAAACCTGATTTATAGATTGAATCAAGCACATTATCTCTTTGCTTATCCCGATAATCCTGTAAAGCCTTCGATGCTTTTTCGGCTTCAGTTGCTGTATTTCCAATTGCATTAGCTTGTTGTTGATGTTGAAGTGCAGCGTTTTGCGCAGCATTCCCAGCTAACTTACTTTCAACACCAACATTCTTTAAACTTTCAACTAACTTATTACCCTTTTGATAGCCTTCATCATATTTTTCAACTTGCAGTTTAAGTGCATTATATAAATCAGGTGGAATTTTCATTCCATTTAATCGTTCAATGGCTTGGGTATAGCTAATAGTACCAGTACGTGCATCATTAGAAATTTTGGCAAGTTCTGCATTACCGACTGCATAGTTTTGAATGTTAATTAATGCAGAACCGACAGCAAGTTCAGTCTTTCTCAATTCCTTATTTTGAGCTTCCAATGCCTTGGTCATATCATCAATAGCAGATTGCTTTTCAACTCCTCTTAATTTTTTAAGTTCTTCAGCCGTTTTATTAGCAACCGCTGCTTGCTCCTCAAGCTTTTTATTGGCTTTTTCCGCCTGCTCTTGAAAATACATATAGCCTGCAGCTAAAGCAGAAATACCAATAGTAATAGCACCTATAGGACCTCCAATAAGACCAAGAGCCCGACTGCCAATACCCCCCGCTAATGACGTAGCAGCAGTCAGTTTGGTTTGTGCAGCAGTTTGTGTATTGGTTGCTGCTATGACAGTGGCTTGAGCTTGGGTGTATCTTAAAGCAGCTGCAGTAGCTCCATATTTGGCTTGAGTTTCAGCATTAGTTGCCTGAACATTAGCAAGGTGTGCTTTAGCTGTATTTAAAGTTGCTGCCGCTTCACTAAGTTCTGCTTGAGCCTTAGTTATTGAGGCTTGACGACTAGCCAATGTTGAAACTATCCCCTCTTTAACAGCTGCGCCTTTTAGTAAAATTGCACGGGTGATATATCCGATACCAACGATAAGTGCGCCATCAGCCAGTAAGTTCAAATTACTTGAAAGTACCTGAATCGAACCAGTAAGTACTTGTGCGGCTCCTGAGCCTTTCCCAGCTTCTCCTACAAATTTGGTAATTTCATTATTTAAAAGAGTTAATGATTGTCCAATTGTGATATCAGTTTTACCAAATAATGCATCTACATCAGACTCAACATTTCTTAGAGCTTTCACAATCTCTTGTGAAGTAATTTTTCCTTCAGCTGCTACTGAACGCAACTCTCCTACGGTAATCCCCATACCTTGTGCAATGGCCTTTGCTAATGCTGGTGTTTGCTCCATAACAGAATTCAGCTCTTCACCGCGTAGTGTTCCACTTGCAAGGGCTTGTCCAAACTGTACTAATGCTGCATCAGCAGCCTCGGCACTTGCACCACTAATTGCCACAGCTTTAGATACGGTTTCAGTTAAACGAGCAGTATCATCCATAGTTAGGTTTAAAGTCTTAGCATTATCACTAAAGCGTTGGTACACCTGTAACACTGAATCCCAAGCAGAATAGGTTTTTTGAGCAATTCGGAATGTATCTTCTGTTGCTTTATTCAGCTCAACCTGACCATTTGTAACTAACTTAAGCCGGTTCTGAAGCCCTGTGTAAGTATCCATTTTAGAGATGGCTGCACCTACAGTAACCAAACCTGCCATATAGCCAGCAAGTGCACGTGTCGAGACAGATAAGTCATCCATAGACTTTGAAGCATAATCACCTTTACGTTCAATACTATTGAGCTCATTGCCTAGATTACGCGCATTACGTTCAGCATTTTGCGAATCAATAACAATGACCAAACGAGATTCTTGTGCCATTTTCACTTTTCTCCAGGCAATAAAAAACCCGCTTTCGCGGGTTATGTTTTAAATAATCTATTGCAGACTAATGTTTCAAACAGTTGTTTAGAACTTCTAGAGCATGCATATCTGCACTTTTGAATTTACTTGCATATGCTTCATCAATAAGCTTATCGCCTACTTTAATACTCTCTTTGTTATTATCAACATTCCTGATAGCCTGCTTAACTTCTTGAATTGTCAAATCTCTTTCCTTGGCTTTGAATGCAGCTGCTGAAGTTTCAGCATTATCTACACACTGTGACTTCTCATCATCATTAGACTCATTCTTAGAGCAATATGCCATCCAGTTCAATTGAAATGGAAGTGTGTCTTCTTCTGAGGCACTTTCAAGCACTGCTCTATTATTAATTACTATAAAGCGATTAAATCCTGTGTACCCACCATAACTATTTTTCGAATTTACTTCCCCACACACACCTTTAACGTTCTGGAATTGTGCTGACTCAGGATCTTTTAATATGCTTAAAACAGCTTCTTTGGACTCTTTTTCAATCTTTGAGCAGCCGCCCAATAAAACTAACAAACCCAATAATATTACTCTATTCATTTTAATTGGCTCACTTTGCAGGTGCTTTATTTAGAAGCTGATCAACTAATTCATTAATTTTTGTCTCAGTGCTACGCCACTTGTTTAGAGCTAAACCACCATTACCGCGTAAATTAAATGAAGCTTCTGAAACTTGACGACCGTTTTGCAGTAAATTGAATCTCGCAGCAACCATGTATGGCGCAAAGTCCCATGATCTAGTAGCTGTGTAATTTAGAGTGGTTTGACACAAGCTTAAGTTGTCAGTGTCTTTATATGTTTTCGCATCGATATTATAACGAGCGAAACTACGCTCAACGATTTGATTGAAATCTTTAATAATTACCTTGGGATTATCAATAATACAAACCTGTCGAATAGAATCTGGGTTAAAACCAGTAGCATTATTAACTTGTATTGATGTACACCCCACCAAACCCAGACCCACTAAACTAACAGCCAATATTTTCTTCATGAATTTTCACCATTTGTTATAAAGTTTGAATAATTTAACAAACTGGTTACTAAATGTCACACAATGAAAAACTACCAGAAAATATTTAAATATGTTTTCTAAAATTTAATTAGAAGTTTCATAGCCACTTATACATTTATTGAAAAACATTGATGAATAATCTTTCCTGTATGCTTTTCTTTCACTTTCATTCACCGGAAATGGTATATAGTCGTAGGCAATATCAATTAATTTCTTACTAAAAACAATTCCCACTTCATCTTGGATCTTTTCATCGACTAAATTATATTGCTCCTCTCGACTTTGGCCATTGAAATAATTATCCCAATAGACCAATGCTAGCTCTGTATATGATTCACACCTTTGCTTTATTTCCATTTTTTCCAATGATTTGGCTTGAACCGTACCTATCAATGTAAGCATGAGTGTAAATAGATAAAACTTTTTCATGAAAATACCTATTTAAATAAAGAGTAAAATTTAACAGTTCAGAAAAGTAAAAACCACCCGAAGGCGGTTTAATTATTATTCATATTCTTATTGAGCTCATGCCCCACTGCTGTACCAATACCCTCACCTGTTTTAAAAAGATATTTATAAACTTTTGGGCCCATTAAAATTAAGGCTATTATTAAAATAATTAGCCAGAAATATTTTTCATTTAACACCTGTGATTAACTTTGAAACATGTATGAATCAAACACATTATTCAAGTCTTAAGTGCCAAAAATCAACCACAATTAACTACAAAAGTTTTTTTATAAAAGCTAATCACAGCCTCAAAATCTCTTAATAGAGTTTCCTCTGTATATACTTTAGGAGCAAGCTTGAGTAGAGCTGGCATATACTGTTTTTTGTAGACTTCAGGGTATGTCTTGCACAATATTTCCCGCTTCAGTTGAAGTGGCACTTCTCGATTATTTAGGTCATCGAGCATTTTCCCTATTTGTTGATCTGCACTCATAAATTGCGCTTCAACTGAAGGAGGCAGTGGTTTATTTCCCACTTGTTTAGTGCAGCTAACTAAAACAACCAAAGAAATAAATAACCCCAATGTATATAAAAGTTTTACTAACATATTAATATTCAATATAAATTATTGTTAATATTATATATTTCTACAAATCAAAATACATTATCTAAAATAGCCATCACGAAGATAGCTATTTATTACTTTTTGGGTTTAGTCGAAATCTTCTTATGAGCCTCTTCAATAAATAGATTATCCAAGGCAAAAATACAGTCATTGAAGATATGAGCATCAACTGGCATGTCATTATGCTCAGCATAGACATTGATAGCTTGCTGGTCTAAAGATAATGGAATGCCCTGCTCATATCGCCTAGATCTAATAATCGTGCTAAAGGCGGCAAGAATTGAATCAGTTGCATAAGAATATTCAGGTGGATCTGGGATATGTCCACCTAAGAATTTGATTTGTCCGATTTCGTGCGGCGTTTTCGACGCATAGGTTTTTTGGTATTTGTAGAGTTCGATGACTTTCCCAGAATTAAAGCCTTTTCTTTATCAGCCTCTTCTTGGATCTTTTGTGCTTGTTCTTTCACGAATAACCAGATTTGAATACCGATATCACCCATATTCAGTAATTTTGAAGCATTCTCTGGTGTATAAGGCATTTCAGTTTCTACAGTCTTTCCATCAACAACTTGTGCAAATACCACACCTTTCCAGTCCTCAATTAAGTGAGCTGCGCAAGCATCCATCAAAAGCTCATGGTACAGCTTTGCCGATGGATCGTTCGCCATCACGTCATAACCTTTAGATGAGATTTGATTACCTGCACGCTCAATGGCTACCTGAAAAGGCTTATATGCGATACCACGGACTTTAAACTCTGCCTGCACTTGACCATCTATGCCTTTAAACTCACACCATTTAGACACTTCTGAGCTTTGAATAATTCCGACTTTTAAAGCCATACCTACCTCTAAAATTTAAGAAATAAAAAGCCCATGGGACTACATAGGCTTTAAGGTTAATCAATTTGGATTACACAAGAGCACGCACAATTGTTGGAGTTGTGCGGACTTGGGCAAAGTTGATATCAATTGTAATGATGTCATCTCCTCCACCATCTGGATGGTTCGCTTCCTTGACTTCAAGTTGCGGAAAATTAAACGAGTACTTACTTGCTTTGGTGTCTGTAATATCGAAGGTTAGTGTAAATACATCACGTGTTTTAATTGCATCAATCCAAGCTGCAGAAGTTGCCGAGAACATGAAATTAGCATTAACGCCAATATCCATCATTTTCTCTAAGTAAAACTCTGGTGTGTACTTACCTGAACCGATACAGCGAATTGCTTCAAGATTATTACTAAAATTAATAGTGAGGGTTTGTAGACAAGCTTTACCTTGAATTGATTGGCCATTAATAAGTAGCTTTTCAACATTCGGCATACTCACCAGAGGGCGAGTGGATGCTGGAATAGGATTGGTAACAGGATTAACCTGCTGTCGCGTAAATGAGCTACCTACTAAACCAAAGTTACCAGTGATTTTGCCTGTGGTCTGGATCGTCATTTCACCTGTATTCACTTGAATACCGCGGTAAATAAAGACTTGACCTATATCTTCAAAGACTTTTACCAAGGTAAGAGACTTACGTACTCCACCACCAAAACTTAAAGCATTTGCAGCCCAGTTATTGAAAGCAAGAACATTTAAGAATAAGTCAAAGGTACCGAGTGATAATTCAAACTCTAGTTGACCAGTTACTTCGGCTTCCGTTACAACAGCACCTTGGCGAAAACGTGAATCAACTACTTCACTGCTATCTTCAGTTGTTACATTTTCAGTCAAACTATCAGTAACACGGCGAACGGTGTACCAGACTGGATTTGCTGGAGTTGTCCCTAATACTGCTTCTTCACAAGCATATAATCGAATTTTTGCGCCTGAACTCATTTATAGTTCTCCAAAATTTAGGCAATAAAAAACCCGCTGAGTTAGCGGGTTATTAAAGTGTTTCGTTTGTGTCCTGTATTTCTGGTGGTTCAATACCTTCCATTGCAGCAGCTACAGCTTGAGATAAGTTAGTGGGCTGGAACTCAGCAGGTGTTTCACTTAAGGGTTCTTCCGGTTCTGACTCTGGTTCCTCATGTAAACGGATATCGATCCAGCGAGAGAAAGGAATATCCATAGGGTTTTCCAGATCAGCCACAATTGCAGCCTGTTCCAGATCAAACTTACGTTTGTAGGTTTTAATGGAAATATCACCATTCTCTAGCGTTTCATAGACAACGGCGACAACCGTATTGCCATTGGCATCTTTCGGTACTTCGACATACCAACCTTCCTGTGCAAACCCTAGTGAGCCTTTAATCAGGTAATCACCAATTCCATGCTTTTCGAAAGTAATTGGCTGTTTTTCGGCATCAGTATTCAGTTCAATATAATCACTGAATAGTTTTACAACTGGAGACGCGGCTTTGATGAATCCTGATCCATCAACCGTGGTGTTATGTTCACCACGTAATGCATACCACTGTGAGTAAGCGCCTTGATAAGTCTTTCTTCTGAATCCGAAGTAATTAGCAGAAGTTCCGATACTAATATTTGCAGTATGCTCACTCGCATTACCAGTATTCATACCGATAATAAATTGAGCAATATTTACAGGGTAATCGCCTGCTGCCTGAGCATTAGCCCCAACACTTTGTAAACCTATGTATGTTCCACCACTATCATTGTCTGCTAAAGGAGAAGCTGTTAATAATTTACTTGTTGCGAAACCATTATTTAGTAAACGCTGGTAATCCCCTGAGCTAGAATCAATTAACCGCTTCCATGGTGTCCACGTTGCTAAATCTGAAGTGGATCGATACCAGATACGGCCGCTCGAAGCAGAAATATAAAGTTGATTTCGGTAAGTGTTTGATCCTGCAATACTTGTAACGATCAGAGTGCCCACTGTACTAGTTTCTGGAAAGTTTAGAGCCATGGTTGCGCTAGCGAATGTATCATTACCATAGAAACCAACTGTAGTCAGATCATTTAAATTAGTTCCACCAGCATCCGTATTTCGAAGTGGTTTACCTAAACCAAAATCTCCCACTCTAAGAACGCGACCAATCGTATCATCTGAATAAGATGTAGTAAGTGTCCCTCCAGCTGCTGTTCCCGCTCCCTGAACTTGAGACAGCTGAGGATTTAAATTTGGAATTCCAGATGCAAAAGGCAACATAAACTGCATTTTGCCTTGTGAGGAATTAAATGGATAAGGCCGATGATCCCAATTAAACTTGAATACTAGATTTGCCATTATGCTGTTACCCCATCAACTACCTGAAAAGTCAAAGTTTCGGTGTGTTGAGTTACACCATTGACAACCCCTTTAATATCCATCTGTACCAAGCCCAATGGCCATGCACTGGTACTTGCACCTGACTTCACGTTAAGCCAGCCTTTTTGTGATGTCTGGTTTAAAAGCGAACAAGTTAAAGTGGCCACTGCTGCACCTGTATCTAAAGCCTTAACTTGTGATGTAAAGGTATAACCTGTTAGATTAATTGCCCGACGTACATCATCGGCAGGATATTGCAGGGATTCATCCATATCAACGAGCTGCAAATTTAAGTTGAATGTGTCACCACGTTTAAAAACAAAATTGCTCATAAGTGATTCCTATTGATATAAAAAAAACCACCGATGAGGTGGTAGTGAATAAGACATAAAAAAACCTCTCAAAATGGAGGTTTCATAATTCAAAATAGCTAATATCTAGGCTTATACCTCTTGTTTCCTCCACTTGTAATACAGTAGTGCCCACCTCTTGGACCCACGCAATAATCCACTACAGCACATGAACAATCACTGTCGTAATAGGTTTTTTTCTGTTTTCTTTCAGTATGATGAGGATTAGATTTTAATGCCTGATAATTATTTGATGTAGTTGATCGAGACTTTTGCTTAAAACAACCATCCGTTTCACATAATAGTTTTGTTGATACCCACTGAGGTGACGAGGAACTTAATGAGATACGTACCCAGTTTCCTTTTTTCTCATAAATATCAACTTTTTCACCACGTCCAAGTTTTGCTACAACACTACCATTAGGCTTATCTCTAATATTAAGTGTATTGGTATTGATATATTTGGATTCTATAACCTCTTCAACTGAATTTTGTGCTTCCTCAGAGTTTGAATTGTTTCTTGAAGTATTGTCATTTCCAGAACTAAAAATCCCTAAAGCAAATAATCCAGCGGCACCCCAGCCTAAAGTAGATTTTTTCATGTTTTACCATTTGTTATAAATTTCTATTACTGTAACAGAATGTAATCACAAATGATAATATGCTAAGTCATTAAAAATAACCAACTTCCAGTAGTTCTTTCTTGAACACAAAGCTAATTATCTAAATCAACACTTACTCCAGTAACAACGTTATGTTTTGTCCCACCAAGACTATGAACGTTGGCTAAGCGTATATTCACATCAGAAACACATAGCCTATTTTCACTTTGCCATTTGCTCAGCTCTACAGACATAACATCTTCAAGATGTCGTTCCAGTTCTTGCCGTTTAATTTCGATTTCTTCTAAAGTCAGCATACATGACATATCAATTCACCTTGTACCCAATACTTACATTATACTGAATGAAGTCAGCGTCTTGACCGATAAAAATTGATTGTCCCTGTAAACATTCTAGATGATCGGTTGAGTAATATTCGAAATGCTGCAGTAAAGAGTCACTGAGCTCAGTTAAACCTTTCTCTCCGGTATGATGCCGAGCAAAGCATTGCACCATAATATTACCGGTACGGCGTGTACACGGATTATCAGCAATACCAGATAAATAGCTGGGTCCACCTGTATTGGTTAAGCGACACCACAAACCTTCCTTTGGGACCTTAAAGTCTGGTGCATTTGGATACTGAATTCTGTCTTGGGCAATACCTGTAAAGCTTTGCATGCGTTCGATAATAGCTTGCCTTGTTTGCTCTAAAGTCATTGCCATCTTAACCACCATACTTTTGAGTAATATATGTAAATGTAGTGCTATAGATACCTTGCGGCGCTTGATCTGACCAACCATTTTCCAAACGTTCGGCATAAGGCTGGTTATTTTGAATATAGATCAAATTACCCAGCTTAAACTTCACAGCTTGAATCGCTGCATCTTGAACGGCGTTTGTTTCAGGACCTCGTACACCAAAATCACCAGATCCAATCGAAATAATATGCGATGCACGATAAGCACCTGTATCGACTGGACTTGAAACAACCAAGGATTGCACTGTATCCATCGTGATTTTCTTTACCTGATCTTCTGCTGCTTTAGAGACATCAAGACTAAAACTAGTCGGCTTTTTCCCCTTCCACCCCATGCTTTACCTCACTTTCTTCATACATTTCGAAAAGGTCTTGAGCGATTGCTTGAATTGAGTAAGCTTCAAATTCTGAGCTAGGCTCTTTTTCACCCATTAGTTTTCTGATTTTTTGCCATACGTGGACAGCTTCATGCAAAAGCAGCCCATAAACTTCAATCGGTTTTCTTTCTGAGGTATCGCCAAGCTGAACAATTGCATAAGCGCCATCAAAATAGTAATCAACTTGAGCTGCTGCGCTTTCTATGGAAAGGAACTGATCAACATGATTCATGTCATCAAAAAGCAGATCCATGTGTAGCTGATTTCTAGCAAGCGTGTATTGAACATGTTGAAATGGTGAGATGCGCCATAAGGGAATGTAATCTGTACTTATCATCTAAACTCCTAACTTGCTCCCATTAAAAAACCCACCGAAGTGGGTTTAAGCTTATATCCATAAATTAATACTACAATTTAGTTTCCTAATACATTTTGGTTCCGTATCCGCCTTGCTCGAAACTTCAATATTTAATCGATATCCATATACCGGAAACAAAACTAAATATTAGATAAATAAATGCAGCAATAATTACGGAAATAAAGACTATGATAATCCCGTCAGAAATATAATCTCTATTGGCATCATTCTCAGGATTTTCCTTGGGATTAAGTATCATTGGGGTATTTAAAGATTTTTTCGCCTCATAGAATCCCCACCCTATACCCAGCAACACAATTAGTATCGCAAAACCAACTCCAAGATCATAAATAACCTCTTCAGCAGCATATTTATCATTTGAAGCTGAAACACATTTATCAAAGTATTTTTTTTCAGTTTCAGAAAGCGTAGAGATGGCTTTTTGATCTTTAAATAGATCTTTAAAATGAATATTACATGTCTCAATAAATTCTTCTTTATCGTCAGTTCCATCGCCCTCGTAATTGCTTGTACGAGAAATATAAAGTGTGCTATGGGTAGTTGTTGTCATAGAATTTCATTAAATTTATAAATGGATATTTTAATTAATAGAAAATTAATCAATTCAGCTATCTTTTTTCAGTAGTCTAACTATCTTCAAACTGAGTAATATTACATATAAAGGGCCCACCTTCATCAAACTCCTCGCCATTTAACAAGATATTAAAACTTCCACTAAAAGTACTGAGTGCTCGTACAGATCCTTTCTTCTCTTTTAATTCTAAATCACGACTTAATTTGTCTATTACAATGCTGAAGCTTGGAGAGATAAGTGAAGTAATTTCTTTACAATATTTAATAGCTTCATCTTTAGATGCTTGATAATTTCCTGAATGTTTTGAATATACATAAAGATCTCTCCATATTTTTTCATCAAAACTCTGTGATAGATAAAAATTTAACCATTTTTTGTCATTTTTATGCTCATAATAGTAATCTGAACTTACAGGATTAAATCTTATAGACATTGGACGACCATAAGTTGACGTCTTCATCTCGGGGTATTTTGTTTTTATTTCTTTTGCATAATTTAAAAATAAGCGAGATTTGTAATCCTTGATTTCAGAGATTTCTTTATACGCATCCGAGATATTAGTGGGAGTTAATTCTTGCTTCACTGGATTATTAACAGATGAACAACCTGATAATAAAATTATACTCCATAGTAAAAATTTCTTATTCATAAGAACTCCTATATTTCGAGCCTAATTATATAGAATCTTTCCTATATTTTCCTCAACTGGCATTTCCAAATAGTTTCTGCTGGATCCTGTTGAATATGAATAACTCTAAATGAGCCTAAGGCTGTTACCCATTCATCATCAATCTTTGGGGCCATGGTCACTTCATTTTGAAGCACAGTTGCTTTCTTATCTGTGGCCAGTACTCCAAGCGTTTGTATTTCATATTGACTGTATGAGCCGAATAGAACGCCACGGCCAGAATAGTTTTCTTTAACTTCAACATAAGTTTCAGTCTTAGGATCCCAATTTGATTTAGTGACTCGCTCACACGTAAATGTATGAACGGTATCCGCTAAATCTTCATTAAGTGCTTCAGCAATATCTGCCTGAATTTCGTCACGTAAGCCCATTAGATTTTCCTGACAAAAAATACAGCTTTGCGCTTGCAATAAGGTCTGATCAAATCAAGAATGAATTGCTCGATCGCACTAAGCTTTACTGATCCATCCTGATATTCCTTTTCGGTCTCAACAGTATCGGCTTTTACTTTCTTACGCTTTAACGCTTGTTCCTGACCTTGGTATAACTCCCCTTTCATAATTCCTTTAATGATCTGATAAGAGGCAGTTTTGAGGGGTTGAGGTACTTTAGCTGCATCCTCATAATGCTTAACATTACGTGCGAACAGATATGCCTCGGCCATTTGAAGATATTGAGCTTTATCACTAGCAGATAAAGCATCAAAGCCTTCCACATGTTCAATCGCTTCTTGTTCAGTGATAAAGCTCATGGATTATTCCTTTGGAAGAAGTGCTAACAACTCGTCTTTTTTAGCACCTGATTCAAATGCAATACCTTTTTCAGTTAATACAGCACGAAGCTCATCGACTTTTAGTCCGGCATAATTAATTGGTTGTACTTGGTCATCACCAGCGTTTTGGTTGTCTTGAGCTTGCTGGTTGTCACCTTCAGGGTTTTGTTTACCTGCTCCCAATTCAAGCTCGGCAATTCGCGCTTTCATTGCTTCAGGATTATTCTGAAAAGCAATAAATTCGCCTTTCAATGTTGCAAGCTGCTCTTCAAGCTCATTAATTTTTGCTTCTGTCATTTGTTGTCTTTCCCGTGCACGGTTAAATGATGAAAGGCCCATTTGTGGATCTCCAAAAAATAAGGCGGTCTTACCCGCCTTTTAGTTATTTGATCTTGTGCTTGAATGCCACAATACGGATCTGCTTTGGATCGTAAACACGTTCCCAGTTATCAGCTGTAGCCAGACCTGCGTTGTTAGGTGCAATACCTGTCACACCAGCCCATTTAATGCCACGAGGATGTAAGACAAAGTGACGGCGGTTAATAAGAATGTCAGTACCTGCAAGACTATCTCGGTCAGTCTCAACACCAACCGGTGCACCAATATCTTGGAAACCAATCGCGCCCTGGCCAAATAGGAATGAGGTAAATACATCACCGTCAACTGGCATACCATCATCAACAATTACACGGCGCTCCATAAAAGTTTTATAGAGCAAAACACCATCAGCATCACGCACGGTTTCAATCAAGCCTTGCTTAGATAAGGCAGCCATTGTTGCCGAATGCATTGAAATAGCCGTTAATTTATCGACTGCATCACCAAGTTTGTAAGATGCATCCACAAATGAATGCCCATCAATGACCGCAGCTGTGCCAGTTCCTGCTGAAATATCGTGAACATTGCTACCCATATTTGTAGCACTGAATACGCCTTTTAACGTGTTCACAGTAAAGCCCTGGAATTCACGTGACCAGTAATCAGCTACAAGATCACCTACTGCGCCTAAAGGATCATCACCAGATAATGCCTTTGCTAAATCATTGGCACCCCATGCTTTACCACGGGCATGTAAGATCGCAAGATCTTGTCCAGATGTAATGTTATTAACAGTTAAAGCGTTTTGATCAGAAAGTACTTCAGACTCACCACTTAAGTCATCCCAGAAAGGAATATTTACAGTAGTACCGCCTTTTGTTCCAAATGCCACATCTACATCCAGATCCCCAACAATACCCGATTGCCATAAAGCAGACTTTTCGGCAGTTTTGTTTAATACGTACGGAGTGAATAACTCAGGTACGATTACATCAGCAATTTTTGTCTCAGCCATTAGGCTTTACTCCTTAAAGATTAATACCGTGTTTTGCCGCTAACTCTTTTGCCAGTTGCGGATTTTCATTTCGTAATTGCGCCAATTTGGTCATGTTTACCGTGCCGTCTGCTTTCAAGATGTCAGGTTGACCTTTTGAGTTGTTACTGCCTGGTGCGCCCATACCATTTGCTTTAGGCCAGAAGTAGGACTTTTTCTCGCGTAGAGATTCGACCCACTCTTTTGGCGATAATGCTGTCTGGCCATCTTTGCCAATAATCACTTCGCCGTTTTCATCAACAGCAACTGCTTTGCCGTTTTCATCTAATGCAAACTTTGATTTAGCTAAAAACGCAATGTCTGCTGTTGCTTCAGGTAATGCTTCAAGCTCTACAGCTGCTTGAATAATTTGCCCTTGGATTACTGACTCTTTGAACTTATTTGCATAAGCTTCTGCTTTGTCAGCTCGGTCTTTTTCGGCTTTAAGTACCCGTTCATGTTCTTCACGCATCTTCTCGGTACGTTTCTGAATCACTTCGGTAATCTTGCCTTCAGCGATTAATTTAGCTTCTTCATCTTGATCGATCTGAGAAAAGACCTTTTTAACAATTTCAGGATCAATACCTTCAAATTGTTTTTGAAGTTTCTGGAGTTCTTGTTTTGCAGTCTTAGCAGCATCACGCTCGCTTTGAAGTGCTGTTTTCAAGCCCTTAGGATCTTCATAGCCGTCTAAATCGAGGCGAAACTTCCCGCTTTCCTCGACATATAGTGCTCGGTGCTCTTCTTTGATGGCATCAAGTGAATCAACAATAAATGGCAATGACATGTTCAAACCTCTCGTTTGATTTTGGAAAAAGCCTTATCTCAAGGCATTAAAAAAAGCGCCCCGAAGGACGCTTTATTTCAATTAAATTATTTTTTATTTACTGACAGCTTGGCGAACAAATGCATCCTTAGCTTCAAGTAGTTTTCGTAATCCCGTTGATTTTTCAGGACCATCAGGCAAAAGTTCGTCCATTTGCTTAGCTAACTCACCAATTGGCTTACTAACTTGCTGCAAATGTTCTGGTAAATGTTCATACTTAAAATATTGAATAATTGGACTTGCCATATTTATTACTCACAAAAAAAAAGAGCCTTTTGGCTCTTTGGTTAACAATTACAAAAACGATCAATTGATTTTTAAAAACAGATCACGATTAATATATGTATCTCTTAACTCTTTAATAAACTTTAACTTAAATTTCCGCTCAAGATTTGTCTTAAGTTTCTTGGAGGGTATAAATCGATACCAACTTGGATATGATATAACATTATCAATTTTACTACCTCTAACGAATCTAATATTTACGATTTTCAATAGATTCTCTTGCATTGGGGCTGGTATAAATTCTCTCCATCTTTTCTGCGGATTATAAGTTTCAGTCTGAATAAATTGCGAATAGAGAACGTTTTTCTCCATTTCTGAAAAATATATTTCATCTGCATTGACGTCTTGAACAGGGCCTAACCACTCTAAAACGAGTTCCGCTCCAACACCTTCCAAGGTTGTATTATTGATTTGACTTACATGTATGTAGCCATTCAGTCCATGATCACTTTCCATAGGGCAGCTAACAAAATTTTGTGTTCTAGCTAAATATACAGCTATGTCAGGGTTTGTTTGATGATAAAATCTCATATTATTTTCTATACAAATTTAGTTATAGAAACTTATATCACATCATAAAAAAAGATTATTTGAATTCCCTTGTTTGAATCTCCAGTTCGTTAAATATTCGTTCATCCAACTTTCGAAGTTGGTCCAATGTGTAAAGTCGTCCTTCAGGATCAAAGAACTTTTCAAAATCAAACTTTCCATCTTTATAAAGTTTGTACCGCTTAGGCCCTAGCCATTCTTTCTGAAAGAAATCATCTGTCTTTTTAAAGAATTCTTTAAATGTAGTGTTTGCATCCAACTGACCGATTAACTGACTACGCTCATCTTTTGGAATATCCTTTACTTTGCGCTCATCCATTACAAATGGACGTTCACCAACTAATTTACCGTCCTTCTCAACCGGGACCAGAATACTGCGGCAATTTGGATGTAACGGCGGTATCCGTTTTGCTGGATCGTTAATCTCCCATACAGAACCATCAAGTGATGCACAAAGTTTTGATGTTCTTCCGTCCAGCGTTGCAACCAATCTGACGTATTCAAAACCAATCTGGCTAAAGCTATTAAGATAAGCTTGATTGGCCACATGACTGCGAACCGTTCTCACAGTACGGTCAATATCAGACTTAGAAGTACTTAATAGACCATCCTCAAAATTAAGACGCTTCGTACCGCGAATACGCTGAACAATTTCCTGATTCGTTTTACCTGAGCTAATCCCATCTCGAATGGCATATTCAACTTTTTGACGGGCGCTTTCAGCCAACTTAGTTAAAAGATCATCGACCAAGGCTCCGCCCACTAAAGGAACTTTTTTAGCCGCCTTATAAAGCTTGTAACCATTAGGCTGTTTAATCTTTCCGCCGTATAACATAGCTGTGTAATTAGCCTCATATATGGCCAATGCTGTAGCAGAAACGGCAAAAGCTTCTGGCAATGAAGTATTTATTGCCGTAAACCACTCAGAGATTAAATTTCGAATCTCTTTTAAGTTTGTCGTAGTGTACTGGCCACCAGCAAGAGCAACCTTTTCTGAATCATTTAACTCATCAAGCAAATCCCGAAGCTTTGCCAACATCAAAGCCGACTCATCATTAAAGATCTTTAGTAACTCATTCACTGTATAAGAAGAAGTTCTGTATAAATACGCCTGATGCTGAGTGAGTACTTCAATCAATGATTTTTCGATATTTGAAGCCATTTAATACCTCTAAAGCGGCATGCTATCCCGCTCACCTTCCACCCTTTTTAACTCTTCCTTAAAATCATGAGCTGGTAGCTTGCCAGTGGCGATATATTCCCAATATGTCTGGAATGAATTCTTTCCAGCAATAGCACCTTCATAAAGTTGTTTAGCAAGATTAATATCGTATTGCTGAACAATAAATTCAGGTTCTACCGTAAATGTATATTTGGATGCATCCAGCTTTAACCACTGCGCGGCATATTTAATTGCCTGTTCGATGGCCTGAGCGGCACACATCACAATGCTATGTAGACTTGCATGCTGATCATCCTGACGCGCACGGCGCGCTTCACCTGATTCTTGTGTATTGGTATCAACAACCTTTGCACCTGCTTCTAATGCTGCGTTCTTTTGTGCATCCATTTCCTGTTTAGTTAGCTCAATACCACTACCTGAAATTTCCAAATAACCACACTGAGATTCGCTTGGTAAACTCCAGACAGCCATCACACCAGTGACGCTGATATCTTCATCACCTTCTAAGCCGTTAATCCAAGGCTGAGGGTGTGCGGTATGGTGAAGTGATTGAAAGTAATCCGCACTAAGCTGGTAACTTTTAAGCGCGGCTTTTGCCATAGTTAAAAGCGGAATAGTTCCAACATCCGGAGAATTGTCTGTGGTGCCACAGAAAACAAACGGTGTGAACGAAAGTTGATTACCGCCAAGATCCGGAGTTTTATCTTCTTGAGTAGAGCCATCAAATAAACGGACAGTTAATGCACCTTCCTGCATAGCTAAAACGCGGTGGACCGTTTTCGTATCATGGCCAAATTCATCTTCGCTATTATCGAATTGCTCCTCGAGCACTAACAGTTTGAGATCCTTACGGCCACCAATGCTATTTTCCTTCCAGTTAATAATTGATAATGCATCATAAAGCGCAAAATATGGCACGCCGTTAGCATCAACATCGACAAGCAAACCACAGCGACCATATTCCAGTAACTCTAGGCAAATACGGATAAAAAGTTGTTTTAACCCAAATCCATCATTCGTAGCATTCTCTATAAGCCCTTTTAATAAAGTACTTTCAATTACGATGTTAGGTTCAAGCTTTGAGACCAGACCTATCATCGTGCGTAATGAATCTTGAACCCATAATGGATACTGAGCACGACTGAGATAAGCTTTATAAATCTCTCCAGTCTTATCGCCCTGCTTCTCTGCTTCGATCATCCCTGCTGATTTAGGAAGATATTTGGTTTGGGCCTGTTTAATCTGCTCTTCACCAGCAACGGCGTCACGCATAATCTGCCAGCTTTTTTGTGCAGCAATATACTGCGGATGTTTATCAGTAACTGCCATAAAAACACCAATAAAAAAGCACCTTAATAGGTGCGTTGTTTAACGAGAAAAACCAGCGATTGTGCGCCGTTTAAATACTTTCTGAATGATGATCGGGAACCGTTTAGCTATTGGGTAGCCACCAGCATCACCCACATGGTCCAAGCCAGCGCTTTTATCTGGCATTCCAAAATCATCATAAACTTGCTGTTCTAAAGTGGCCGTAAAGTTAGGACATTTGTTTGTGTTCACTTTTAGGTGTCGTTCACCGTCCGCATTAAGGATCTGGGCATTCACAGCATTAATTCGGTCTTTAATGCCTGGGTTGACACCATTCACTTCAACCTTAAAACCATTTTTCTTTAAAATTGCATGATCAGATTCACTGAAATTCTTTGATGATGTTGCCTGACCTGAGGCATCTGGAATAACGGTAATATCATGATCTGGAAAGCGTTCATTAATCAATTGACACATGGTCGGTGTGTCTCTCACTCCAACTAGTTCATCTAAAGCTCTTGGTTTACCCTCTCTAATGACATAAACCACAGCAGCCATTTTAAGCACGTTAAAATCCATACCAATGAGTAAAGGCTCACCTTTCTTAATTTCTTCATCCGTGTGGTTTAGAACCCGATCAAAGTCCGGATATACAGCACCACTCGTTAAGTTGACAAACTGCCCCCTTAGATAAGCTGAAATCAATTGAGGAGGATATGACTCATAAAGCGATGAAATATAATCATCTGGAAGGTTAGCTTCATTGTCATAGGTTGAAGCCTGAATCATTCCATAGAGCTTACGTTTAGCCTCTGATTTATTTGCCTCTTTAACGAATTGTTCGTAGGTAAATTTAAAGCCTTCAGGTGTTGTAGCCACATCAATACCGTTGAGCAAACCAGCTTGCTTGTAACGCATACGTGCGATGATCTTACGCCAAGCCTGTTGAGCTTTGACCTTGGCCATGACATCTAGCTCATCAATCAAGGCATGACCGATTTTAAAACCTACAATCGTTGCTGGTTTCTCCATAGATCGACAGATGATAGTCGTTCTATACTGTCGGCCATAATAGATATCCACCTCTTTATTGGTTTCATAGACCTTGGTTTTAAGTCCCCAATCGAAAGCTACCTCATCAATGGTTGGAAAGAAAATATCCCGAATCTGCGGGTAAGTAGGAGCAAAATAACCCAAAGGTACTTTTGGGAATTCCCAAGCTTTGTTGCATAAACTGGAGCAGCCAACCCAAGTCTTTCCCGATCCAAAGCCAGCGACAAATGCGCGGAACTTCTTTTCCATCTGCAAAAAATTAGCCTGAGGTACATTCAGCGTCGGATTGATGTTCGGCATCTTTTTTACTCGCATCCACAACTTGAATAGTTACCTTGACTGGTGTGGGATCTTCATCACCTTCACCTTCTCTCAACTTTTCAATCTCAAGCTGTTTTAACTCAAGATTTAATAACATCAGGTCATAACCCTGCATTTCTTCACGAACCTGTTTAATAACCCCTTGCTTCATAAGCCTGTTGTTCTTCCAGTCTTCATAGATCTTCTGAAGCTCTTTGAGTCGGTAAGCTTTATTAGCTAAAGGGATGTCATAAACATTCTTTTGAAAATCTGCTCTGGTTTTATTAAACAAAGTAGTAAGTTTTTTACTTAAGTTTTTCCCTGCTGGCTTTGTTGGATCATAGGCCGCTACTTGTTGCCTTGGAATTTCGACTCCAAATTCTTGTTTTACAGCATCCGCAACCTGCTGAGGGGTATCAAAGCAAGCAAGAGACTGAACTATAAAGATTTTTATAGGCTCTTTAAGTGTTGCCATAATTGCCCCTTCGTAAAACTACGTAAAACAAAATAGGCAAAAAAAAGAGCCATTCGGCTCAGTTGATTACGCAGTTTCCGCAGCATTTTGAAATATCTAGATTTGAAACAAACGGCGGATTCTTCGCAACCTCAACAAGACGTTTAACGCTCTTACTTGCTCCCCACCGTTTAGTTACACCAATAAACTCTTCGACATCGTGACCAGCTAAATAATGCTTAGGTAATCCAGTTGAGCTGCTAAAGATCATCTCGCCATCATCGTCACGTTCTACACCTATATGGTAAAGCTCATGTTCAAGCAAAGCGCAAAATTCACCATCGTTAGCTTTATCGCAAAAAGTGGCATCGATCGTAATCAGGTAAGTTGGTATAAATCCGAACCAGTCCCGCATCTGTTGCTCTTGTCTAGCTTTACGCCAGCCACCTACATTAAACATAACCTTTTCACACTGACCAAGAACCATAGCCTGTTTACTTTTATAAGCTGAAGAAGCCCATGCACACGCAAGAAACTCTTCATTGTCGTGGAGTAGCTCAGCAATATGATCGTGATCAGGATTATATAGCGGTCCACTAATCGTTAAGTAATTAGCAACAACCCACTTCTTTAAATCTGGTGCTGGTATTAAACGGATTGCTTCCTCTTCTTCAGCTTGATCAATAAAGTCTGGTTGCGGGAATGGTCTGATCTGATCCATTAAATATTTGCCTCTTCAAGTTTTTGAGCCACTCACTAGCGTATTCTGTTCTTAACTGTACTGGTCCAGTATCATCGATCCTACATCTTGAAGCTGTCTCTATACGAACTACTGTATAGCCCTTCTCCTCAGCTACGTCGTAACGATCAAGACTCCAAGCTTTATTCTTAAGCTTACCTTTTCGGCCACCTGACCAAGGGCCTCCAGCAATTTCAACTAAAATACGATGCTCTATTAAATGAAAATCAAATCGCCAGTGTTTGGTTGATTTAATTTGAAACTTCTTTTCGTATTTAATTTCCAGATTGTCTAAAGCTTCAGTAAATTCTTCTTCTGCCTCTAAGTACTTTTGGGTAGCTTTAGGTAGAGGTCTGGATTTGGGTTTGGTTTTAGGTTCTTTTTTCCGGGTAAACCAAAAATATTCTTTATCGTCCATATTTCACCCATTAAAAAAGCCACCGCATGGGTGACTATTCTTTACACTTAGAGCTTATCAACAATGTTAATCAAAAAATTAATAGCTCTTTAAATTTTATTAATTTTCAATTGATAAAATATAATTTTTTAAAATTTCCTCATCCTTAACTAAATTAGAATGCTTCAAATCTTCTATATATTTTTTTAATCTATCTCTTATTTTAGAATTAATCTCCGAGCCATTTATTAATTGAAGTTTAGTACTTAGATCAAATATTACTAGTGCCGTAGCATACAATGAAAATGCTAAACTATTATTACTGTTAAACAATTCTTTTAAGTATGAATCATTTTTCATGTATTTCCAAATATCTTCATCTGGATCATTTAGTCTTGTAGATTGTATGTATGCAAAAGCAATAACAAATCCTATTTTAAATATATTCATCTCATTATCAGTAAACATCCTTTCAAATAATCTTGAATTAACGTCTGAATCTTGAATATTATTTAATATTTTCTTTTCATCATCCCCGCCATCAATTAACTGTTTTATAAAACCATTACTTGATTCAATTTTATTTTTAGTTTCTGAAAAATGATCAAAAACTTCTGCCTTAAAATCAGTGATATCATTCTTTAGATTTTGAATATTTTCTAAAGCTTCAGCTTGTATTTGTAACTTATCTTTAATTTTTACCAGAGAATCAAGTTGAGTTGCAAAAGTTGCACTAGAATTTTTTTGTTGCTGTGATTCCACATAAGTATAGCCTATTGCAAGCACAGCCAAAATTATTGAAATTAAAGTTCCTGCAAAAGATACATATCCTAATGCACTACTATTTCCTGCAAATTGAAAAGCAACCCAAAAAATAAATGCCTCAATGATTAGCATTATTATAATAGAAAGTATCCACTCTCTAGTTGTAAATTTAGTTTTTTCGCTCACAATTTCGAACTCAAATATTTAATTTAATTTCTAAATTATATAAAAAATCTTTATCTTGTTACACCTTTTATGATTTCCCCCAACTGTTTTATATCTATTTTCTACCGCAACAGTGCATAAAAGAGAACCTCCCGAAGGAGGTCTTTTATTTAGACTCTTTGAACCTTTAACTCGTAATGAGCCAATACATTTGTGTAGACCACCACATCAAGGATTTTATACTTTTCTTCTAGCCCACTTGGAATAGTTCTAATAAGGGTATCCCCTACATTTACTGGTACTTTTATATCCTTACTAAAAATATTTCCTGGCTGTACTGTACATTGTTTCAATTCTTTTTCTTCACCAGTTGCAGAATTGATTAATTTTAGTGTTTCTCTATTAAACATTATTATCCCCTTATTATTGGAGATATTTTTATACCATAAAAGTGCAAAAAGCCCATCGTCAGATGAACTTTTTATTAAATCACTTAGGTCTGCACTGCTACAAGCTGAGTACTAAACAGATTAATTGCCACACCATTCGCAAACATTGATAAAGCAATAATTGAATGTTTTTTTACCATACGCACCTCCAGCAAACTTAATGAAACAGTTGAATAGTTAGTTAAACAAGACAACAAAAAAGATAAGCAAAAGGCAACTAATCCTAGCACTACAAGTGGAACTGAACCACTTATGCATCCCTCTACAACAACAGACCTAAGTAATCTATTCTTTTTATTATAACTTAAATTTTATAAAGCAAATTAAAAAAGCCCACAAAATAGTGAGCTTTTATAGAATAAGTGAATTACTATAACTTCGTCCACTGTACCACAAATATGCCATATCGCGTCTAGACAGTCAATCGTCTATCAAATCACCTTTATAACCAACCATTTTCAAAGTTTCTTTAAGTGTTTTTAAATTCTCTTCAATTGAAGAAATATTAATTGGGTTAAGGAAAAATATTGTATGTTTTTCCGTTTGTCCAACTGAAAGTACTTTTCCAAATACAACAAGATATCTTTTTACATCTTCAATCTTTTCGCAATCTAGTTTTTTAAAACGAATAGGAATTTTCATTATTAAATCTCAGTTTCTTAATCTTTTATCATGGCCAGCTAAATAAAATCTAGCACAACTTACCATAATCGCTGCTTGTGCTTTTGATTGATTAGTTTCGTCGGCAATTCGGCTTAATCCTTTATTTTCGACTTTATTTTTGATTAAGCAAATTAATGCAAACTTGGTCGTAAAATCAGTTTTATCAGAGTTTAATAGACTTCGTAAAAGTGCTTGAATTTGGTCTGCCTCAAAATCATTTATTTCACATCGAATATACAATTTTCCCTTAGGCAGTTCTTTACCTGATTCACGCATTAACCAGTAAATTTGATTGATATGCAGACCATCAGGTAAATCCCCACCCTTCATACGAACCGTTTCGCACCACGCGCCAAACTGCTCCAACCATCCATCAATAGTGTATTTAGACCAATCCATTTGTTGTGTTTTTAAAGCTACACTCATCTTTCACTCACCATTTTCTCTATCTGCTGAACCGCTAAACCTGACTTCACTTGCTCTGTACTGAACCGTAAAACTGTAAAACCCATCATTGCTGCTTCGTTGTATTTCTCCATATCCCCCAAATAACCCTTACCCCTTGTATGACGTCCACCGCTCCAGATACCGCCTTCGACCTCAACCAAAATCTTTGTTCCCGTAATCAGAAAATCTGCTCTCCATTTGCGTTTTGGATAGAATTTGTATTCCTGCTCAAAACTGATCTTGCATGCTCTTAAGTGTGTTGCGAGTACCGTCTCGCCTTCACTTGGCTGTCTGGTACCTTGCTTTGCTGAACGGCGTTTCTTTGTCTTCACTGGAAATAATTCACGGTATTCAGCTAAACTCATGCTAGACATGCAAACCTCTTTCAAAAGCGTAGATCTCACTTTCCAAGAGCGCTACGTTGACATGGTAGAGGTCTGTCATGCTGCCCCCTGCAATGTGCCTTTGAACCCAACTTGCTTGAGATACGATTCCCATTGTTTGGCCTGAACTGGATCGCTAAGCTTTACGGCGATACGTGCTGCGAGTTGATCGTAGCTTTCCCCTGCGGCTGCAAATTGACTTGCGAACTCAGGATGTTGTGAGAGTTTTTGAGCGAAGGTGTGAACCTGTTTGTCGCTGAGCTGATTTGGCTCCCCCTGCGGGACTCGAACCTGTGTTCCATTATTTGAAGTTTTAGCTTGTTCACGTGCTTGGTATTTGCCACATGCGTTGATTAACCAATCTGCAAAGTGATAATGCATGAGCTCATCACAAAGATTCTTCTCTGCATTGTAGAGCTCAAATGCTCGAAGCTCCCGATCGAACCAAGTTGCGTTTTTGATCTGCTCGTAAGTTTCCTGATCAGTTGCCAAACGAATCTCTTCACCAAGTTTTTTCAAACTCAACCATGTTTTTTTATTTTTAGATTCATCTGATAGATTCCCTGATAGGTTCTGTGTCCCAATATTGGGACTGGTCTCGGTACCGTTTTTGGGACTGGTTGCGGTCCCAATATTGGTACTAGTACCGTTTGTGGAACCAGTACCGAAATTGGAACTAGTTCCGTTATTGGTACTAGTCCCATTTTTGGGACTGGTTAAATCATTTTCTTCACGGCCCATCACACCAATTAACTGGTAAACCTTCACACCGTTCCCCGTGATTTCACCTGTAAATCTGATTAATGAAATTGTCTCAAGCTCATCTAATACTTTGATCACTGTTTTACGGTTAAGGACAGTGTCTTTAACCATTCGTTTAATACTTGGATAACACTTGTGGGATTCTCCCGCTCTATCAGCCAAGGCCAATAAAACGAGTCTTTGACTTGAGGTTTTCACCTCTGCTTTAAAAGCCCAAATGGTTGCGTCCAGACTCATTACTCACCAACCTTAGGCTTTACATATCCGCCCATGTATTCAATCTTTTGAGCCTTATACAAACTCGTTTCTATTTCCCCCGCCAAATACAAAGTAATGCGGCCACAGCGAGCGAGTTCTTGTCTAAACTCTTCACGTGTAATGGCTGCATTTTTTTTGTTGTATCCACGCTTACGGAGATTTGCTTTGTTTCGTTCAAGCATTTTGTTTAGAAGATTAAGTGCTGGCTCATACCATGACTGGATACCTTCTCTGTGCTTATGTTCAGGAAGGTGTTTAAATTGCTGGTTCATGACACCTCCGCCCGCGCTAATTCTTCTGCATTTAATCGACGTTTTGCTTCTAACTCAGCAATTGATGCCGATCTAAAGAATTGAACTGGTAGAGCTAACTGCTTACCGTACGCTGACTTAACAAAAAGTCGTTTAGGTGTGCTGTAGTAAAATCCAAACACTTCAAAAATTTCGTTATGTTCCAGTTCATTAAGAACCACCATGTCCCCTACTACAAATTCTTCTGAGTTGAGTTCGATTGGTTGTTCTGATAAATTGTTTTGCATATTCATGGGTTCCTAAATTTATGAATACAAAACCACTCCTGTTCGCGCAGGTAGTGGTTTTTTAATATCCGAGTTTTTCTTTTTGACCGCTGATTTCGTCATGAAAAAGGTCATCCACCGTTTCAATACGGTTCATCCAGCTTTTAGACATCACCAAAAGAGCGGCCACTCTTTCTTTATCAATGCTTTGATAATCCTTAGGTACAACCTTTAATCCAAGTAAACTCAATAGCTCGCAAAACATTTCAATTTCATTCAAGCCATTGTTTTTCTTATCTGTTTTAAGTCGTGTAATAGTGCTTGGATCAACCTTTAATTGTTCAGCAATCTCTTTCTGATTGCCTGAATCAAGACCATGCAATATGCGAGATGCATCATTTCTGGCGCTTGCAGAGAGTTCAATTGATAATTTGCTCATAGTGGTTCCTAAGCGTTAAGTGCTTGCAGGTCTGCTTTAAGCTGACCTCCTGTTAAAACCTCAAAAGTGGCTTGAGTTCTTGGGGGAATCCCTTCTTTTTCCCACTTTGTTAGCACTGAACGTACTTTTTTTATTTTTTTTGCTAATTGAGAGTTATTTTCGACACCGTAATAATTTCTTAATTGCTGAACATTCATATTCAAAATCCTGAACAAATATATTCTATTAATTGAACAATATGTTCAGGTAATTGTCAAACTTATTGTTCATAATTTTGAACATTACTAACTAGGGATTTGGCCATGGCACAATCTGTTTCTGATAGGATTCAAATGCGCATGAAAGAATTAGGTCTTTCTCAAGCCGATATAATGCGCGCAACCCATGCGGCTAGAGGTACCGTTTCTGGTTGGGTAAATGGAAGCAATAGTCCTAGTGCAAAACATATTGAATCATTGGCAGATTGTTTAAATACAAGTAGTACATGGCTTTTAACAGGCAAAGTAACTTCCACCCACCCTAATAAAAATATTACTGATTCAAGTAATGTTAGAAAAATCGAGAAAGAATTAAGAAGTATTCCTATTTTTGATTATGTTCAAGCAGGGTTATTTCACGAGGTTGGCTATGATGGTATTAATCCAATAGATACTACTTGGACTACTTATGAAAACTATAAGCCAGAATGCATTTTTGCTCTAAAAGTTGAAGGCTTGAGTATGGCTCCTGATTTTATGCCAGGTGACGAGATTGTAATTGATGCATGTTTAGAGGCTAAACCTGGATCATTTGTGATCGCTCAAGAGGTTCAACATGGTATAGCGCGAACCACATTTAAAAAGTATCGCGTAGTTGGTGTTAATGAGTTTGGTGTTGATATTATTGAACTTGTTCCTTTAAATCCTGACTACCCAACTTACAACTCTACTCAAATTGAAATATCAATTATAGGTGTGGTTGTTAGACACAACAGAGAATTTAAGTATTAATTTTTAAGACCAATATTTTTGTTTTATAAATATTTAAATGGATTATTCATGATAATAGAAGAATTTATAAATGAAAACTTGTTATATGGTAGAGCTTTGATTGATCTACAAATTAGCAATAAAGGTTCAAACCCGTTATGGACGGGATTTGTTTCAACAAATCAGGGGGAATTTCCTGCCTACATTAAAAAATGCAGACAAGCGGATGGTTTATGTATTGAAATAATTAGCTCGTTATTAGGGTTAATGCTCAATATTCCTATCCCAAAGCCTATTCTTGTATTGGTTGAGCCGGGTCATCCACAAATTGCAGTTGATAAACCAACATTTCTATTTGGTTCCCAAATGTATGACATGCCTTCTTTTGAAAGATTCTTAATGGATCATGAGCTTAGCGAAGAGTGTTTACTTGATTACTCTGGATTACCTTCAATAGTAGCGTTTGATGAACTAATTGCCAATCCAGATAGAAATAATACAAATATTCTTTATGATGGTGACTCATTTAGATTTATTGATCACGAGAAAGCTTTTTCTATTTCACAAGATCCAAGATTGCCAATCAATGAGATGACTAAAGTTGGTAATATTTCAGATATTGTGCAGCACTATAAAGGTGAGAATGAAGTATACATTCACAAATTAATGTCAAAAATTAAGAAGTTGATTATTGATGAAATGTCTGCGACAAATTGCGACTCACTTACTCAAAAAGCCAAAGAAAACATAATACTTAATGAATATAATGCAATTATTGAAAGAGTGAATGGCTTTTTAACTGCTAGACATAGTCTATTGGCAGTATTAATTGAAAATGCTATAACGCCACCACAACACCCTCAGCAATTGGATTTAATAGGAGGTTAAGATGTTTGATAAAATTTCATTCCCTTCTGCACCAAGTTTTTTTGCTGAATGGAGAACTGTATATTTTGAACCTATTCCAAATAGTGGTGAACGTATTGCTATTTTGGTAACAATCAAAGATTTGAATGGAAAAATTGAAATTTTTGATGCGTTACATCCTACAGTTATTGATAGCTTATATGGAACAAAAGCATCTTCATTTAATGGTTACATCAAATTAATAAAAGCAAATATTTTAAAGAATAATGGTGAATCAACCCTTGATGGCGTAATCATTGGTGATTGGCATGCTTCACAATCAGAAAATATTTACGGGATAGTTCGCCAAGCACTCTATAAAACGGCTAGCTTAGGTTCAGTAGCTTTAAAGGGTTTGTTTGAGCAAGAAGATAGCCCGATTGAAAATGAACAAGTTGATAGCCGCTGGTCAAAGCGCATTAAAAATGCGGTATTAGAAATTGATCCATCGTATGAACATGCTTTTGACATAAAAATCCCTATAGGTAAAGATGTAAAAATTCCTTGTGGATTTCATACTGCGCGGTACTCTGCAAAATTTAATGTATGTACATCTCAAACAATTACTAGAATGAAGTCAAATTTGATGGATTTACAAATATTTGATTCTCATAATATTTCCAGCAATTATGATTTGATTATACAAATGCCAACAGATGAAAACCTTCAGGTCTCATTAAAAACACTATCTCGAATGAGAGAAAACATTGAGCTTTTAAAAGAAGAAGTTGCATCAAAATCTCACATTCAAATATATACATGTAGTTCTGAAAAAGAAGGTGCAACAAGAATTTTCGAAATGCTTAAAGCAAGTTAGAGTTTTTAAATTAGTTAATCAACCCACCTTAGGTGGGTTTTTTTTATCTTAATAAATTCTTGTTCATTAAATTGAATTTTTATTATTTAATAAATTGAACAAATTGTTGACATATTCGTTCAATTAGTTGAACATAATAAGCATAGACAACAAAAAGCCCCGAAACTTTGGACGGAGACGGGGCTTTGCAAAACTGCGAGGTAAGTATGAAACAAAACCCTATTCCTAGTCAAACCACATCACGCTTATATCAACACCCAACTGTTGAAGAACAGCGCTCTTCTCGTTTCGCCACCATTAAAGCGAATGTTATCGACTTCATTAAGTTTATTG
Source organism: Acinetobacter pittii (assembly GCF_034067285.1). NCBI lineage: Bacteria > Pseudomonadati > Pseudomonadota > Gammaproteobacteria > Moraxellales > Moraxellaceae > Acinetobacter > Acinetobacter pittii. The sequence goes on from NZ_CP139286.1 coordinate 2,433,491, forward strand.
CCCTCTCATTCATCCTTTGGGTGATTGCTGTAACTGCAGCAACTTGGATGATGGGAGGCTAATCATGAATGCTCAATTCAAACCACATCCAGATGGTGTTAAAGCCTATATGGGCCATGACCGCTTAACTGGTCTCTACTCTGTACGTATCGGCTGGACTGTATATGCAGCTAACGCAAATGGCAGTGTGCTGTACACCGTTAAAGGTGAAGTAAAGACTCCTTTAAATGTTGAAGAGTTTAAGGAGAAGCGCCCTAAGGTTTATGCAGCCTTAATGAATGAGATTAGCTTCCAACGCTCGAAGCAACTTGCTAAGGATTTAGCTGGCTCACACATTCCATCAAATGACCGCAAAGCTTATAAGAAAAAGCGCGGCTTTACGGGTTCAAGATAAGGATAAGAAAAATGAATGCAGCAATTAATCCAGCAGTTTTAAACAATGAAAGTACTAACCACTTTGAACAGTTAGCAGCGATTAGCGTGTCTGGACATATCGAAAAGAAAAACAACATGTCATATCTGTCTTGGGCGTGGGCCGTGGACAAACTCATGCGCATAGATCCACAAGCGAACTGGGCTTTTCGTGATCCAATGTATTTCCCAGATGGATCTATGATGGTTCATTGTGATGTCACCGTATTCGGTAAAACCATGTACATGTTCTTACCTGTAATGGATCATCGGAATAAAGCAATTCTTAAACCGAATGCATTTGATATCAACAAGGCCATGATGCGTTGTCTGGTTAAAGGAATTGCCGTACACGGTTTGGGTTTATACATCTATGCTGGTGAAGACTTACCTGAGGAAGAAAAGACTCAACAAACAGCAGCACAACCTCTACATCAACAAACACCACAAAACCAGCAGCAGCCAAATGCAGCCCAACAACTTACGGCTGATTTCCAGCAAGCACTGCAAGCGATTCAACATACACAAAACGAGGCAGATCTGGCCACAATCTATAAACGCTTCAAAGGCACCAGCTTTGAAAGCCAGATTGTGAAGGCATGTAAGGCAAAAAAGGACATGGAGGGATGGAGCGCTTAAGTACCTATATCTTTAGGTATGTTGCCAAACTACATGGCAACGGCACTCTAAGAGGTCGTATTGAAGCGACCTCTGCCCTCCACGCTAAACAACGTGTCATGCAGAGTAATGAGCTGATTAAAGATGCTCATATCTCTTTACTAAAGAATCAGGCTTCAGCCCGTAAACAGGCTTTTGAAGCTATGGAGGAATGTATATGAGCTTCCGTCACTCATCCTCAGCCCGAACCCTGATTGTGTTCGGCAACCTAATAAATCATTACTACGACAATGTAAACCCGTCTCAAATCGACAACTTGGTTGATGAGGCGAAATTTAAAGAAACGACTTGGAGAAAGTAAAAGCAATTTTAGAGCTGCAATGTTCTACATGAGTGACTGTATAGCTGACCCTCTGCGGTCACTCTTGAGAACATTGCAGTATTTAGGGGTAATTAGATAGGTAAAGGTATGGGAAAATATATAGTCGTTGTTGAAGCAGAAAAACCACCTCAGGTATTTATTCATGAAATTATTCCCAATGTTGGAAAAGTCATTGAAATGAAAGCTGAGGAAATACCTAACCGTGTTACTGCAGCATGGTTAATGGAGCGTTATAGCCTATCTCGTAAATTGATTATTGATGAGCTTCGTCCATTCAATAAAGGAACTGATGGCAAACATCTTTACGATCCGAATGAAGTTATTCCTATCCTTGAAAATTTGAATATTCAAAGGCAGCAACGGCAGTCGAGAAGAAAGAATTAAAAGCGCTTTTCAGCGCTTTTATTCATAAATGCAATCACTCTCAGATTAAATTCCTTTTTCTCTTTTTAAATTCTCTATCTCTGTTGCAATGCCCATCGCTTGATTTATGGAACCGGCAGCATCTACCATAATCCCAGAAACAATTTCAAGATTATTTTCCAACCTATCCATATCAATCACTTTACTTTTAAACAATTGAGCTGTAGAAGCCAAATTAGTTGCATTATTTTCAATATTAGAATGTATTTTGATTAATCTTTCCAGAAGAGCATCATGTCTTTTAAGTTCTGGATCATTTCTTCTTCTTAATTCGGCTACAATAATTGTATATTCTTTTATTATTTCACTGAATTTTTCATATGATTGATTAATCAATTGAATATTTTCAGTCAATAAACTAAATAAATTAATCTTTAACTCGAATGCTCTTTGAATATTACTTAACTTAAATTGTTGATATGCATGGCGGATAGGAATAATAGCTAAAAGCAAAGCTATAATGGCAATCAATATTTGGATTTGTCCAGAATTAACACCCATCCATGACCAGAAATTTTTTAAATAACACATAATTTTAAAAACCTAATATATCAGTAAAATTTTACAAACTTCTTAAAATAGAAAAGTTCTAATAACTTAAACCATGAAAGGAGTCTAATGCTACTTCACCAAAAAATTTTTATTTCATGTTTGATTCTGTCTATAATAAAAGTACAGATGACATCTAAAAAATTGTAAAAAATTATTCGACACCACTTCGGCTCCATTAAAATATAACTCATTGTTATTTAATATTTATTACAACCTTGCCAAGGTTGGGGTCGCGAGTTCGAGTCTCGTTTCCCGCTCCAAAATTCAAAAACCACTTAATTCGAAAGAATTAGGTGGTTTTTTTATTGTCTGACACTTAATTAATATTCAAAGATAATAACAATCGTCGAGACGTAACAATTAATAAAGGGCTTTTACACCCCGTTCAAGCTTCTACCTGATTTGTTTTACTACTCGAATAAATAAAATATAGCGCGATGCCTAAACAGATGAGCGCTGCTAATCGATAAATTGAAAAAGGTAGGACTTCATTACCAAACCAGCCAAAGTTATCAATCAGTATGCTCATTAAGAGCTGACCAAAAATAACTGCAACTGTTGCAACTGCTGCTCCAATTCTTTGTACGGCTAAAACCATAATTACAATATATGGCACACCACACATTGCACCTAATAATTGCCATTTGGGTACGTCTAATAAAGTTAAGCTTTGCTTCGGTTCAAAATAAAAAATAAGTAATGCTGTAATTAAAGCACCTACAGAGAAAGTTAGAAATGCGCTCTTAAATACACCAACTTTACTTCCAAGTTGACCATTAATTGCAGCTTGAACACTCAGTAAAGCACCACCAATTACAGCTAATAAAATCATTAAAATAGTCATGTTACCCTCTTATGCAGTCGCTACAAGTGAAAGTGCTATCACAATAAAGACAAGAGCAATAACGCGCTTGCGATCAACTTTTCTATGCGGCGTACCCAGCAGGCCATAATGGTCAATAATGAGACTCTTAAAAACTTGCCCCGCCAAAATACCAATCATTGTCATGGCGATCCCGATAATAGGTGTCGTAATAGTAAGAATAATCACATAGATAGGACCTAATACCCCGCCTAATAATTGCCATGATGGAAGACTAAAAAATGAGGGGCTATTGCGTGGACTAAAAAATAACATCAATAAAAAAGTAAGGGCTGCCCCTACTCCAAAAATACTGAAAGTTGCCCACAACTCACCCACTTCCTTTCCCAATGGACCTAAAAGCCCAGCTTCAACGGACAACCCCATTCCGCCTAAAATTGTTAGGAGTAGTAATATAATTTGCATCTACATTGCCTCAACTTATCTAGGCAACGAATACTAGAGTAGTTAATTCAACGAAAAAACAGCATAATTCATGAATCACTTTTGCAGAAATTGCACAGATGAATTTAGCAAATTCGATAGATATTCGTACTCTTCGCTTTTTTATAAGTGTGTATAACGCTCAAAACTTTTCTATTGTGGCTCGTAAAGAAGATGTATCTGCCTCAATGATTTCTCGCACAATACAACAATTAGAAGATGCGTTAGGCCAGCAGCTTTTTTATCGGAATACTCGGGCAATTACCCCTACAGAATCAGGTAAATTGTTTTTTGAATATGCCAAAAAAATTACTGAACAATTTGATGAAGCACAAAAGGCTTTGCAAGATAAAACCATTGAACCATCAGGCTTAGTTAGAATTAATGCGCCTGTCTTTTTTGGTCAACGTCATATTGCCCCGTGGCTGACTGGACTATCGGAGCTTTACCCAAAACTTCAAATAGAATTAATTCAAACTGATGAGTTTATAGATCCTTTACGTGAAAGCACTGACTTAATATTTCGTATTGGAACCTTAACAGACTCTTCTTTTCACGCACGTATTTTTGGAACACAGAAATATCATTTAGCTGCCTCACCCAAATATTTATCTAAATACGGGACACTCAAAGATCCTAAAGAATTACATGACCACAAATGCCTAGTTTATAAAGGTTTTGAAGGCCCTAACCGCTGGTTAGTAAAAGAAACCAATGGGGAATGGATACACTACCCGATTAATCCGCTGCTCTCTTCAAATAATGCTGAAAGTTTAATGACAGCGGCACTCAATGGAATGGGTATTGTTTTATTTCCAGATTGGTTAATTGGTGAAGCACTTAAAAATGGCGAATTAATAAAACTATTACCTGCATATGAGACTTCTATTAAACCTCAGCCACAACATATTGCAGCCATTTATCCCAATGTTCGCCATCCGCCATTAAATATTAGAGTAATTATTGACTATTTTGCAGAAGTTTATGGTTCACCACCATATTGGCAAGAATAATATTGAAGGAAAGTGACAGTAGTAAGCTCTCATCTCCTTTCCCGCTCCAAAATTCAAAGACCACTTAATTCGAAAGGATTAGGTGGTTTATTTATTGTCTATAGGTCAATTCAAAATTCGTATTAAAAAACGCTTTATATTTCCATTGCAGTACCATGAAATTTGGAGTGTTATTATGCAAAAGCCGGTTAAGCGCGGAGACGCGTGGCGCATCACTGTCTGTTATTTAGGTAAACGTTATACAGCTACTCCAGATACTGCGAGTGAGTGTGAACAATGGGCCGCAAAAAAATTATTAGAATTACAATCTCAACAGGCTAACCCTGGGTCTGAAAAAAACCATATCTCCTTCTATGCCCTTTTTGAACAGTACTATCAAGAAGAAGGCAGAAAAATGAAGAGTGCCCGCTTAATTGTTTAAATACTTAAATGCCTAAAGAATAATGAAAATATAATTAATATTTTATGATTAAACCTATCATTAAGTTTTTATTGATATTGAAATTAAAAATTGGCTTAAAATTAAAGATTAGCTTAAAAGTATATTATCGCAAAGTCTCCCCCCATTGAGGAGACTTTCTAAGTATTAAATGAATTAAGGATGAATTTTTTTCAATCCATCTTCTACAGCAAATTTAGCTTCCTCCCACTGTAAACGTGAACTGCCTTTAACTTGATCCCATTTAGTTTTCAATTTAGATTCAACCTCGGAAAAATTAATTTCTGCATTATTATGTACACGATTTTCATAACCTAAACGATAAGCAGCCCGATAATCACGATCATATTCTAAATTCTTGTTTTCAGTATAATATGGCATTTTTTTATAGTTTTCTCGCCAATAATTATCTTCTTCTTGCCAGTCATTACTATCATCTTTTTGGCTATTTGTTTGAGCTATATCATTACCTGCTATTGCCCCTACCACACCACCAATAATCCCCCCAACAACAGCACCTGGAGGGCCGCCAACAACACCAAATGCAGCACCTACCGCCGCTCCTCCCAAGGTTCCTGCACCTGTAGCAACCAAATTCTCTCCCCCTTCATTCATATCGGGTACATGATTGTTATTAGTCGGTGGAGAGTTTAAATCTGGACGAGCATTATCAATTGTGGATGAAATGTCTTGTAATGGTTTGCTATTTGATACATTACCATTAGAAGATGGCTCTTTTTGAGTCGTATAATTACCATCTGAATTTGATTGTTTTGTATTTACCATTTTCTTACTCCCTATATTTTAAAATCTAGTGTCTTTCAAAAGAGCTAGAATATTAAAAGAACTTTTGAAATACGCTTGACAATTATTATAATCCACCTTTAGATTAGTTATGTTTCACAAATATCTCTATTAAGTAAGGAGATGTTATTAATTAAAGAAATTATTTCTCATCAATAAAAATTCTTATTCAAATAATCTTCACAATTATATCATCCTTTATCCCATAATCATTATATTTCGCTAGATTAAACATTACCTATAACACTCTAGTTTTAAACAGCCTTACAGGAAATTATGATTTTATGTATATGCAATTTAAAAAAGCCTAGTTAATTAATACTAGGCTTTTTAAAAGTATTTTTAAAAGATAATAATTACATATTATTTCATATTTTTAAATATATCTTCAGCTGCTTTTAGGTGTTTCGCAACAGCATCACGTGTTTGTACGAGCATATTTTTTAATTCAGAACTTTTCGTGTTTGGTATTAACTGCTTATCAATTATCATCAAAACTTTACGGTGAACTTTAACTTGACTCATCATATAATTTTTATCAGTATCTGATGTTATTTGATTAAGCTTACTAACAATTTTATCACTATCATTTTGCAATGATTTACTAAGATTACTGGTTTGTGAAATCAACTGTAATCGACTTGCCAACGCTTGTGCATTTTTTTCATTGGCTGAATGTTCTTTAATCATCATTTCAGCATATTTCTTAGCTTCATCCATTTTTAGTTTTGGCAACGCAGTTTTTGCCTGCTTAATTTCACCATTATTAGCTGTACTTAATATCTTCAAAATTTGACTATCAGTCAAATTTTCATGTTTTTCATTTAATATTTTAGAGTGATTCTTCCCATCATTTATAGTTTGTTGATTCGCTGCCATAATCTCAAATGCACTGAAGCTTAAAACACCACTAATTGCGATACAGCTAATAAGTTTCTTCGTTAAAATAGCTTTCATACCAATATCCTTTAACTTAATTCATGAGTATTTCCACTTATGGGTAACTTTTTCACATTTCCAATCTATATCCCTACTTGTAAATTCAAGATTGGGGTTATTTATTCTTTATTTCAATCAACCATATTTATACCGCTCGTTGAATATTCTTCGCAAAGGGTTAATAGCTTATTTAAAGTAGATGATATAAATTTAATAATGAATCATACATCTGTATCCAATCTTATTAATGTAAATATAAAATATATATAATTTTAAAAAACATTAACTTAAAAACAATTTTTATTTTTTATTTTTACGAAAATAACAATAAAGCTCGTTATATTAACTTATAGATACTAAAGCTAGAATTAAATATATTTAAAGAAAATTTAAGCCAATTTAACTTATTCGCCCATCTATAAAAAAGCGTTCTCCTAAAGACTTTAATTCACACACTGCACACAAACAGTGACATGCACTTTTGTAGATATCGTATGAGCTGTGCAACCTAAAAACAGGATACACAGAACTGTAATCAATGAAGCCAATCTAGTTCGCTTGCAATTGAAGACTTTCATGTTAGCCGATCCAGTTAGCAATCCAGCCATAAAAGAATTGTTCCTGCGTGGGATTTCGCTCACAAATTTCGATGTAACGTTGGCCTTGCATGATATTAAGAACTCGAACTAAAACCTTCTCTCCTTCTTTACCGCGCTTAGCCAGTGTTAACGAGAAGAAATTAACCTCGAATCAACACTTTTAAATGCAGAAGAGTATGAACTTGCCAATTTCTTAATCTTACATAGTTAAATAATTTGATCTTAACTTATACACAACAAAAAGCCCTCTGAAATTCCAAGGGCTTTTTATAACTAAGAGGTAAGCAAGAAATAAAGTGCTATCTTCCAACCTAAGCTAGCCATTTCCCCCTAACACTCAAATATTTTTAGCTAATTCTTTTGCCAAACATTGTTCATGCCATGTAGTTTGGAAGTTCTCGACAGCTTTTGATTTGATAAGAGGGTCTTCAAATAGCTTTGAAGAATATGCAGATTTGATAAGCTCTTGATAAAGTTTTTTGGCTTGTTGCTCTTCAAGATGATTGGCGATGTCATGTAACTCTTTAGCTGGCACTTCATGTTGTCTCGCATCCATCACGCCACTCGCTGCTTTTTTCACAGTTTCACAGTAATGAAGCTCCATAGCTTCGGATGCTGCATAACATTGAATTGAAATTGCGCTTATAAAGAGGAATATAAATCTCATAATCTCACCTTAATTTGACGCGCAAGGTTATCAACTAATCAGCCTAAATTTAAGTTAAAAAAGGTTAATTTTTCTATTCACTTATTTTATTTCACCTTTTGCACTTGAGTATCAGAGGCTTTTAGCACTTCTCCATCTGCTGAGACGGGTGCCATAAATGGAATTTGCTGACCTGTATTTTTATCAACTAATAGAGAATGGCGCTCTCCACTTTCAAATAGGTTGTGCTCTCCCCATTGACGTAGAGCAACAATCACAGGAAATAAACTCTCCCCTTTAGGGGTTAGCACATATTCCTGATAAGCCGTACCATCGGAAGCATCTTGCATTTCGAGAACACCTGCATCCACCAACTTTTTCAGCCGGTCAGAAAGTATATTTCGCGCAACGCCCAAGCTGCGCTGAAAATCTCCAAAACGGCGCATTCCATCAAAAGCATCCCGCACAATAAGCAGTGACCACCGATCTCCAATGAGATTGACGCAGCGTGCAACAGGACAAGGCTCGTCTTTTAACAATGTTGAGTTGGCCATCAGATTTCCCTATAAATTATCCGAAATAAGTTATCTAGTTGCATTTTAAAACTAGCAGGTCTAATATTCAACTAGTTGCATTTTAAAACTAGATTGAATGGATTTAGGGTCATGAAAGCTTCTCTTGCATCTCCAACATCTTCGGTAGACAACAATAAACTGCGTTCAAGCATGCCTCGCGGGGTAATTTCGCTGTTTGCTATTGCAAGTGGTGCAAGCGTAGCAAATGTCTATTATGCACAGCCTTTGCTCGACATATTGGCTAGAGACTTTAATGTCAGTCATGCCGCCATTGGCGGTGTAGTTACAGCCACTCAAATAGGGTGCGCCCTAGCTTTGGTGTTTTTAGTGCCATTGGGTGATCTTGTAAATCGGCGGCGATTAATGGCTATGCAGTTATTGGCTTTAATATCTGCATTGTTAATAGTTGCCTTTGCTCATTCTACAATTGTTCTTTTGGCAGGCATGCTTGCTGTAGGTTTACTCGGCACAGCCATGACACAAGGGCTTATTGCCTATGCTGCAAGTGCTGCTGCCCCACATGAACAAGGACATGTAGTCGGTACTGCACAAAGTGGTGTGTTCATTGGCTTACTGCTTGCCCGTGTATTTTCAGGTGGAATTAGTGATGTGGTGGGTTGGCGCGGCGTGTACTTTTGCGCCGCCATTATCATGCTCATGATTGCATTACCCCTTTGGAAACGTTTGCCTCATTTAAATGTTCAGCCTGTTAGCATGCGCTACCCGCAGCTTTTAGCATCCATGTTAAACCTGCTGCGCCAAGAAAAAGTGCTACAAGTGCGCGGTGTTTTAGCATTACTCATGTTCGCGGCATTCAATATTTTTTGGAGTGCGTTGGTATTACCGTTGAGTGCGCCACCATATAACTTCTCGCATACGGTAATTGGGTCTTTTGGACTCGTAGGGGCGGTCGGCGCGTTGGCTGCCGCACGTGCGGGTTACTGGGCCGACCGTGGATATGCTCAGCATACAAGCGTGGCAGCACTCGTAATATTACTGCTCGCTTGGGGCCCACTTTCACTTATGGATTACTCGCTTTGGGCACTAGTAATAGGCATCGTATTGCTAGACTTAGGTGGACAGGCTTTGCACGTGACTAACCAGAGTATGATTTTTCGTACTCGTCCAGAAGCGCATAGCCGGCTTGTCGGGCTATATATGCTGTTTTATGCAGTCGGTAGTGGTTTGGGTGCAATCAGTACCACAGTGACTTATGCCTATGCTGGATGGTTTGGCGTATGTGCCTTAGGTGCAAGTGTTAGTTTGTTAGCGCTAGTCTTTTGGTGGATGACACGACGTATTGTGCCTCACGATAGAGCTAAACAATAAAAATATATAAATAGAAAAAGAGTGGATCTGGCAAAGATTCTTTAAGTTCTAACACATGCATTAAAATTGAGGAGGTTCAAGACCAATACAAAAATTAAAAAAGCCCTCAAAGTGAGAGCTTTTAGTGAAACAACTTTTACATTTAATATGGCAGTTAAACTTCAGTTGGGCTCATTTCTGTCGTTAATCTTTGCAAATCATGACCCGAAGGCGCTTGGTAAACGCGTAAACCAAATTCAGGAAGAATCGCAATTAAGTGATCAAAAATATCTGACTGAATTGCTTCATAAGAAACCCATGCAATGGTATTGGTAAATGCATAGACTTCTAAAGGTAAACCTTGGCTGGTCGGTTGTAACTGGCGAACCATAATAGTTTGTTTTTGAGCAATGCCCTTGTGCTGGCGCAAGTAAAATTCAACATAGGCTCTAAATGTACCAATGTTAGTTAAACGGCGCTTGTTATAACGAGATTGATTGCTTAATTGCTTATTAAACTCTTCAATTTCAGATTGTTTCGCATCAAGATATTGGTCTAATAATAAAAACTCTTTTAATTTTTGCTGCTCGTCATCAGTCATGAAATGTACACTGCTTTGATCAAGAAAGAGTGAACGCTTCATACGGCGACAACCCGAATTGCTCATGCCTCGCCAGTTTTTAAAAGTATCGGTAACGAGTTTATTGGTTGGAATAGTGGTATAGGTTTTATCAAAATTTTGAACAGTCACTGTATGCAATGAAATATCAATCACATCACCATCAGCATTTAGAGATGGCATTTCAATCCAGTCGCCAATACGCACCATGTCATAAGAAGCGATTTGGACACTCGCGACTAATGACAAAATAGTGTTTTGGAAAACCAGCATTAATACTGCTGCCATCGCCCCGAAGCCTGCAAGTAAAGTGAACACATCCTTTTTAAGGAATGTTCCCAAAATCATGAGACCACAAACCACAAATAAAATGAGTTTAACCAGCTGTAAATAACCCTTAATTGGCTTATTTCTAGATTTTGGGTTACGTTGATAAATAAGGTTAAAGATATTTAATATTTCACTGACCGTAAGCGCCAAAGTTAAGAAAATAAAGGCTTGTGCAGCCATCTCTACAAAAGTAATAAACTTTGGAGATAGATGAGGCACTGTTGCAATACCATTCATAATCACAACAGCAGGAACAATATTTGCAAATTTCTGTATAACGCTATGCTGAGCAAAAATAGACTGATTTGGTGATTTGAGCTTTGTAACTAAATGACGAACGCCCCGAACAATAATGCGTTTGGCAATAAAATTTGCGATCGCTGCAAATAAAATCAAAATAGTGAGTGAAACAAACATCTCTAGCCAAGGATATTGGCTTAACTCACCCCGAATATCACGAAAAAAATTTAAAAAATCCAAACCTATACACCTTAACACTTTATTTTCACTAATTTTAAGGGCTAAGGCATTTGATCATAAGGTTTGTTTACATATGTAGTCATAAATACAACAACTAAGTTATATACCCTGCTTAAATTTAATTTTAAAGCTTCTTAAGTTTATGGTTCAGTCCGATTATATAAAGTAGATCCAACCTAAAATATAAAGTCGGTAGCATCATCAATATTAAATATGACCCTAAAAATTTAAAGAATATTTTGATATTGGGCGAGGTCATGCTTTAAGTCATTAGAGATTATTTAAAAAATACGATAATCCTTGCGGCGCACGCCCATTTAAGCGACTGCTCGTTGTGACTCGCACCAGATTACTCCAAGTAATATTGCAACAATGCTTGAGCAATTTTTTGATTAAAGATACATCTTCATGACATGAAATAGGCTCAAAGCCACCGACCAAAAGGTAGACCTCTGCACTAAAACTTAAATTTGCTCCATGAATATGCGCATGGTCCATCTCATCTTTATAGTGTGCTAAATATTTTTGCCGTTTAGTGATAGAGAGATGACTAAAATCATCGAGCGTTACAGTGCCGCAAATTGCATCTGTAGGTTGATGCTGGATTTGATAGCGCAGCCAATCAGGGCTGACGACGGTGTCTGCATCGGTACAAGCAATCCATGTGACCCCTCTTTCAATTAAATGGCGAATACCTAAGTCTCTTGCTTGCCCAACACATGCATAGTCGCATTCAATCCAATTGATTTGATGGCTTTGTACGATCAAACGCGACTGATCTGTACAGCTATCGAGTACAACAAGCACTTCTACGTCATAACCACTGATGTTATCGATCGCCACCTGAATAGATTGCAGACAGGCAGATAAATAGTACTCTTCGTTATGCGCGGGAATGACGATACCTATTTTCATCTTAGTTTTTCCTGCTGTGCTAAAGAGGAAGTGTTCGCCGTCCATAGATCAATCATAAAATCTGGATCGGTTAAGCTGAGATAGTGATGAAATGGAAAATGTTGCTGAAAAGCTTGATGGACTTGCTCAGCGTTCAACTCAAAATCTTGAATTTCATGACGCCAGTGGCAACACAAAATTTCACCGTCATCATTTAAACTATGTTTTAACTTTTCAATAAACTGATGTAACTCATCCTTCGATAAGTAATAGGCCATCTCACTAATTAGAATCAGATCAAATTTTTGAATTGAGTAGTCTTCGGGTATTTTTCTATTTTCAACAACAACATGCCCAAATTCTTTTAAACGCTCTGAAGCCAAACGAACAGCATTCTCAGAAACATCTATACATACCAATTGCTCAGCTCTTTGCGCTAAATGAAAACTTAAATGTCCGTTTGAACAGCCGACTTCTAGCACTTTTGGATAGCGAGGCTTTGTCAGCAGCGCGAGACAAATTTGTCTTTTACGTGCTTCATACCAGTGAGCGTCATAGCCCCATGGATCACTGTTATGACGATATAAATCTTCAAAGTACATGCGAGAATGAATCACTCAAATAAACCTCATAAGGCATTAAAAAACGATTAATCGCACTCGGAGATAGCACTGCGGCATTCCCCGTGCTTTCATCTGCTTCTAGTTGGGTTTTAAACTGCAAAATTGCTTGATATTTTTTAGTTAGCTGTTCTTGTGTTAAGGAATACGCTTTTGCTCGGTGCCAATCAATTCGTGGGTCTAAAGGCTTTGCCCAATGCCAAGCCCAAATCAATACGTGTAAACATAGGAGTTGCTTAGCAGTTGCATAGGCTTGTACGGTTTTACCGACTGCTTCATGGTCTGGATGTCCATCAAGTTCATAACTACAAATTAGAATATCGTTGGCTTGCACCATCTGATCTAGACACTGCCAGAGTTGCTCGGTTTGCAAATGAATCTGACCATCTAACAAATTAAGCTCTATATGCTCGGTTGACTCTGCTACGTCTAGACAATTTAAGGCCGCCAAGCTTTCTTGCGGACGAAGAATATTGAGCTGATCTGGAGGATATTTTGTAGAGTTAGGATGGCTTTGTGTGCCGTTACTCACAGCTAAAACCACTATTTTACAATTCAATGTGATCAGTTGCTGCATTAACCCGCCACAGCCAAGCACTTCATCATCAGGATGTGGGGCGACAATCACCACCCTTTTAGAACGAAATAACTCAAGATCTAAAGGCGCTAACGGATGATCTTTAAATGTATTTAACCATTGCTCTTTGGCCGTGCCCTCACCAAAAATAACGCGGTCTTCAACCAAAGGATGTTTTAAAGTTCCCATAGGCTTTGCTCCGACACACAGAGTTCTGCAATTTGCTCATAGTCAAAAGCAGCATGACTTTGTCGTATAAACACAGGCAAATCTGCCATGAGCTGAGCAAAGGTTGCATCTTCACAAAAAGGACGCGCGCCTAAAGCTTTCCCTACTCGTTCAATAACGCTCAGGCAACATTGTTCTGTTTGGGCACGTAATATGCGTATTTCCCGTTCATGACTTAGCGTTGGTTTATGGTCAATCAACTCGGCAACATATTGAAAATATTGTTTGGTGATTTCCAATTGCTGAGCGACCTCACCTAAATACAATTTTTTATACGGATTAGGATTTGCCTGACAACTTTCTTGCAAATAACCCGCTAAGCGCACGGCAGCACCATACCAACACGCAGCAACACCTGCTGCGCCATGCCAAAAACCTGGGCGTTTTAAATAACTATTTGGCTGACCAATTGCCGTAACAGGCGTATTTTTAAAAGTTACTTGCGCGGTCTGTGTTGCATACATGCCTACAGCATGCCAATGGCTTAAATCGGTAGTGATAGATGGATGACTTAAGTCGGCAATACAAAGCTGCGCCTGCCCTTGCTGATCTTTATAACTCATTAAAGCTTTTTGGATAAATTCCGCGCCAGAGCACCACGGTTTAATGCCATTACAAAAGTCATTAGTAACTTGCAAAGGCGCTGGTCCGCCATCGGCTGCCCAAACCGCCCAAGTCTTGTTATCCATTTCTTGTTGACAACCCAATTCATTTAAAATGCTTATGGCATCGCAATGAGATTCAAAAAGCTTAGCTAGACTTAAATCAACCCCAGCAATCTGCCCAAAAAGTTGCCAACGTTGATAAGTCTGCCCCGAAGCTGGATGAGGTAAATTTTTCGCTACATTGATTAATTGATAGAGCAAACTAATACGCAGCTTACTTTTAACCTCAGCTGAGGCAGTTTCAAATTCATTTAAGATACTCAAAATCGTCATGTTTATAGGTATTTTGATATTCATTGCAAATAATTATTTATAAGACTTAACTCAACCATAACTAAACATTTCTGTTTAAATAAACACGTAAATTGTAATAAAAAGAAAAATAATATTAGTTTTATATCCAATTATTTCATTGTTATCCAAATATTCCTATTAAGTGAACTTATAATCCGATCATGTAAGGTTTATTAAAAACCCAACATTTAAGCGATTATTTAAAGTAATTTAGTTTCTACCGTTTTTCTATTTCCAAAGAAGAGGTCCAAAATGAATACTTTAAATATTAATGATATTAAAAAACATGCTGATGTCATTGCTTCATGTGGCACAAAAGTAGGAACTGTCGATCATCTTGATGGTGAGAACCAACTCAAACTCACCCGAGATGAAAGTGGCCAACATCACCTTATCCCTACTGGATGGATTGGGGAAGTGAAAGAAAACCAAGTCATTCTGAATAAAAATTCAGAAGAAGTTAAAGAGCAATGGCAAGCAATCTAGGCTTGAAGCACGGCGAGTTATTCACCGTGGTCATTTATAATTAAAATATTTCACTATAAAAATAAATGAGCAGGCTTAAATTATTTTAGGCCTAAATGATAAAAATGAAGGCTCCTTTTTACTAAGGAGCCTTTTTTATTGCATAAGCTTCAAAAACACGAAGTGACAATGCTTTTTATCTGAACAAACCATTCAAGGGATATTTTTGTCCCTTAAGCACATGGTGATTAAGTTGACTGAATGCTAAAAATGACCCATTCGCATTAAATAAACAATTATGAATAGGGTGACGGATATGCTCACAGGGAATCATCAGCTTAAAGCAAGAAAAGTACATTTTGATTTTGCGGAGTCATCCGTCTGCTGGATGCCAAATGATCCTCTATGCTCTCATGTCGCCAATGGCATTAACATGCTCTTGCCGGCTGGTGAGTTTTGGTTTTGCCGCGTGTTTAATAAAACCCTGCCCTTGATTACCGATGAAACATTAAAACAAGAAGTCATCGGCTTTGTCCGCCAAGAAGCGGCCCATGCACGTGCTCATGAAAAAGCTCAAGATTTCTTGCGTGAAAATGGCTACGACATACAAGAGACACTCAACCGTGCCCATTTTGTTTTTAACATTTTATTGGGTGACAAACCTTTAGGCATGCCTTTTTTAAAAGGTGAAAAGCTAGATGAATATTGGCTACTTTTCCGAGTAGGTGTGATTGCCGCAATCGAACACTTTACCGGCACCATTGGCCAGTGGACACTCGACAGTAAGACGTGGGACAAAGCCGACCCTGCTATGGCAGATTTGTTCCGTTGGCATTTGGCTGAAGAAGTTGAACATCGCTGTGTTGCTTACGATTTATTTGAGCATCTCTTAACAAATAAATTTGGTTTTTATGTGTCGCGCCAAGTGATTATGGCGGCGGTTTTCCCACTGTTTATTTACTTCCTTGCTGACTTTGCCCGTAGTCTAGGTAAGCAGGATTTAGAGCATGAGGATATTCAAAAACTAATGCGCCGTGGCTACTTCAAAATTATTCGTGAATTTGAAAAAACTGCGACTCGCTCAGACAACTTACCGACCATAAAATATTTATGGAAAGCGACCTTAAGATGGGCTTCTCCAAAATTTAACCCGCTTCATGAGGGAGACACCGCGCAAGCTTTAGCTTATATGGCTCGCTCACCTGCGGTCCAATATTTTGAAGGAATGCATTCTGCAAAATCTGTGTCATTAAGTTAAACATTCTGAAAAAAAAGCCCCTGAGTTGGGGCTTTTTTTAAGTTTTTATCTGATTAAGCCAAGTTTAAAAAGAAATAATCCAATAACCGTGCTCTGTCATCTACACCATTTTTGTCTAAAAGCTGCACCATCGCCCCATCAATCATAAATAAAAACATATAGGCATCTTGGACCGAAGCGGTCGATTTGAGCGTTAAAAGCAGCTTATATATTTCATTAATAAACCAGTTTCTGTAGTCGACCACAATTTTATAGGCAACTGGATAAAGCTTTTCAATTTCAAAAATTGCCTTAAATGGCAAACGGTAAAAACCATCTAAATTGGCATGTAGAAAGTAAATCTCCTTCAGTTTATCGAGCACCATTTGTTCATTGTAGGAATTGAAAATTGAAAGTACTTTTACTTTGAGTGCATCGGTTTGAAAAGTAAGACTCATCTCGATGAGCCGTTCTTTTGAATGGAAGATTTTATAAAACGTAGTTTTAGACACTTGTGCTTCGGCAATAATTCGATCAACACCGATTTTTTGAAACCCATCTTGATTAAATAAATCTTTTGCTGTGTGAAGCACTTTTAATGCTGTAAAGGAAGATTGTAAATTTGGCATAGATATACCGCTTAAAATAATTTTTTGTTGTATATAAAAGAGATAGAAATGCCGTCACTCTTAAAATGAGTGCTAAAAACAGGCATGCAAAAGCCGCACAAAATGGCGTGCTGACCTATCTCAAGTTTTATAGTTGCTGTGTTTTAGATTCTTAAGGCGTAGAAAAAACCTAGAGTCGATTAAACCGTTTTAAGGACTGTTCAAGCGGTATGAATAGAGAGACTTTGGCGTAGGCCAATAAAAAAGAAATAGTACGCATGAGCGGACTCCTTTGGGTAATAAAGAAGTTTCGCCACATCACTGCTAAATGATTATGGTGGCGAAACGAAAAGGGGTTAGCAGACTGATTTACCCAAAAACCAGCACATCCGAAGATGTCCCCCTCCCGTTCCGCCGCAGAGGGAGACACGTAGGGATGCCCACAAAAAAGAGAGACTTTTTCGTGTGCGTTGGGTAAATACGGCCTGCTAAAACCGACTGGCAATGTGGCCAGCAGGCAAAGGATAATCGGAGGGGTTTAGAGTGTCAATGTGATATTGGATAGAAAATAATTGAATAAATATTATTTTTCATTGGATTAGAATCATTAATCTATTTAATAGAATATATTATATTTGCTTAACTCACATTAACTTATAAATATGAATACTATCTCAGCTACTCTTCAAAATGAACATTCAATTGAGGGATGCATAAAAGATGCTAGTGGTAATTTAAAACCATTCCCTATTCTTGCAATTGATAATATTCCATTAAATATATGGGTGCATCAAAATACCCACATTACTGATCTCGCAGAAAGCTTAGTTCCAGCTCAAGGTTGGTTATATGATTATGATAGTAATTTGGCATTAAGTAATGCATGGCAACTTCTTAAACCAGAAGCTTACGAAAATGAAACTATTTCAACAGTAGTTCCAATTTTAGTTTGCCCTGATGATTTAGATCTAGTGTGCAATGTGGTTATGGTTGAACAAGTTGTTTCAGCAGATCAAGTCGTATGGGCTCGTTTTGGACGTGCATTTACGCATATTCACGATGTTGTGACATCCGTAGTCTGGGAAACCTCTCCTTACGCTCCTCGCTTAAGTTTTCCGTTGAGCGATTTTGAAAAAGCATATAATGATTTAAAAGACTTAGACAAAAAATGGAATGAAAATTTTATCTAGTTTTCTTAAATATGAAAGTATATTGAAAGATGCTGCTCTTAGTTCCTCTAAATATCATGTAATAAATTTAGGTTATATAAATGTCTAACAGTTATAAATTTCAATTAAAATTGGAGCTAGATTTAAAATTAATCACACCTGAAGAAATTCAGGACTGGGCCATGCATGCACTAGAAGATGATCCAACAAATGAGCTAGCTTTAGACATCTGTTTTTTATCAAATACTGAGCAAGTTTTACAATACTTCAGACTAACTGAAAGAAATGAATTTAGTGAAACTTTGATAGATAAAGTAACAACGAAAGTTTTGGAAAATTATATTTTTAAGCATATAAATACCGTGAATCATAAAGATCAGATATATTCCTTTTTTCAAAATATTTTTTCCATAAATCTTTACTTAGAAAAAGAAGAATTGCGTTTCTTAATTTACTCATACGAAGGTCAACTAGAGATGGCATTAGAAGACTATTCAGAATTAGAGACTGAGGCACTATGGGAAAATTTTAAAATAGAGTTAAAGAGATATTTTTCATCTGCTAATAATTTTCATAACTAAAATATGATTACTAATAGAGCCAAAATTAGATATTTTTTATATTACAGAGCTTCTTAAAATTTATTTTAATCTAATTGGCAGATTATATTTGGTAATACACCGATAAAATGAACAATTAAATCCATTTTATCGGCTTGCTAGAATCGGTTTTTAAAACCTTATTTTTTATTGTTTAATATATTTTGGAAACTCTTTTAAAACCTTATGACAAAAGTGGCCCTGAGTGTCCTCTTTCTTGCGCTCTTCAAACTCCTTCATACCAAATTTCATGACTTCTCTACCGTATTTTTCGCCAAGATCATGTTTAGTACATTTTGCAGCAGCATCCTTTAACTCTTCTGAATAATAGTGATAGTTGCAATCAAGTTGAGCACGGCTTAAAAAACCATGTAGCTCTACTGCTTTCTCACACTGTGTTTGCTCTAAAAGATTTCTAGACTCTTGAGCAGCATAAATTGATGTTGCTACGAATAAAGTGAAAATCGTTACTAAAAAATTACGCATTATTTCCCCGAAAAAGTTATTAAAAGTATTAGTGATAATATTGCGGGCGTATTAAATAATAATTATTTATAAGTGTCTATTAATAATAAAGAAAATAGGATAAAACCTCTTCTCTTTTGAATAATTAATCACCTTAATAAAATTGGGTGATTAATTTTTATCAAAAAATAATATTAAATTTGTTTTATAGCGATCTTTAATATAATCCAAGTTATTCAAGAAAAGAGTTTTAGCAGTATTTAATTGATTTCTACACTACTAAAACCCTTACTCATTTCAGCGCTTTAAAATCCTAGTTTCTTAAAGACAAAATAACCCACATGGCTTTCAAAGCTACCATCATTTTGAATTTTGAAATATTTCTTCACAAGGTCAGATGAACCTTCCTGTAAATAGCGTAAAGTTCTGATTTGATCTTCAGGCGTTTTCATACGCTTTACCCAACTATCAAAGTCTAACGCAAGCGTTTGTTTATCTAAGCCCACCAAGTCAAAGCCTGCATCTTCGATGAAATACACCCACTCTTTGACACTATAGTTTCGTACATGACTTGGGTCTCGAATGGTTTCGATGGTCTGTAAAAACGTATCTAATATTGGCGAGCTAGAACTGATAATGTCTACAAAAATAACAATACCATCAGGCTTAAGCACACGATTCACTTCTTTCATAGCCGCCGGAACATGCTGCCAGTGATGAGCTGAATATCGGCTAATGACCACATCAAACTGATGATCGCTAAAAGGCATATCTTCAGCAATGCCCTGCTGCACAAAGATGTTTTTTAACTTGCGTTGACTGGCAGCCTTAGACACAGTGTCTAACATTTCATGAGATAGATCGTAAGCAAAAACAAGGTCAGCATGTGGAGCAACATTATACGAGACATGACCACCACCACAGCCTAAATCAAGAACCACAGCCTTTTCAATTTTCTGAACTTCATTAATAAATTTATTAAATTCAATTCCTTGAGAATGAGCTTGGCTGTTTAAATAATCGATAGATTTATTTTGGTATTGTTTTTGGTTTATATCGTGCTGGGTGATCATAACCTTGCTCCTATATGCAATGAAATTAACATAAAGGAAAAGTTAGATAAAAAATAATGATTAGTTTTTCTTCAATTAATAAATAAAAGTTATTATTTAATTTGTTTTAATAGGTTCTGTCCATTCATCAAAATCGATTTAACAATTTATAAGAAATCCGCAAAGAGCACTGTTTAGTCACCCTTACTGAAACAGTGCTCTTTGCTCCATCTCAACCTCTATCCAGGAAGGTTTGATGCATAGAAATAGTGTATGTACCTTTTGCTCAAAATGTTTCCTGTATTTTTTAATATTTTTAAATGTTCACAGCATAAAAATGAAGTATATTTAGATTTATCAGAAGATTCTTCTTTGGTTTATATTTTGAACAGAACAGAATACGTACTAGATCGTATAGATCGGAAAATTTTATCTGCATTACGTGGAAATGGCCGTTTAACCGTTGCTCAATTGGCCGAAGAAGTCGGTCTTTCATCTTCTCCATGCTGGACACGACTAAAACGCCTGGAAACTTTAAAAATTATCGAAGGATATACGGTAAACGTAAACCCCAAAGCGATTGGGATTCATGAAGTCTTTTTTATTGAAATTACTTTAGAGCGCCACGATGATGAAATGCTAGAGAATTTCAGCGAAGCATTAGCTGACATACCTGAAGTCGTTGAAGCTCATCTCGTTACAGGTGACTATGATTATCTGGTTAAAGTGGCGGTCAAAGATGCTGACCATTACGAACGGTTTTTAAGGAAGAAACTTTACTCGATTAAAGGAATTCGACACACCCGTTCGACCTTTGCCCTACGTCCCCTCAAATCTGCCAATACAGCAGATTTAATGTTAATTGAATAAATGCATTAAACAGTTAAAGACAATTATTTAATTCATTGATTTTAAAATTTTTATTAGTAGAGAAGCTAAAAAATATAACAGATCTAGACTCTGTTATATTTTTTTTAAAAAATTCTGTATCTATGATTACAGCCTCCACTTCTTCAAAATGTAATTAATCTGAATTGGAGGCATCGCCATGAACATTTTGAAGAAAAAAAATAAGGCCAGTTTTGTATTCTTTATTATTACTCTCTACTCTTTTATTGGGTTTGGCTTAGGTTTCATTATTTGGGAATACTTTTTAAAGGCCTAAGTTGCGCAAAAAGCGTTAATTAACCTCTGTAATAATTTCAGAAGTGATTTCTTTACTACGATGATATGCGGCCTTCATGGCTAAACGTATATCATCGGATAGATTTCCTAGCTCAAACATTCTTAGAGCTGATTCTGTAATTCCGTTAGCCAAAGTCACTTTCCCACACAGATCTGCAGGTGGAACATTACTTTTACGAACCATTTCAACTGCACCACTGGCCGCTTGGAGTGCTAAATCTAGGGCAAATTGCTTATCAAGCCCTAAAGAAACTCCTGTCTTTATCATGCTATCTAAAATATAGAAAAAGTAAGCTGGACCCGAACCAGAAAGTGCAATAATTGCATCGGTTTGCGTTTCAGAGGGCGCCCAAAAAGTCTGTCCCGTTGCAGAATACAGTGTTTCAATTACGTCTTTATCGAGTTGATCCATTTGCTCTGAAGCAATAAGTACATGCGTACCCGTATGGGTAAGCACAGGCGGATTTGAAATCACACGTACAATTTTTTTTGAACCCGTAAAACGGGCTAAGTTCGCAATATCAACCCCTGCCATCATAGAAACAATGATTTTATTTGCTAACACCTTTTTAAGGGGTACAAGTATTTCTTTTAACTGTTTAGGCTCTAATAGCAATACAACAATTTCAGCTTTCTTTAATCCATTTTCATTTTGCTTTAAAGCATTTGTATGATTAATATTTTTCTCTTCAATCAGATGTATTTTTTCTTTTTTAAATCCCTTTAAAACTAACCCTCCTATTAAAGCCAAAGCTAAATTACTACTACCGACAAAGCAAATATTAGGGTGTACTGCATTTAACATTTAAAATGTTTTCCTTTCTTAAGAGAGGCTTATAACAATGAATATTTCTATTAATTATGAATATTGAATTTAAGATGACCGTCTGGATAAAGAACCCATTTTAATAAAATATATTATTAAAATGGGTTTTGTTTTATTTGCGCAATAAATAAAACAACTTTAGCTTAAGCCTAATGTAGTAGCTTTATAAGCAAAGACTACTCAATAATTGTTTAAAATATGTAACCAATACTATATTATTGTAAATAATTTACATCACTTTAAGAGAGTAGAATTTTTCAATTGAACTTAATAGTTAGAACATCTTTTATTTACAATAATATAGTTAGGCTATTTTGTTTTAACTTTAATTACAGTATTTCTTTTTTTCTAAAATTTGCTCTGCTCTTCTTGTTGCTTGTGCTAAATCTATATCCTCACATACCCAGAAAGAAAGAATTTTTCCAAATAAATGAAAGTGTTGTTTAACATACTGAGAACTATGATCTGAATAATGATCTTCCACTTTGAAAGTATCTTTATTATTTTCTATTTTTTGACCGTCAAAAATACCGCCAATACAAATATCCATTTTAATACCAAAAATTTAATAAATCATATTATAACATAAAATTAATGAAGCTCTTCTAAACAATTATTTTGATACTTCTCTTTTATTTTAAATACAATTTGAGATTAAAATTATAAAAACCCACAAATTTAAGTGGGTTTTCGCAAATACTATATGTTTAAATATAATTTATTTAAAAATTTATTTAAATTCAATAAAGTATTTTTATTTAATTATGAGTTTTGAAGAATAACAATATTTGAAGCCTGTGGCCCTTTTTTACCTTGTACTACAGTGAACTCAACACGTTGGCCTTCGAGAAGAACTTTAAAACCTTGTGTTTGAATATCGGTAAAATGAGCAAAAATATCTTTACCTTCGTCAGCCGCAATAAAACCAAAACCTTTAGTTTCATTGAACCACTTTACTGTACCAGTAGAATTAGACATGTTTTAATCCTGAATCTTTAAAATATTATAACTTATTATTGGGGAAACCAATTTAACTAAAAAATAGACGTGAAAACTTAAATGACTGAAAACCGAAGGATTATAAATAAAACTACGAAAAGAGAAATTTATGATGACAAGAATATTTTGTTAGTTATGCTCGATAATACACGCTTCAAAATCATTTGCAATCGATATTCAACATAATTAAAGCAACAAAAATTCTATGTCTCTTTATCCTTAATAAAACTTCTTTTCACCAGCAGGACGTGTCTTAAACCGTCGGTGAAACCACATGTATTGTGTAGGGGCAATACGAATTTGATTCTCAATAATCTTGTTTACCCTTTCAGCGTCACTGACTTCACAGCCACTCGGGAAGTTTTCTAATTTTGGCTCTACCAACACATGGTATTGAGGGTTACGAATATCGCCACTTCGATAAAAATACAAAGGCACTGCTGCTGCTTTTGAGATATCCATCAGTCTGCGATGTGCTGTAACAGTAGCAGCTTGAATACCGAAAAATGATGCCATGACACCTTGTTTTAAGCCAAAGTCCTGATCTGGGCTATACCATATTGCATGGCCATGTTTAAGATTTTGGATGAGTCCACGCATGTTGTCTCGAGCAATCTGGTTTTTATACACTCTCGCACGACTACGATGAATCAGAAAATCTAAAAATGGGTTATTCTGAGGTCGGTAAACTACGTCCATATTAAAAAATAAGGTACACGCGGCTCCGCCTGCATCTAAAAGTGTACTATGAGTACCCAATAGCAGTACGCCATTTTCCTGATTATTAGTTAAATTCTCTAAACCATCTATATGAACACGGCTTTTAAACCAGTTCGGGCAATACCAAGCATTTAACGCTTCAAATACTCCCGTTAAGGTATCAACAAAAACCTGTTTAGCTTTTGCCTCAATTTGAAGAGATGTTTTTTCAGGAAAGCAAGCTTCCAGATTTCGTAGCGTAGTTTTGCGTCTTGAACCTAGAGATTTCCAAGCGATTTTTGAAAGAAGATCTGCGAGACGCCATTGAATAGCCCAAGGTAACATCGCAAATAACATCAGAATAAAAGCTAAAAACCATATACCCCAATATTTAAACGATAAAAAGGAAAATTGAAATTCGCCAGATTTAAACTGCCGTTCTTTTTTCGTCATACTATATATTTCTTGAGGTATAGGTCTAGCATACTACCATGCTTAATTTTAAGGGTTGTATGTTTATGTTGCTTTTAACTTTTATATAAATGCATATTTTAAATATTTAATCTATTTAACCCTAAAATAGACATAACCTTCTGTATACACCGTTTATTTTCTCATTTAAAGTAACCACACATTTTTTGCCTCAATTGATAAATAGGATATATCAGCGTGAGCGGTCTTTTAGTGTTTATAACAATTGCATTTCTTACCTTATTAAGCCCAGGACCGGGAGTTTTATTTACTGTCACAAATTCAATTAATTATGGTGTTAAAACTGCTTTGTTTGGAATTAGCGGCTTAATTATTGGTATGTTTGTGATTGCGGTAATTTCTGCCAGTGGTGTAGGACTTATTATTACCAGTAACCCTACTATTTTTACGGTTTTAAAATTTATTGGTGCATTTTATTTAATGTATCTAGGATATAAAAACTTTACGAAAAAGCTTCCTTCACAAGAGTTAATGACTGATCAACAAAACAATAAAGTTATAAGTAAATCTAAACTATTTTATGAAGGCCTGCTCGCTTCTTTACTTAATCCGAAAACAATCGTATTTTTTATTGCACTCTTCCCTCAATTTATTGATATCAAGAAAGAAATTTTAAATCAATTTTTAATTCTCTCTTTAACCTTTTGTTTCATTGGTTTTTTAATTCATTTGGTCTACGCAAATTTCTCTTCTATTTTCAAAGAGAAAATGTTGGCGGGAAATAATTTCTCAATTCTCAATAAAATTAGTGGTGCTATTTTCTTTCTTCTTGCAGTTTTACTTATCACCCAATAAATCTTTACTCGATATATTATATTTTGAAAAGCCTAAACTCATGGTTAGGCTTTTCAAATCTTTTGATTTATGAACATATTTTTATCTAATTACAATTTTTAGACCGCTACTCTGTTTAATATCCAACCATAAAAAAAATCTTCATATTTTGGATTATTCTCTGTAATTTCGATATAGCGCTGCCCTTGCATAATATTTAGAACACGGACTAATACCTTTTCACCTTCTTTATGGCGTTTGTTTAAATACGTTTTAAGAGCTTGAAAAGTAAGAGGACCATATTGACCATCTATAACAAGATTTGGCCAACCTTCTTTTCCCTCTTTATTCAGCAGATTTAAAGCACGTTGTAATAAA